>NZ_CP111043.1:1576562-1891875 GCF_026250525.1 Chondrinema litorale
AATACCCACTTTGTCTCGAATGGATTATTTTCTTGTGCCCAATTTCTTTGTAAAGAATAATTATCAAAAGAATGCTGAACGTATTTTATCTGTTGACTTTCTAATATTGATAATGTTTTATCGGTAGAAAAAGAGTCTACTGCAAAAATTGGATAATTCAGTCCTTTAAGACTTTCTAAACAAGCAGGTAGATTAGCTTCTTCATTATAAGTTAATAAAATAATAGTTAAGTCATTTTTTTCCACATCAACAATTATTAGTCAAAAACACAAAATCATCAAAATTAAATTACAGTACTAGGTTTTGATAGATCACCTAAAACCCAATTATATATTTCATTCATTTGCGATGCAATTCTATCCCAAGTAAATTTCTGCTCAACTAATTCATAACCAGCTAAACCCATAACTTTTCTTTCCCCTTCTTTCATTTCTAGAAAATTTTTAATTGTGTTTTCAATACTAGTTATAGTTGTACCAGTATTCAGTGCGGCATTTTTCATAAAGCCTTCAGGTAAATTGCATTCTTTTGACATTAAAACTGGTAGTTTAAAAGCCCATGCCTCTAAAATAGCCATTGGCAATCCTTCACTATAAGAGGGTAAAATGAAACCTTGTGAGTTTGCAAGCCAATTTTGCTTTTCTAAATCATATTTCGGACCAAGAAATAAAACACTATCATTTATATTCAATTCATTTACTCTCCTTTTTAGTTGTTCTTCATAACCTCCTTGATCCCATCCTGCTAAAGCTAACTGCCAGTCTTGAAAAATATTACTTCCTATAGATTTTGAAACTTTAGCCCATGCTTCAACTAAGTTAAGTAGATTTTTTTTCGGATGAATTCTACCGATATATAACAATACATTTGGTTTATTTATTAAAGGCGATTCATAATTTTTAACTTCAGGTAAATCGATTCCATTTGGAATAATACAAATAGGTGCATTCTTAATCCCATATTCTTTAACAGATTTTGCTTCCGACTCACATAATGCATGAATGCAAGAAGCTTTTTTTAAATGTTCATTTTCAAACCAAGTACTAATTATTTTTTTCTTCCAATTAGCATTATTTACCGCCCATTTGTCTAACATTCCTCTTGGAGTTATAATATAAGGTTTGCTATATTTCTTTGACCATTGAAGGTTTGCCAAAGACTGATACATCCATAGAGCCTGTATATGAGTAATATGTGGATTACTAACCTCAAGATATTTTTTTAAACTAGGAGAGTATCTTAAATTATATGGCCCAGAGTAAGAAAAAGTTTTCAATCTTATTGGGTTCCATAGTTTTTTATCCTGCTCAAAATATTGATCCTCAAAAGTCAAAACTTCAATATCAATTCCTTTGAGTTCTTGTGTTAACCTTCTTACACTAGTATATAAACCACCCGAAAGTCTTGATATTGAGCCTGTTAAAAAAGATACATTCATATTTAATTAAAAATATTTAACCACTCACTATTCTCTTCATATCCTAGTTTTATTAAAGACTTACCAGCATAATAGTTAAATATATCTGCTGACTCTCTATGAAAATAGTTTTTCCAATCTCCTGTTTCACCTTTTCTAATAAAGGTTCTATGCTGATCTTTAGGTCTATTTTTTTGGGTTTGGATGGATTGTCTTTTTACAGCTTCTTCTAAAGAAGATATAGATATGTATCCAAATCTTTTTTCTAAAACTTCTGTCATGATTCCTAAAGGATTATTTTTTAAATCTTCAAATTTTATTAGTTCTACATTTTTATAGTTCTTTGACTTTTCAATCCATCCTAAAGTGTGCTTCCCCCAATGCCATTTTTTTTTAAATTGCGTTTCAAGATATATCGAAAAGTTTTCATCAAAATGTTCTTTATAATCTCCTTTCTTAAACCTTTTTTTCCAAAAACCAAATTCATTAAACTCTTCACCTTTTTCAATGAGATTTTTCAATAAATACTGATAAAATGATAAGTAACAATCTCTGCCATCTCGGTATATATAAAAGCAATCTTTCAAACCAAAATTTGGAGAAACATGTGTGTGAATTACTGAAGAAAAACCTATAGGAAATATATAATGGCTTGGTCTCGGCAAGTTAAAATAATCTGCTAGCAATTCGCTTAACCATGTTGATCCAGATCTTGGAAAAGAACAGACAAAATACATTGGAAAATTATTACCCCATTTTTTCCCTATATACATTGTTGCGTAATGAGATGTTCCTTCTAAAAACCATCTTACTTTTGACATATTAGAAAGTTTGAAATTACAATTAAGTTAGTACTGGTATTAAAGCTTTCGCATAATTATTTAGGTTAAATTCTTCGACTTTGTATAAAGCTTTTTCTCCAACTTTAAACCTTAATTCCTTTGATGAAATTAATTTTTGAATATACATTATCATATTATTAATCTGTCCTGCATCAACTAGAAAACCATCTAGTTCATTTGTTATAACACTTCCTGACTGATATGTTGACAATACCGGTAACCCCCAACTCATTGCTTCAAAAACAACTCTAGCTGACCCTTCAAGGTAAGTTGGAAAGCAAAAAATATCAGATGATTTATAAATTTCATTTAAATCTTGACGATTTAACTTACCAATAATATTAACATTCTTAATTTTTTCATTCTCTATGTATTTAAAAATATCTTTCTGAATAGAACCCACAATATTAAATTTCAGAGGATAATTGTTAAAATGTTTTGCAATCATTAAAAAATCATAAATACCTTTTCTTAACCCACTATTTCCAACAAATAAAATATTTAGCTTATCTTTTGTAATGTTTAAATTTGTTTCGAAACTCTTTTTCCTATAACTCAATGAATATGGTGATTCATAACCAAATGGAACTAAAAATATTTTATTTTCTGGTGCACCAGCTTTTAATAATTCTGACTTAACATAACTAGATGGTGCCAGAATTTTATTTGTTAACTCCCACTCTCTTTCCTCTCTTTCTTTATGAAACATACATTGTTCAATATTTCGTTGTTGATTTACACCATAAGTATCTTGAAATTTCTTGTACATTAATATTTGGGAATATCTGGGAGCAATGCATTGATCTAAATATAAAGAGAATCCTTTGGGTTTGGCCCATTCAAAGAACTCTTTACTCGCTGAATCAAACCCATAATAAGAATTTATATTTTTATTTTTATTACAATACCTTATTATAAATTCAGAATTAGCTTTGAAAGCATTAATTTGAGCTAAATATTTTTTAGTTGGGTTAAATGCTTTAAGTTGATACCTAAACTTTAAAGCCAACGCCCAGTTACTTCTCACAAAATCTATTGGAATATTTGGGTCATATCTATGATAAGTCTTAACTAATTTACTTGGTAGAGTCCTATCTAAGAGATTAAAAATTGGATATTTATCTACATTGTAATATGCATCTGTAAATAACATAGACAACATGTTATTTTCATATAAGATTTTTGGGACCGCATAATCTCTTCTTGCAGTTAGTTGAGATACAATCATAAGTTATTTTAACTTTATAAAAAGTTTAATTGAGAATATAAAGAATAATAAATACCAGAGGATTTTCATCATGGCTCTAAAATCACTATGAGAAGATATTACTATAGATAAAATTAAAAATAAATAAATTAGTACACTTATAAATTTATTTTGATTAATTAACATCAATTCAAATCTAGAAAAAACTACACCAATCAAATAAATAAATGCTACTCCATAGAAATTAAATACAAAAAATATCTGAGCTAATGCAGGAGTTGTAATTCCATATGTAACACCTTGCAATTCACTTAAACCTGTACCAATTTCTGCTGGCTTCAAAAGAAAAGAAGGTAGTGGGTTTATATTATATAAAAGAGCCCAAACTTCTTTATAAATATTTTGTTTAACAACTGTTCGATCATAAGCTTTTAATGTAAATGCAGGTAATGCATCTAATGAATAAAACAATGATTTTTGAGCGTCTTTTTTACTGTAATCAGTATTATTTTTATAAAAAGATTCAAAGAAATCGCTAAGTGTATCAACTGAAATTAATGCACTTATAAAACTACCTACACCATTAGGATAATTAGCTCTTTGAGTTATTCCAACTCTTGAAAAATATAATGAAACAAAAATTAAAAGTAAATATTTTTTAGTTTTAATTTTTTTATAAATCCAAAAATCTGCAAATAATAATGTTAAAAAGATAAGTCCAGACCCTCTGCTAAATTCAAAGAAAAATATCCATGAAGAGACAAAAGCAATTAATAAAAAAATGAATCGATACTTTGCTTTAATTACTAATCCGATGGATGCATACAACATAAATAATGGAAAAATCAAGCTACTTCCAACCATTATTGATTTTCTTACATTTTCACCTAAATCAACCAACATAATATTCCAATCACCTCTTTCTATATTACTATAAAATGCATTTGAAATACCTCCTAGAATATAAATAGATAAAAGAAAAGAAATGAATAAAACTAATAATTGAATTTTATGTGAATAAATTTTATAAAAAAATGTACTATTTTCAAATACATTTAATTTTTCTTTCTTTTCTTTAACTGAAATAGTTCCTAGGAAAAAAAATATCATTGAAAAAAAAGAAAACAACAAACCCTCATTAATAAACTCATCTACTAAAATTGAACTTGTATAATATTGCCCTTTTATTTTCATCTCAAAGTAAGATGAATGATATTGAATCCAAATTAATAATGGCCCTATAAAAGAAAAGGAAAAAAGACCTAAGTATCTATTTCTTAGAACATAAACACTTAGAGTTATTAACAATGCTAATGATATGTATAATAAGTACAATGTTATACTTAAGTTAATTTTCCACACCTATAAAAGCTTAATTTTTTAAAAAATTAAATTTTGAAGGAAAATACAAAGGTGCTTTTTAATATCTCCCAAAATGTTTGGTTTAAAAATTTTGTATTGATTTTAATTACACGAGTAAGAATAAGAAAGTCACTTATTAAAATACCTATAGCAGCAAAAGAAACATTCTTAGTACTTAATAATATTAGAAAAGTAATGATTATTCCTATTAAACATGAAATAACATATTCAACAGATTGTCTTTTATGTTTATTTATAGAATATGTTAGAAAAAAACTACTTAACCATAATGAATTTACTATTAAACTCAATAAAAATGTATAAAACAAAATATAATTAAAATCAATCTTTCCCTCAGTCCAAAAAAGCAATATATACTTTCCACTAATGCCTAAAAATAACGACAATAAAAATGCCCCCCAAAATGCCAATCGACATGCATTCAAGTATAATTTTTTTAGTAAATCTATATTATCTTCCCCAAATGCTCTTGCATATTCTGGTGATATGGAGCGATTGATCAAACCTATAAATTGTATTCCTATATTAGTTATTGTTCTCATTGTCGTATACATAACAACAAAAGAAGGGCCTATGATACTCGAAATAAAGAATAAAGGGACTTGATTTCTCAAAGCATTACCAATAGGCCCAAGCATGAATGCTAATGCTGGACTTGCCAGTTCTCTTATTGTTTTAAAACTAGCCAAGTTAAGACCAGAAACTCCAATTACTAACCATGAATATTTTTTTTCCCTAACTTCAAAGTTTAAATGCAAATAACGTAAAAAGGCACTTAGCAAATAGATTAAAGCAATTACCTCTACTGATGCTGACATACTCAACATAATTACAATAATTATAAATTCGATAAATTTATATAAAACTTGGATACTTACACCTTTAGCAAATCTTCCTGAACAAGTTAAAGCACCTGTAAGAAGAGAATTTTGTTGATGAATTAAAAAAAGAAATGTAAAAGTTATTACAACTTTTATTATTTGAAATTCATGTATTAAGTGAAAATTTAATATAGATATTAATGGCAAGAATTTCATTAAAATCATTATTAATAATAATAGAAAAAAACCTACAACAGCTAATAACACTAAACAACTATTAAAATATCTATTTACACTATCCCAATCTTTTTTTGCAAAAGACATTGTCATAGAATTTATTGCTGCTTTTGAAAAGCCTAAATCACTTATTGTTAAATACATAGGAAACGTATACAAAACTAACCACTCTCCATATAAAACCTTACCCCATGCATGTAAGAACATTGGTATAGAAACCACTTGGATTATAACGTTTAGGATCTGCTCTATTACTCCCACACCTAATCCATTAATTAATCTCTTAAAAATGACATTTTTTGACAGGGAACTAATAATTTTCACTTGAAATTTCTTTATTAATTTTAGTAATAATTAACAACTCATTATTACTTAGAGTGCCAATTATTTGATTGTTATTCCATTTATCTAATAAGTCATTATCAAGCGGTGTAGATGTTATTAAATAAGGATTTTTCTTAAATATAAATTTATAAAAATCTTTACTTAAATAGTTTGGGTGTACCTGTCCCCAAAAACCATGAAACCCTTTAGGATTTGTTTTTTTTAATTCATCTGAACCATTGGGACAATATGCAATGAATACACCATTATCTTTTAATAATTTCTTGGAAACATCAATGAAATCATTAATATTAGGCAAATGCTCAATAACATGTGAACTAAAAAGCACATCAAACTTGCCTTTTATTTCAGATATATCTGTTTTTATATCAATCCCTAATTTTTCTTTACCATATTTAGCTCTAGGCTTACTAATCTCAAAACTTGATACATCGAAACCTGCTTTTATAAATTGCCAAGATGTATATCCCCAATTTGCTCCATAGTCCAGGATTCTTAACCTTTCAGAATGAATATCTAGACGATTAATAAGATTAATATGCGAAGAAAAATCTTTTGCTCCATTTTTAAAGTCAGACTTTATCAAATATGATAATTCGTCATCAGTTGGTAAATCAGTTGTTAAACCTTCTTGTTCATAATCGTCTTGATAAAACTTTATACTTTCATCGTACGAATCAAGTGGAAATCTAAATTGAAAATTACATTTTTTACATTTTAATAATTTTGTGAATATAAATTTTTGGTCAATTTGAATTACATTATTACTTTGACAATATGGGCACTTTTTCTCATCAAATGATTTAAAAAAAGAGCTAACAAAATACTTTATTTTATTCATAATTTATATAAAAAAATTAATTCTTTGTTCACATATTAAATCAGTGAAATTATATAAAGTTAGAATACCAATTTACAAACTTTGAAATTCCAACTTGAATATTCGTTTTAGATTTATAATTAATTTCATTAGATATTTTTGATGTATCAGCATATGTTGTTTGTACATCACCAGGTTGCATATCCATCATATTAATTTTAGCTTTATGGCCAGTTGCTTGTTCTATAGCTTTAATAAACTTAATCAGATGTACAGGACTACTGTTTCCAATGTTTAAAATACGATATGGAGCAGAACTTGACGCCGGTGAAGGATGAATATGATCATAATCAGAATCTACAAGTGAAGGTGACAACATTATTTTATAAACACCTTCAACGATATCATCTATATAGGTAAAATCTCTTTGCATTTCACCATGATTATAAACATCAATTTCTTTTCCTTCAAGTATTGCTTTCGTAAACTTAAATGGAGCCATATCAGGCCTTCCCCAAGGACCATACACAGTAAAAAACCTTAACCCTGTCATTGATATATTATATAACTGACTATATGCATGACCAATCACTTCATTTGATTTTTTTGTTGCAGCATAAAGAGAAACGGGATGTGCTGTATGATCACTTTCTTTAAAAGGAACTGATTTATTAAGGCCGTATACAGATGAACTTGAAGCAAATACCAGATGTTCAACCGGATAATTTCTGCATGCTTCAAGAATATTATAGAACCCAATAATATTACTACTGATATAATTTCTTGGGTTAGTTATTGAATAACGAACTCCTGCTTGTGCCGCTAGATTTATTACAAAGCTAAAATTTTGTTTTGCAAACAAATTATTTAAATTACCTGCATCTTCCAAATCTAGTTGTAGAAACTTAAACCCATCGTGACCATCAGTTAGCCAATTATATAAAATGTTATTTTTATCAATACCTAATTCCTCTAATCTTGCATATTTCAATCTAACATCATAATAGTCATTAATATTATCTAATCCAACAACTTCAAAACCTTCGCTTAGAAGTTTCATGACTGTATGCATACCAATAAAACCAGCAGCACCTGTGACAAGAACTTTTTTCATTAATTAATTTTTTTATATATTAATAAATCTTACATCATCATCCCAAAAATGGATTTTGCTGCTAGCTTTTGAGTAATACTCAAAATCACAACCTCCCTTCAATCTTTTCTCTATCCAAAACCCCTTTAACATCGTACACTACTGCATTTGGAGCTTTAAATGGTTTTAAATCTAGATCAAGAAAGCTATTGTGACCAACTGCTAGAACTATAGCTTCAAATTCATTATGTGGGATTTCGGTTATATTTCTATATGCTTTTATACCATACTCATGGTGTACTTCTTCAGGATCTGCCCATGGATCGTAAACCGAAACATCCATATCATAAGTACAAAGCTCTTTGTAAATATCAATTGCACGGGTATTTCTAATATCAGGACAATTCTCCTTAAATGTGATACCCAATAACAATACTCTCGCTCTTTTAACTCTAATATCTCTCTTAGCCATCAACTTCACAATTTCCGCAGCTACATATTGACCCATGCCATCATTTAAGCGTCTACCTGCTAAAATAATTTCTGGATGATAGCCAACTTCTTGAGCTTTTTGAGCTAGATAATATGGATCAACACCAATACAGTGCCCTCCTACTAGTCCTGGCTTGAAAGGTAAAAAATTCCATTTTGTCCCTGCAGCTTCCAAAACTTCATGCGTATCAATGCCCATTCGATTAAAAATCTTAGCAAGCTCATTTACAAAAGCAATGTTTATATCTCTTTGGGCATTTTCAATTACCTTAGCTGCCTCAGCAACTTTAATACTAGATGCTTTATGAGTTCCTGCAACAATTACTGAACGATACAACTTATCAATTACCTCACTAGCTTCCGGTGTTGAGCCTGAAGTCACTTTTAATATCTTAGTTACTGTATGCTCTTTATCTCCAGGATTAATTCTTTCTGGACTATATCCAGCATAAAAATCTTTGTTATAAGTTAAGCCTGAAGTTTTCTCTAGAACTGGAACACATTCATCTTCAGTTACTCCTGGATATACTGTCGATTCATACACAACAATATCTCCTTTCTTCAAAACTTTACCAATAGTTTCACTTGCTTTTATTAAGGGAGTTAAAACTGGTCGGTTATGCTTGTCTGTTGGCGTAGGAACAGTAATTATATAAATATTACATTTAGCCATGTCACTTGCTGAGCATGACACATACAACCCTTTCCCCTCACATGGCTTATCTACTAGTACTTTCTGTAAGTTTTCATCAGCTACTTCAAGTGTTCTATCTTTCCCTTTAGCCAACTCTCCTACCCTGTTTTCACTAATATCAAATCCTACTGTTGGGTGTTTCTTAGCAAATTCAACAGCTAATGGTAAACCAACATACCCTAATCCGATAATGGCTATTTTATTCATTTTTAGTTAACACGTTGATAATTACAAACACAAATATTTATGAGGCAAACGATAAATAATTTTAAGTTATATAGATCAGCCATTAAAATCCAGGTCCTAAATACAGCTTCGCCTCGTAAGTCACATTTTTGTTATGTAACTAAATAATTTGATCAAAAATAAAAATTCACTTCCAAGACTTTGCAGCTACTTGAAAGTGAATTTTTCTATTGTATTCGTACTTGTTCTACTGGAATTTTTGCTATCATCTGAAAGCCTATATTTTCCAGTTCCAAGACTAAAGTATTATTCTTTAAATTCTTAATTATTCCTGATTGTCCTTTAAGTGTTCCTCCTTGGATTTCAACTCTTTGTCCGGGCTCTAATGTCTTTTTCCCTCCAACTTGAATACTACTTGTCTCAATCTCAGTATAGTTCTTTAACATATACTTGATAGCATCAATTTCTTCATCTCTTACTACAGCCTCACTACCAAGATATTTTACAAAAGCTACAACACCATTTGTTTCAAGCACAGAATATTTATCATGCACCAAATCTATATTAACGAACAAATAAGAAGTAAATAAAGGAAGTAGTACTTTTTTCTTTCGATCGCTCCATTGTCTAATGGTCTCTCTTACAGGTAAGTAGGTTTGTATGCCTCTTTGTTCCAGCCTTTGACTTGCTTTCTTTTCTCCTCTGGGTGTAGTATAAACTACATACCATTTCTTGTTCATAGAAGCTTTCGTATTACTAAAAATAAGGATTAAACCTTCATGAAAAAATTACAATACGTTTCAAATGTAAAACTATCACTCAAAAAAGAAAAGGCTATATCTTTAAATTTTATTCACATTAAGAGTAATTAAAGAAATTTACGTGTAAGAATATTATCACATGTAAGTTTTTTTTTTGCTATTGTTTACTTGAAGGAATCCAGAAAGCTATAGTAGCCTAAAAATAGCACTTTAATTACAAGTAATATTTTAATAAATTCTACCCTTTAATAAAACAGTAATATAAACACCTAAATATTAGCAATTAAGACTATTAAAAGGTAATATTATTTCTGAAATTTGAGCATACCGCATAAAAAAACTAAATTACATATATTACGCTTCATATCAATTAAACTTTGTTATATGAAACTTACAATTCTATCGTCTGCATTTTTCTTTCTAAATTTATTTTATGTAAATGCTCAAAATATACCTTCTCCAGAAGATCAAATTAAAGGAGCAATTTTAGCAGCACCAGATGAAAAAAGAACTGAGGTTACAGTAATCGGGTATAATAACAAAGGAGAGTTTACAATACTAAAACAAGGCAATAATGAATTAATTTGCCTTGCAGATGATCCTAGTAAAGATGGATTTAGCGTAGCTTGCTACCATAAAAATTTAGAACCTTTTATGGAGAGAGGCAGAGTATTAAAAGCTGAAGGTAAAAATGCTAAAGAAGTTTTTGATATTCGTGAAAAGGAAGCTAAGAGTGGTATGCTTAAAATGCCAGAAACCCCAACAACATTGCATGTACTCACAGGTGATGAAGGTTGTTTTGATCCAGAAACAGGAATAGCTGAAGGAGCTAATTTGCGCTATGTAGTTTACATACCATGGGCAACTGCAGAGAGTACAGGTTTACCATTAAGACCCATTATACCGGGCGGACCTTGGATAATGAACCCGGGAACTCATAGAGCACATATTATGATTACGCCACCACCACCATCAAATCAGTAAATTTGAAGAATTGAAATTTGTAGCTATTCTAAGCTTAACCAATCTTCTGGATTAAGTTTACTTTGGTTGTGCCAAACCTGAAACTGTAAAGAAGCAACGCCATCTTGATTATTAGCAACTGTACCAATTGGAGCTAATTGCTTAACTTGTTGACCGGGCTTTACTTTTACTTCTTGCAATCTTGCATATACTGTAAAGTACTCACCGTGTTGTAAAGTAACCATGTAATGCATTCCCGGTACTTTTGTTACAGCAACTACTTTACCTTCAAATACAGCATAAACATCTTCATTCTCTTTGGTAGTAATATCAACACCCAAATTATCCACCCAAATTTTTGCTAATACAGGATGCTCTTGCTTACCAAAGTGAGAAGAGATAAATCCTTCTTTCACTGGCCAGATAAGATTACTCTTATTTTCTTCAAAAATCTTTACACTTAATACTTCCTCGTTAGATGAGTTTGCAATTGTGTGATACAAGCCATTTTCTTCACCAGTATTATTCTTAAGACTAGCTTTTAAAACTACAGCTAACTTTTTTTCTAATTCCTTAGCAGCTTCCTTTTCAGCAACCAATTGCTCTTTTAACTTTTTTTGTTCTTTTGAGAGGTTAGCAACTAGCGCTTGTTGTTTCTTCTTTAATATTAAAATTGCTCGCTGTTCCTTTTCTTCAGTTTTTAGTAGTTCTTCTCTAGTTAACTTATCGCTCTGTAATTGTCCTTGCTTTCTTGTAAGCATTTCTGTTACTACTACTATCTGATCTATTTGGTAACTTCTTGTTTCTTTGTATTGGTTTAAATAGTGAAACCTAGCTAATAGCTGATTAAAAGTTTCACTAGCAAAAAGGTATAAGATTTTATTGTAAGACCTAGAAGCTGTATTTTTTGATGAAAGATAAATCATAGATGCATACTCTTCCTTCAAGTCTTTTAAATCTCTATTTAATGCTAAAATAATTTCACCTGTTTCTTTTATATCTTCCTCAATAAAAAACAATTCTTGATTTATACCAGCTACTAATGCTTTATGTTGGCTAAGTCTTGCATTTAAGGTTTTCAGCTTCAACAAGTTTGCTTGATGGTTTCCACTAATCTCACTATAAATCTTTTCTGTTTGAGTTATTTTAGCTAATAGTGCTTCTCGCTGTTTCTCTAAGGCAATACGCTGATCTTCTTGCCCAAAAAGCAAGTAATTAATCAACATAAAAAAGAGAAACAGGAAAACTCTGCGCATACCAGTATTACACTTATATAAAATAGGTTTATTTACACTTAAGAATTCAAAACCATGCCCTATTCAAAAATATTCATAGAACTAAGTTTTTTTTGCGGATTTTTAAGGATTGGTTGACAGGATAACGTAATGATTTAAATTTTATCTTTAAGCTATTACACTTATTCAACTGCCTGTGTTAATATTGCTATTTATAAGATTGGATATTATTTGATGTAATAAGGACTTAAAAGCAAATTTAAGTGAAAAAAGTTTTATTTATAGACCGCGACGGGACCTTAATTGTAGAACCACCAGAAGATTTTCAGGTAGATTCCCTAGAAAAACTGGCTTTTATTCCCAAATCCATTATATCACTTCATAAAATAGCTAAAGAGTTAGATTATGAACTTGTAATGGTCACTAATCAAGATGGGCTTGGGACAGACAGTTTCCCCGAAGATACATTCTGGCCAGCACAAAACAAAATGCTGCAAACTTTTGAAGGAGAAGGCATTGCTTTTTCAGAAATCTTAATTGACAAAACATTTGAGCATGAAAATGCTCCAACAAGAAAACCAAGAACTGGCCTTTTAGAAAAATACATAAAAGGTGACTACGACTTAGCAAATTCATTTGTAATTGGTGATAGAAAGACTGATGTAGAGTTGGCTAAAAATCTTGGTGCTCAAGCAATTTATTTTTCTGAAGAATCTCTAGATACGGCTGCACTTTGTACAAGTGATTGGGACAAAATCTATAACTACTTAAAATTTCCTGAAAGAAAGTCTACTGTAGTTAGAAATACATCTGAGACTCAAATTAGTATTGAGTTAAATGTTGATGGAACAGGAAAATCTGACATACAAACAGGTTTAGGCTTTTTTGACCATATGCTAGACCAACTAGCCAGACATGGTAACTGTGATTTATTTATTAAAGTAAATGGAGATTTACATATAGATGAGCACCATACCATCGAAGATACTGCTTTAGCACTAGGGGAGGCATTTTTAAAAGCACTTGGCAACAAAAAGGGTATTTATAGATATGGCTTCTTACTACCAATGGACGAATCTTTAGCTCAAGTTGCCATTGATTTTTCAGGTCGAAACTGGTTAGTTTGGGATGCCGAATTCTCTAGAGAAAAAATTGGAGAAATGCCCACTGAAATGTTTTTCCACTTTTTCAAATCTTTTACAGATACCGCAAAGTGTAATTTAAACATTAAGGTAGAGGGAGATAACGAGCATCACAAAATTGAAGCTATTTTTAAAGCTTTTGCAAAAGCAATAAGAATGGCTGTTCAAAGAGACCCATATAGCGATCGCATTCCTAGTACAAAAGGCACACTATAAACGCTACATCGTATTAATAACCTTTTTCTTTTTGTTTTTTTTCTTTTTGAATAAACCATAAAGAAAAGGTTTTTTTCCCCTTTTGCGCTTCTCTATCTTTCTTTTGCTAACATCCTTGCCTTTGTGTTTTTCTCCATATCGTAAATGTTGCTTTCTCCACTTCCACCATGCCTTACCTCTATAAAGTTCTCCGTCGTGGTAATGCTGCGCCCTTACCATACAACCACTACCTCCTTTAGAAGTAGGTTGTAGAGGACAGAGTTTTGGATTACAAGATTGTAATGCAAGTATGAGCAGTAAAAAGCCTAAAAGTTTTATACTAAAAAATGATCGGGTCTCCATAAAAAATATCTACAATAAACTGCGAAGATTGCTTTTATGTTCAACTTAAACGAACATATACCAACAATCTTCTAATTAGTTATGTCTTTATCTTATCGTTTGAAAAGAACAAAATTCATAACATTTTATTTACTTTAGTTAAAAAATAACAAGCATTATACCTTTTATGAAAATAAACTTTTTTAAATATCAGGGAACGGGAAACGATTTTGTCATGATTGATGACAGAAATGAGCAGTTTGATAAAAACAATCAGGCATTGGTAGCATCACTTTGCCAGCGAAGATTTGGGATTGGAGCCGATGGTTTAATTCTACTGAGAAAGCACGACACTACCGATTTTGAAATGGTATATTTCAATGCAGATGGCAAAGAAGGATCTTTGTGCGGCAATGGAGGAAGATGTACAGTGCAATTCGCTTATGACTTAGAAATATTTAAAGAACACACAACATTTTTAGCAGCAGATGGCTTACACGAAGCATATATAAAAGACGGACTTGTTGCTTTAAAAATGGGCAATGTGGATAGTATAGATAAAATTAGTGCAGATGCTTTTGCTGATACTGGCTCACCACATTATCTAAAATATGTAAATGATATTGAAAATTTCCCAGTTTATTCTGAAGGAAAAAGCATTAGACATTCTTACAGACCTGAAGGAACAAATGTAAACTTTTTGGAAATCTTAGGAGAAGAACTTTTTGTAAGAACATTCGAAAGAGGAGTTGAAGACGAAACTTGGTCTTGTGGAACTGGTGTGACTGCAGCAGCTTTATTTGCTTCTGAAAAAATGGGGACTAATAATATTGCTATAAAAACAAAAGGTGGTTCGCTCAATGTAAGCTTTGAGAAAAATGATGGCAGATACGAAAATATTTACCTCACTGGTCCAGCTAAAAAAGTTTTTTTTGGTAGCATTGAAATATAAGTACAAAACTGAAATGTTTTCATTTATTAAGTATGTAGGTAAACAAACTTGCGTTCAAATTATTTAACTTAGGCATTATAATAACCTATCACTAAATTCAAACTTCAAAAAGAATTTATTTTTCTGTTCATTTGTTTGAATAGAAATAAAGAGTTTCCAACTATTCTATCAAATTTTTGGTCTTTTAAGATAATAGTCTTTCCAGACCATTTTTCGTCTGTTGACAACCACTTTTTATAATTTTTTATAAGAATATCCATGACAACCAGAAGAATTTATTCAGCATTTATACTACTGGCAGCATTTACCTTTTTTGGTTGTGCATCAGCTTACAAATCAGCTGAAAACAAAATTAAACAAGGCAACTACGAAGGTGCTATTGCTCAGTACAACAAAATACTGGCTGAAGCAAAAGATGAGGTTCTAAAAGCAAAGTCGAACTATATGATTGGTGAAGCTTACAGACTTTCAAACAGAATGGAACTGGCTGAACCTCATTACAGAAAAGCATATGTGAGCAAAAAAGTTGAAGATGAAAATTTACTTTATCACTATGCATTTGCTTTAAAGAATACTGGTAATTATGAATCGGCTCAAAAAGGTTTTACTAAATATGTACAAGAAGGTACAGATTACAACCAAACAAGAAGAGCTAGAGAAGAGATAGAAGCACTCAAAGAAGTTGAAAAACTGGCTCAGCCAAATAAATACATCACTATAGAAAACTGTGATGCACTCAATACTGAAAGTGCTGAATTTTCTCCGGTTTTATTTGAAGACAAATTGGTTTTTACTAGCAATAGAAACAGCCAAGTAGTTTATGAAGCTACTGGTAAAGGTTTTCATGATTTATTCTACTACGACCTCAAAAAAAATGAGAATTGCTCAGGTGTAGCTACTCCATTTAATGAAGCAATTAATATAGATGGTTTTCACGAAGCATCTCCAACTTTTACCAGAAACGGAAGAGTAATGATTTTCGCTAGAAGTAATAGCGGAAAAAATAAAGATTTAGTAAGAGATGTAAAGCTTTACTATTCAACTTTTGATGGCGAACAGTGGTCTGAAGCAAAAATACTTTATCCAGTAAGTAGCGAAAATTCTGATAGCTGGGATGCTTGTCCTGCATTAACTGCAGATGGTAAAAGATTATATTTTGCATCAAACAGAGCTGGTGGCTATGGAGGATTAGACCTCTACCGTTCAGACATCCAAGCTAATGGACAATGGAGCAGACCAAGAAATATGGGTAAAGTTGTAAATAGTAGAGGTAACGATATGTTCCCATTTGTAACTAAAGCTGGTGAATTGTATTTCGCTTCTGATGGACACCCTGGTTTAGGTAGCCTAGATTTATTTAGAGCAACAAGAAGAGATGGAGAAATTAAAATAATGAATATGGGTGCTCCTATTAACTCTACTTCAGACGATTTTGCACTTACTTTGTTAACTCCTAAATCTGGTTATTTTTCCTCTAATAGAACTACTGATGGAGCAAAAGGCGATGATGATATTTTCTATTTCGAAGATAACTCTCCTGAAGTTAAAACTGTTAATTACTACCTCGCCGGAACCAGTTTTGTTGAAGAAGACATAAACAGAACGCTACTACCAAATGTAGATATGAAACTGTATGATGAAAGAGGAACTTTAATGGCAACAACTAAGTCAGATTCTATTGGTAGATTTAAGTTTGATGTAAAACTGGATATTGGTTACGACTATACAGTAGTGGCAAATAAAGCAACTTTCATTACTGATAATAAAATATTTTCTACCATTGGTAAAGGCGTACCAGAAGAAGAATTAGTTGACTCTGTTACAAATATTACTTTTGAAACTGATGTAATTCTATACCAAAACATCTTTGCTGATCTTGAAATTGAAGACGGTGGTGGTGAAGATGGCAATGGCAGGCCAACTATTGTTCTAGAAGGCATTTTATATGATTTCGATGATTGGAGAATTAGACCAGATGCAGCAAGAGAACTAGATAAACTAGTTGCTTACCTAAAAAGTAGAGATAAGATTCGTGTTGAGCTTGGCTCACATACTGATGCTAGAGGTAGAGGAGCATATAACATGAAACTCTCTAAAAGAAGAGCCGAGTCTGCAGTTGAGTACATCGTAACTCAGGGTATCGATCCTACTCGTATTGAAGCTAAGGGTTATGGTAAAACCCAGCTTTTAATCCCGAATGCCATTTCAGAAGAAGAACATCAGCAAAACCGTCGTACAACAGTTACAATTATTGGTACTGTAGACGATTTAGAAAATAACAATAAGGAAGAATAAGAATTCTAAATCAACAATAAAAAAGGAATCTGTCTAAGTACAGATTCCTTTTTTATTTTCCTCTTATCACTACTTACTCCTTCTTATAGAATTCACTTTTATTTTTAGTGTTTTTTTAATTATTCTAGCATAAAAAATCATTATCAGACTACAACATGAGATTCCCAATTAATATAAACAAAAGTGTACTTTATTGGATTTGCCAAATTAGCTTTTGGACTTTCGTAGGTTTATTTACGCTGCTCACTTACTTTATCCAAAATCAAACACTTACTACTTATACTGTAATTGATACTCTTTTTACTATGATATGCCTTTTTGGTGTTTCGCATTTTTATAGGTATATCATCATAAAAAGAAACTGGTTAAAACTTCTATTTCCAAAGCTTTTTCCCAGAATAATCTTAGTTACTTTATTAATCGCCATCTTCACAACGCCATTTAACCTTATCTCTTCATATATTTTTAATATTGAAACATTTAAGATAAACACGACTGATATTGTCAATAACATCATTACCTTATACATTTTCTATTTCTTCTGGACTTTCGGTTACTTCTTTTATCACTATGTTTCTAATTATAACCGAAACCTAAAATGGGAAGCAATGATCAACGAGTTTGAGTTAAACCAGCTCAAGTCTCAGTTGAATCCTCACTTTATATTTAACGCATTAAACACTGTTAAAGCACTTGTAGACGAAGATCCTAAAAAAGCAAAGAGTTCCATTAACCAATTATCAAACATCCTTAGAAATTCTTTAATGATGGATAAGAAAAAGGTTATTCCTTTTGCAGAAGAAATGGAAATTGTAAAAGACTATCTAGCTCTAGAAGGCACTCGCTACGAAGAAAGACTTCATGTAGAATATGCTATTGACGATAGTGCTCTTTGCTATAAAGTACCTCCTATGATGCTCCAAACAATTGTTGAAAACGGCATTAAACATGGTATTTCCAGACTCAAAAATGGTGGTACAATTAGTATTAATACAGAAGTTGAAGGAGAATTTTTAAAATTAAAAATCCGAAATTCTGGTAAATACGACCCAAAACCTGATAGAAAAGAAGGTTATGGGCTAAAAAGTACCAGGCAAAGACTTGACTTACTCTATCATCAAAAAGCGTCTTTTAATATTAATAATGATGGAAAAGAAGGAGTGTTAACAGAGATTATCTTACCCAAATGGGATGAAAGCGAAATCTCTGTTTCAAGATAACTTCCAGTTTATAAGCTACTCACAAATTACTTTGCTACGTAATTATCTATCGCATTACGTACATTACCGTATTTTTGAATGAGTGATTCAGCTTCATCTTTTTCGATGCCAAGCTCTTCCATAACCATGCGGGTAGCACGATCTACAAGTTTGGTATTACTCAATTGCATGTCTACCATCTTGTTACCTTTTACCTTACCCAACTGAATCATTACAGAGGTAGAAATCATGTTTAATACAAGCTTTTGGGCTGTTCCAGATTTCATTCTGGTACTACCTGTAACAAACTCTGGCCCTACTACTACTTCTACCGGATATTCAGCTTCTTTGGCTACATTGCTATTTTCATTACAAACTATACAACCTGTAAGAATTCCTTTTTCACGGGCTGTTCTTAATCCACCAATTACATAGGGAGTTCTACCAGATGCTGCAATGCCAATAAGACTATCTTTTTCATTGATATCGTATCCTTCTAAATCTTTCCATGCTTGCCCTAAATCATCTTCAGCAAACTCTACTGCTTTTCTAATGGCAGTATCTCCACCGGCTATTAAACCAACTACTAACCCATGCGGAACCCCGTATGTTGGCGGACACTCAGAGGCATCCAAAATACCTAACCTGCCACTTGTTCCAGCTCCAATGTAAAATAGTCTCCCACCTTGCTCCATGTTTTTCACAATTTGCTCAATAAGCGCTCCTATTTGAGGGATTGCTTTTTCTACTGCATCCGGAACTTTTTTATCTTCTCTGTTCATATTGAAAAGCAACTCGTTTAAAGGCATGCTTTCCAAATTATTATAATTAGATGAAGATTCTGTTGTGTTCATTTTATCTGGAATTTTATTAATTATATGTCTTTTTCGTGAAACAGGCTTAAACCTGCTATTGGTGATTCAATTACTTTCCCTAAAGTAATGTTTAATTCAGACGCAGTATAACGAAGTATATCATTAAAATAAAAAGCTATTGAGCCAGTAAAATGTACAGGATACTCCTGATAGCCTTTATATTTTTTTACATTTTTAACAAAAAACTGTTGAAAAGAATCGTAAAGTAATTGCTTAACATATGGATGGCTTATGTTATGATGCAAAAACCGAGTAAATTTAGCAAGAAATCGATTAGGGAATTCCTTTTTGTATACATTTTCTAATACAAACTTTTCAGTAAGGTTATATCTTTTCTGAAAACGATCTTGTAAATCCTGAGGTAAATCTCTTTTAAAAAAGGCATTTATCAATTCTCTTCCTAAAAAAGCACCACTTCCCTCATCTCCTAAAATAAAACCTAAAGGAGGTATATGATCTATAATTTCTTCTCCATTATACAAACAAGAATTCGCACCAGTACCTAAAATACAAGCTATTCCTAATTCTTTCCCACAGGTCGCTCTGGCAGCAGCAAGTAAATCGTTACCCACCCAAATATCAGCTAAATTACATGCGTTTTTTAGAGCATTTTCCATCAACACTTTACCATCTTCCTTACAGCCTGCCCCATAAAAAAATACTTTATTTACTTGTTCAAGAACAGAAGTATTAAAAGTAGCAGAGATATTCTGATGAATTTCTTCTAATGACTGATAGTAAGGATTTAAACCTAGGCTCTTTTGTTGTGAGATTTTACCTGTGTTGTCAATTAACCGCCAGTCGGTTTTACTGGAACCACTATCGGCAATAAGTATCATATATTATTTTCCTAGTCTTCAATAAAGCAAAGTGAAGCAGCTCCAATTATGCCTGCATTATTACCTAAAGTAGCTAACCTAATATCCATTTTATCCATATAGTAAGGAGTTAGATATTTTTTTAGCGTTTTATTCATACTTGCCTGAACATATTCAAATGTATCAGAAACTCCTCCACCAATTAATATGGTTTTTACATCCAGCAATCTAACAGCAGAAACAATCGACTCGCCTAAATACTTACCAACTTCAACAAATATTTCGAGCGCTAATTTATCATGCTTGTGTGCCGCTTTTACAACCTTCTTAGGATCAAGCTTGCCCATTTTAGAAAGAACAGATTTACCTTTATACCCTTCAATTGTAGTTAAGGCCATTCCCAAAATGCCTTTCTTTCCAATATTTTCTTCTATCGTTCTGCCATTACTAGAAATAATATGCCCGATTTCCATTCCGTTACCATCACCACCTTTAAAGATCTGGCCATCAATTACAGCACCGCCACCAACACCTGTCCCAAGTGTGATAAAGATAAAATCATCAGGCATTTTACTTTTCGAAAAGTAAAATTCACCTAATGCAGCCGCATTTGCATCATTATCTGTATGAAAAATAATTTCTGGGAATTTGTCCTTCAGAATTTTAACAAAAGGCACTTTATTTAATGATGGAATATTTGGCAGCTCAAGCATGGTAAGTCTGTCTTTCGAAACTGTACCAGGCACACCTATTCCTACTTTTTTTACCTCAGGGTTTCTCTCAAGCTGGGCGGCAAGTATTTTACTAAAGTTACCAGCAAAATCTTTATTTGCAGATACCTCTTTTGTTGGAAATTTTTCTTTATATAAAAGCTCTCCATCAGTATTAACTAAACCAAACTTTACATTGGTACCTCCTATATCAACACCTAAAAAATGTTCCATTGAATATATAATATCTATATAATTATGATATAACGAATCATGTATAACACTAACTTTTGGATAATGCTATTGTAAAAAACTTTGTAATAATAATGAAAAAGAAATTTTAGGCCAATCCAGAGTTACATTATTATGAATAACTACCTAGAAGTTATGAAAACTGGCTCATTACTAATTAGTAATTGTTCAACCTTTAAAACATTAGTTTCACCTTTAAAACCACTTAAATACTTCTCTGAAACTCTAATTATACCCAAAATTCTCTGGTTATTTTGTTTTAACTCACCACTTAAGGTTCCAGTCCCTTTAATATGTGGGTCTCGGCTATATTTTAGTAGCTCTTTAGAGCCAAAGCTATCGATCAGTTGATGAAACTTGTAATTATCTTTCCTATATATATTGTAAAACTCGGGGTCTTCTTCATCTAGAATTTTCCCTTCGTATACAGCTAGTTTTCTTAATGCCATTTCTCCAATAGTATAAATATAAGCTTGCGCAAGTAGGGCATCTTCGTAAGTTACTACATCCTCATAAGTTTTACCACCTACATATCTTGGGAAAATTTGAACCTTGCTATCAATATAAGAATTAATCCAACCTAAATCTTCATTTTCTATAAAAGTAAAAGACGCATATTTTGCCAGTGAGTCTAAATACTCTACATGCCTTAATATTTTACGTCGCATATCGCTAATATCAAATCCTACAAATACCTCTTTCCCACTAAAGTCTTTCATCTTATAAGGATTCAATTCAAACTGAATATTATGTTCTATATCTTTATAATCAATTTCGTGTTTTTTTAATTCTACCGCAAGCCTCTTAATTATATACTGCTGTGTAAAATTCATTCTCGCTTGAACAATTTCGCGAGCTTTATCTACAGTAATAGATTTTTTTAAGGCAGGGTCAACTACATCTTCTGAATTTCTGTAGTTCCCAAAAAGATCGTAATTATACCTATATGGTTTTAAGCAGAGCAACTCAAGACTATCTTTTACCATTAGCCAATCTCTCATCGCAGTCTCAGGAAAAGGTAATGAAGCGGCTATTTTCACCTTTACAACATTATCTGGACCTGTCTTAAATATTTTTACAATTTCTCTAATTACTTTGTCTTCTATCTTATTTCTAATATCGATACTATTAAGAAAGTGTACTTGAGATATTACCCGATAAGACTCAAACACAGCTTCATGATCTTCCAAGTCTTCAAGTAAATGTTCGAAGTCTTCAGGATTTTCATCTTTACCTTCTTTAAATTTCACATAGTCTATAAAAACAGGAATTTTTTCGTGCTGAGCATAAAAAACTTTTTGAAGTATAAAACTAAAAATATTTGATACCCTCACACATCCACCCGAAAGATTCATTCCCAGTTGATCGACCCTATTTGTGCCATGTACGTACAGATGCCTCTCAGCTGAATTACTATTATTTACCTTTGCTGCGACAGTATCTCCTTTGTACAAGTCATCAACTGCCTTAAGCGGGAGTATTTCATCACCTATATTTTGCCCCTTTAAAGCAAACTGATTGCTACAGATATACGCTTTCTCCTTTTTGGTAGAAACTCTATGAAGGTATTTTGCTTCGCTTAACCATCGCTGATACTGCAACTTTCTAAACATATCAGTTACAGAACCAGTCATGGTAATATTCTCTTTATAAGATACTCGACCAGATGTTGAAAGAAAGAAACCTAGAGGGGTTTTATCTGAATCTTTGTTATAGCCAGTTCCTCGCCATGCAGTTGAACAATATACTTCTAGAATCACACCATTACGCAAGTTTATTAAATAGGCTCTTTGTCCTCCTTTACCTTTTGATGCTGCATTTACAAACAAGCCATAACCTTGTTTATACCCTTTTATATTTCGAACATATTCTATTTGTTCTTTAAATTTTTCGTGAACCAGATTAAAGCGTTCTGGATTTAAATTTTTTGACAATATACGCCCTGTAAAAATTGCCTCTTTGTTAAGAAGTTGCTGCTGATGGGCTGATAGAGAATTATAGTTATAGACTAGTTCGTCTAAAAATGCTTGAGAAAAGCTTTTGAGATCGAGTGGCATTTTTGCCATTTCATCTACCAAATTTCTTATCGCTCTTGAACCTGTTGTGATTTGATCAAGAGTGATTGTAGTAGAATCATTTATGCATATTTCTTCTGCCTGTGTAGCCTTTGGTTGTATAAAACAACAAAAAGTCACAAGGACGAAGGTTAGGTTAAATAAGCTGCTGGTAATATTTGGATTATCTGTTTGCATGTTAGTATGCGTCAAATTCACCTCAGATGAATCTAAAACTATACCTCGTAAATGCTTGTGTAATAATTCCCCTTATTTAACATATTATCAGAATTATAAACGGATTTTAAAAAAAAGAATCAGATTCTGAAAAGTGGATATTTACATTTATTAAATAATGAAAATGTAATTTTCTTTAGTTATTTCTAGGAACCATCTTATAAATACCAACAATTTGAGGACTTCATACTAAAAAATAGATTTTAGAACAAAATTTTAAGATACCGAAGTAATTTTTTTAGTTGAATGTAATTAAAATGTAGCCTACATTTCCTATTTTGGGATTATCTAAGTTGAATCACTCTTATAATGGGACTCTTCTTTGATTACATTTTTCAATTTTGGCAATGCCCTGTTTCTATATTTGTTCCTAAAAAACATTATGCAAACAATCTTAACCTGCCAAAGTTCTTACTTCTCTAAGATTTGATATAAAAATTATCATTGTTAATCTTACAGTCAGGTTGATTCATTTTGTGTAAATCGAGAAGTACAACTAAATTTGTCTCCACTTTTTTTTACTTTCAGGTTTTGTAAAAAATATCTTTTAAATAATTATATATGTCACAGCCAGTAACTTATAACGAAGATAGTATTAAGTCACTCGAACCGAGAGAGCATATCAGGTTAAGACCGGGTATGTATATAGGTAAACTCGGTGATGGATCAGCTCCTGATGATGGTATCTATGTGTTAGTAAAAGAGATTATAGATAACTCTATTGACGAACACATGATGGGCTTCGGAAAAATAATCGAAGTGACTGTAGAAGATGCAGCTGTAGAAATAAGAGATTACGGGCGAGGCATTCCACTAGGTAAAGTAATAGATTGTGTTTCTAAAATAAACACAGGTGCAAAATACGACTCTAATGCTTTCCAAAAATCGGTGGGTTTAAATGGAGTTGGTACAAAAGCAGTAAATGCCTTAGCTAGCACCTTTGTAGTAACTGCTGTGAGAGATGGCAAAATGAAAACAGCAGAGTTTGAAAGAGGTGAGCTAGTAAAAGATCATAAAATAGAAGCTTCCAATGAGAAAAACGGAACCAGAGTTAGATTTTCTCCCGATGGCACCATCTTTAAGAACTATAGATTTATTCCCGAATATCTCGAAAATCAAATCTGGAATTATGCTTATCTAAATGCAGGTCTTACTATTAAATTTAATGGCAAGAAGTATTTTTCTGAAAAAGGATTATTAGACCTACTAAGCAGAAAAGCAGATGAGGAAGCATTAAGATATCCGATTATCCACTTAAGAGGAAATGATATAGAATTAGCTCTTACTCATGCCAATCAATATGGCGAAGACTATTATTCATTTGTAAATGGCCAGTTTACTACGCAAGGTGGTACGCACCTTTCTTCTTTTAGAGAAGCTGTAGTTAAAACTGTAAGAGATCATTTTAATAAAAACTTTGATGCAATGGATGTAAGAGCATCTATTGTTGCAGCGATTAGTGTAAGGGTACAAGAACCAGTTTTTGAATCTCAGACTAAAACTAAACTTGGTTCTATCAATATGTCTCCGGATGGAGAAACTATCCGTAAGTATGTGCTAGACTTTGTGAAGAAAGATTTAGATGACTATCTCCACAAAAATCCTGAGACAGCTCAGGCTATGCTCAAAAGAATCTTGCAATCTGAAAGAGAAAGGAAAGAAATTGCAGGAATTAAAAAGATTGCAAACGACAGAGCTAAAAAAGCTAATCTTCACAATAAAAAATTAAGAGACTGTAAGCTTCATTTAAACGATAGAGGTAAAAACGATGAAGAAAAGAAGTATGAAACTACTCTTTTCATTACCGAGGGTGACTCTGCCAGTGGAAGTATTACTAAATCTCGTAATGTAGAAACACAAGCTGTTTTTAGTTTGAGAGGTAAGCCACTTAACTGCTACTCATTAACCAAAAAAGTGGTTTACGAAAATGAAGAGTTTAATCTATTACAACACGCTCTAAATATTGAAGACGGCATTGATGGACTTCGTTACAACAAAATTGTAATTGCTACTGATGCCGACGTAGATGGTATGCACATTAGACTATTAATGCTTACATTCTTTCTACAGTTTTTCCCTGAACTAGTTCGTGCAGGTCACCTTTATATTCTTGAAACACCTCTATTTAGAGTAAGAAACAAGCAGAAAACTATTTACTGCTATTCTGATGAAGAAAGAATAAATGCGATTAATCAGCTTGGTAACAAACCAGAGATTACTCGATTTAAAGGTTTAGGCGAGATTTCGCCAGACGAATTCGGTGGCTTTATTGGCGAAAACATTAGACTTGAGCCAATTATCTTGAAAAAAGAAACTTCAATATCTGGACTTCTTAAATATTTTATGGGTAAAAACACACCTGACCGTCAGGAATTTATTATTAACCACCTAAAAGTTGAGAAGGATGTAGTAGAGGAAAACAGAAAAGCAAAAGAAGCTCTACAAACAGAAACTGTATAATTATTCAAAATTGCTTGAATCTATAAAGTGCTATGAATATTTCAGAAGCATTATTAAAAGAACACTCCAAAGCCAACTCCTTAAACATTGCAGAGTATATTGGGGAAGACAAAGTTAGATTCAAGCAATTAATTGAAATTTTTATAGGTGAAGAATACAGACTTGTACAAAGATCTGCTTGGGTGCTCAGCATTATCGCTGAAAAGCACCCTTTTTTAATTAAGCCTTATTTATCGCTACTCGTAAAACAACTGCACAATCCCAAACACGACACAGTTAAAAGGAATATTCTACGAATCTTACAGTTTATTGAAATTCCAGATGAGTTAATGGGTGAGCTTGCCGATATTTGTTTTAACTTTTTAACAAGTGGTAAAGAAGCTATTGCAATTAAAGTTTTTGCTATAACAGTACTTGAAAAAATTGTGAGGCAATATCCAGAATTAAAATACGAGCTCATTATTATAATTGAAGATCAAATGCCTTATAGTAGTGCTGGTTTTAAATCCCGAGGCACTAAAATTCTTAAAGCCTTAAAAAAATAAGAATCCCCACACATTTTGCTGTATTTTTGCTTTGATAATCAATATTATTTAGCAAAATCATATCATTTTAAAATGAAATTATCCAATTCTTCAACCATACTTATTTACTTACTATTTACTTTAATTTCGTGCGATTCTAGTGAAAAAGAACAGTTAAGGCATGAAATAGAAAAGTTAAGGTCCGAAATTAAAGATACTGAGGCCTATAATAACACAATGGCAAGTCAGATCAACGAGGTTGACATGATGCTAGACTCCATCGAAAGATCTCAAAACATATTAAATACGCAACTTGAAAGAGGTACTACCTATACCGATTACGCTGAAAGATTAAATTTTATAAACGAATACATCAATAATAGCAAAACAAGGCTAAAGGAGATGGAAGATAAACTTGGGCAGAGTGATCAGAAAAACCAGACGTTTATAGCAATGATTGCTAAGTTGAGAACAAGCATTGCAGACAAAGAAAGCAGTATAAATGCACTTAATGATCAAGTTGAAAAATACAAAACTGAAAATGAAGGTCTTATAACTACTGTTGAACTACAAAAGCAGAAACTAAGTCAGCAAAAAGAGGAGATTGAAGCCAAAGAGCAGGAACTTGCCGACCTAGAAACAAGAATTAATAATTTAAGTGAAGAGGCTCAAAAGAAAGAAGCAGATTCTTATTTTGAAAGGGCATTGCAAATGGAAGAAATTGCAAGTAGAACCAAATTTGCTCCAAAAAAGAAAAAAGAAAGTTTAAAAGAAGCTCATAGACTTTACAAAAAAGCTTTTGAATTAGGAAGAATTGATGCTTTTGAAAAAATGGAAGATTTAGAGCAGAGATATTAATGAGCCTTTTAATTTTTTAAATTAGTGAAATGCCTAGTTTTCAAATTTCTCCCGATGATAAAATAGTACATTCGGAACTTGAAGAAACCATTCTGCAAGCATCTCTTAAAGCGGGAATTCCTCATGCACATGCTTGTGGCGGTTTTGCCAAATGTTCTACTTGCAGGGTTGTAGTCGAAACTGGTAGTGAATTACTTTCTAAGCCCGGAGAAGCAGAAAAGAAACTGGCTAATAAGGTTAAATTTCCGAAGAATGTGCGTTTGGCTTGCCAAACCAGAATAAAAGGTGACGGCAAGCTCATTTTAAAAAGACCTGTTATAGACGATATCGATCTAGAACTAACTAATATAATGGGCAAAAACTCTCTTGAATTACAAAAAATGGGAGAGCCTAAAAAACTTGCCATCATGTTTGTTGATATCGAAGGCTATACTCCTTTTGCAGAAGCCCTTCCCTCCTACGATATTATGCATGTACTCAATAAGTATTTTTATCTAATGGGAAAAGTAATTAATAAGAAAAGAGGAAATATTATTGATTACTATGGTGATGGGCTATTAGCCATTTTTGGCTTATATGAATCTACGCCTGAAGAAGCTGCACTTTTAGCTGTAGAGGCTGGTATAGAAATGAATAAAGAATTGCTGAAGTTGAATCCTTACCTTGAAAAAATGTACTGTAAGAGCTTTAAAATAAGGATAGGTATTAACTATGGCAATGTTATTACAGGTACAATTGGAATTGAAGGAATGCAAAAGTTTTCGGTAATTGGCGACCCTGTAAATATGGCAAGCCGTATTGAAACAACAAACAAATTGTTTGGCACTCACTTTCTCATATCAGAAAGCGTAAAGGCTTTATTGCCAGAGAAAGTTAAACTTGGGAAAACATGTGAGACTGTATTGAAAGGAAAAAAAGGGAATCATAGACTTTACGAAGTGCTTATTCCAGAAACAAATGCATAAAAAAAGTTCTGTAACTCATCTGTACAGAACTTTTAATTTTGAAATATTTTTTATCTAATTGAACATTAGAGTCTCGTACTTATTACAAGGATTATAAAGTATAAACAAGTCATCTCTAAAAGCCAGATCAATTACATATATGCTGGTTCCTCCAAAAATTAGATCAGTATATTTATTTATGGCAGCTTCCTGTTCAGCAGTCATATCTTTTGTCGTAAAATATTCCCCCGTAAAATTAAAAGTGAGCTTATTACCTTCATTTTCAATAGGCTCAAACTCTCTTAAAAGAAAATCTACATTATTATCTGCATCTAACAATACAATACCCATTGCATAAAATAAATCTGTATCTCCTATATCGTAACCATAATACAATTGAAATGCATAAGCATCAGGTATATCTGCTAAAATACTATCTCCTATCGATTCGCTATTTTCATTATAAAAATAAGCTATATCTGTACTGAATGGGTTATCCAACATAGGTTGGAAATTGGTAGAACCCATAAACAAACCTGTTTTAGCAGTAACATTACCAGAGCCTAAAACGGTACCTTTATAAGAATAAATCTCACTAGCCTCTTCGCCGTCACAATAAGCCACGCTTTCTTGACTCACGCTTGTTAATGCAATAGAACTAATAATTACTTGTTGCCCACCTAGTGTAAATGCCACCGGTTCTTCCAATAAAATACTACCATCGCTATAACCATAACCCGTTGTATGATTTACTAAGATATTGTTTGAAGAAGCAAGTATCTCATCTTCTGTTACACCTTCACTCGCTGAAAGAACTTTTAAAGACCTGGTATCAAAATCAAATACAAAGAATACAGAAACATTCTGACTTTCTAGAATTACCTGAAAACTTACAGACTCAACCAAACTTGAACCTGTACCATCAATCGAGGCTTCTAACAACTCTGCCAAATCTCTAGAGTTTTCAATAGCAGTAATATCATCATCAGTAGCTGGTTTAAATACCAATACTGTTCGGTCTGATGCATCTGAAAGGCTTCCGAAAATTAGGTTCTCACCATCTTTACTATCGTATAAAAACTCAAATTCACCACCAAAAGTAGATTGATCTTTCTCAAACAAATAATGGAAAAAACCATATGTTTCAAGAATTAACTCTAAACCTTGAGCATTATCAATTCTGTAAGAGATTGTCTGATCAAAGTACTCTCCATCGCTGAACATCGCATCAGTCTTGATATTTACTTTTCCTTCTGCATCAAAATTCAACAATACATTAAAAAAGCCAGCGCCATCAGTTGGTGTGTATTGTAGAATCCAGCCATTACTTGGAGTAGTTAATTCTGTTTCAAGTGCCTGAATTGCTTCTGCCGATCTCACTTCCACAGAAGCCAGAGTTTCAGGTTCGTCATCATCACAGGCAGAAATGAAGGCCAAGAATAATAATGGATATATATATTTTTTTAACATAATGGATTATCTGATTATAATTTTGCCTGAATGATATTTCTTAATTCTTCTAAGTCGATTCCTGTTACCTTAAGATAATGCTCACTAATTGAAGCCAATTTCTGTCTAATTTTCTCTCTACCCTCATTTCTTTGTTCACATACAAGCGTTGTACAATCTTCCTCGTCAGTCAAGTAGTATTCGATAAAGTCTTCATAGAAAAGATAAAATGCTACTGTTTCTGCAAAGTCTTCATTAGGTGAACTAGTTGCATATGGAGATACAAATCCTCTTTCTAGGGCCTCCTCATCGGTAAGTGTATACCACGAACCACCACTGGTATAACCAGTAGCCGCAATTTCTTCAAAAGCATTTGGTAGCTTATATCGCTGGTGAACAATGTGAGAAAACTCATGATAAACTACATTAAGCTGTAAGGCTACCCACTCTTTATCTTCGGTATCAATATCATTTACATTAGTAAAAGTGATTTGAGCACCGGCATCAGCGGTACCCAATGTAACTGTACCATCATAATTGTAAATAGGCCCTCCAAGAAAGACAATTTCTGGTGGCACGTGATTCGCGAAAAAATCAGCTCCGTTTGCTACTTCCAAATAAGGATCAATCCAAAATTTTTGAATAAATTCTAACATGGGTTGTACCTTCTCTAGTGTAGGTGGTACTGCTCTTTCATCAACACCTACATAGTTATCTACAAATCTGTAGCGAATAGCCATATCGTATTTCTGGGTGAAATTTTCCTCGATGTAGATGTCAATATCGTCTACCAGCTCAGGTGTTTCTATTACTGGCACGCTGAGTTCTTCTTTTTCATAACAACCTGATACTAAGGAGGCCATTAGCGCAATAATACAGGTTGTCGCAGATATATTTTTAAATTTCATTTTGATCTATATTAAAATTTTTAAAGTCTTATCATATTACCTTGGATTTGCTCTTAAGCCACCTACATCTATTGCTGATTGAGGTATTTGCAATACTTTTCTGAGATCTTCTGATTCCAGCGTGATGACACTACCATCTTCCAAATCATGCTCTACTTCAATTCCTAACCTCTTAACATCAAACCAGCGTAAGCCCTGAGAAATAAATTCTTTCCTTCTTTCTGCCAGCGCATAGATGTATAAAATATATCTGTCGCTATAATTCGGGTTATTTGTAACTCCATAAAAAGACCTGATTCTAGCAATAGTCACCTCAGCATCTGCACCACTATATCTTCTATCTGCTAAAGCCTGTAAATCTTCAATTGCTTCATCAACTCTATTTAAAAATATATTAGCTTCTACTCTATTCAAAAGCACTTCTTCACCTTTAAAAGCCATGGCAATATGATAAGGAAAACCAACATCTGAGTTAGCACTACTTCTCTGGAACAAGCTCTGGTATCTTACAGGAAACAAAGCATTGTCTCCTTTAACAAAAGCTGGATTCTCTCTTTCGTCTGTTGTTCCTGAAAATGGATTCTCATCGAAAATTGCATTGTAAATATCACTTACTGGCCCATGTGCAAAGTCTGTACGTTGCACTAAAGAGATTTTTCTTATCAATAATAAGTTACTTGGTAAATCGGGAGAGCAATATAATTGCGGATAACCAGTAATTGAGGAACTCGCTGCCTGAAACTCATCAGAAGTAAGGTCTCTCACATATGAACCTGCTGATGCTCCTAATAATAATGTGCTGTATTTTTCACAGTTTTCGTAATCGCCTTTAAAAAGATAAAAACGAGAAGCAAAAGCCAAAGCAGCGCCTCTATTAAAGTGGTATTTACCAGAATTTGCAAAGTAGCTATCGTCTAATAGTTCGATACCTTTGAGCATATCTTCTTCAACTTTGTCATACACCTCTTGTACAGTGTTTCTGGTATAGGTCTTAATAAAAACAGTTTCAGGTTCTTCTACATAAGGCACACCCAAATCGCTAGAAGCAGTTGATTCGTCATAATGCTTTGAAAATAGGTTTACCAACATAAAATGTGCATATGCTCTGGTTAATCTCGCTTCTGATTCAATAGAATTTCTAAAATCTATATCATCATCGTCTTCTATTGGAAGCTCGTTTAATACTGCTAAAACTTCGTTGGCGTGAGCGACTGCTTCGTAACTTTGAAACCAAGCAAAAATAGGTGTGTCTTGGTCTGTTGGGTCTGATGTTACATCTTCCCACATATAGGTTTGTTCCTGGTTTAGTCGGATAGTTACCCCTAAGGTATAACCAACATCGTCTGTCATCCAGTCTGTAAATGCATAGCTACTAATTGGATATGCATTGGTTAGCAATTGCGCGGCTTTTTCTAGGTCGTCTAGTGCAACTCTATTATCGGGTACTTCATCCAGATAATCATCGCAAGAAGAGAATGATAATATGAGTGAAAAAATAAAAATACCCTTTGTGAAAAGCTTTATAAAATGATTTTTTTTGTAGTCAAGTTTTTTCATTTCGATATTGAAATAAAGGAAAGATTATAAACCAATGTTCAGAGAAAAAGTAACAAGTCTAGGTTGAGGTAATGCTACCCCACCAGTTGAAAAAAATTCGGGATCCTGACCATTTAGTTTATCGTCTGAATAAAGTAAAGCCAGATTTTGACCTTCAACAGATAAAGAAATTGTTGATAAGCCCATGCGAGATACGATGTTTGGAGGCAACATGTAAGAGAGGTTAACTGTTTTTAATCTTACGTGACTTCCATCGGCAATTCTTGCAGTACTTTTATTGAAAAGCTCATACGCCTGATTAAGGTCACCATTGGTATTAGCAACACCTCTATCAAGTATAACTGGAATATCTGTAAGTTCTTCGTCACCCGGAACTGCCCATCTGTTAACCAATTCTTGTGGTAATGCATCGAAATCAGTATAAGTGCTATAGAAAGCATCATTCAGCCTAATCTTATAATCAAACTTGAATGATAGAAGCACTCGAAGTGAAAAACCCTTGTAGTTGAAAGTGTTTGTAAAACCTCCCGCACCCCTTGGTTCAGCAGGGCCTTCGTATACTAAAGTTTCTCTTAAATCTTCTCTAGATTGTAAATCGAAGTTATAAACCAGTTCTCCATCTTGATCATAAAATTGAGGAACACCAGCACTTGTTAAACCAGCAAAGTTGGTAGAAAACAAACCTCTTCTAGGACCATCTAACACAGCAGCACCATTTTGAGTAATCGCATCTACAATTCGAGGGCCGAAATCTAGTCGAGTAATTTTATCTTTAGTATATCCAAAGTTTAAGTTAGTACTCCATGAGAAATCTTTCTTCTTTATATTGACAGTTGAGATAGAAGCCTCTATCCCTTTTGCTTGCATATCGGCAAAGTTACCAACCTTAAGCCCTTGTCCTCCAATACCACTTGTTTGTACAACACCTATCAAATCAAATCCTTGGCGCTCATATACATCCACAGAAGTATTGATTCGTCCACCAAGAAATCCCATATCAACACCAACATTCACCTCTTTTAACTTTTCCCAAGTAAGCTCTGTATTGGTAAGTTCTTCGATAAATAAATAAGGTTCTGTATCTGTAGGGCGAATAGTTACATCAGACGAAAGATTGAGTAAAGCACTTGCATTAGGAGGTAAATTACCAGATATGCCATAAGTACCTCTCAGTTTTAAATTATCGAAAATCCCGATGTTTTCCATAAATGGTTCGTTGTGTACATTCCATGCACCACTTACATTCCAAGTAGGTAAATATCTCGCCTGAGGACTATTACCCAACTGGTTCGAACCATCATACCTCACAGTAAAGTTTGCTACATATCTTGATTTGTAGGCATATCCTCCATTAAAAAATAGACCAAAGAATCGATCTTTACTGTTTGACAGGCTATAGTAATCTATATCTTGTAAGTTAAAAAACTCAATAATATTAGGATCGGTTACAACAACACCTCCACTCTCATACACTACACCTAAACCTGTTGAGCTATTGCTTGATCTGTTTGTATACCTGAGTTCTTGTCCAGCTAATATATTTATATCGTGAACATCATTTAGGTTAAGTGAATATTCAACACTATTTCTATTGTAGAAATTTATAAGGTCATCCTGATCTTTGTAAAGAAAACCACCTTCTGGTAAAACTACAACAGGGTTAAGTCCTGGATTATCTGGGTCTGTGTATAACAGGTTGTTAGCATCTTGAATAAACTGTGTCTGGTTTGCTCTGTAAGCTTCTGCCTGATTTGAGTTTTCTGTAACAACGTGAGATCTGTCTGTGTTAGCAAAACGAGCTTGTAATACACTTTTTACAACAACATTTTTAATAGGTCTTACTTCAAAATCTGTTTGAGCTGATACATCGACTACTTGTATATCGATATAATTTTCTTCTAATTCTTGAAGGATGTTAAATGGCGCATAGTTTTTTCTAAAAAATTCAAGTTCACCATCATCATCATAAGGCCTCATACTACGGCTTGTATTCAGAGCATAACTGAGCGGGTTGATATCAAAGCTTCTAGAATATCTACCAGTAATAGGATCAAACTCTCTATTTCTAGTACCTGGTGCCTTTTGCTCTCGATAGCTACCTGTTAGCTTTAAGCCAAATGTAAATTTATCGGAGATAAAATAAGTATTCCTGGCCGTACCTGTAAATCTTTGAACATTATCTGCAATTGTTTGCCCTTGGTCGTTTAAGTAACTTAATGAGTAGTAGCTGTTAGACTTTTCACTACCACTTGTAAAACTTAGTGAATGTTGTTGCTGTAGGCCAAAATCGTGGAATAATACATCAAACCAATCTGTATTAGCATTTTCGTATTTATTCAAATATTGCTCGTTTAATGTCCCTCCTACTCCCCAATCCAATTCGTGATTAGCAATGAGGTTAAACATTTTTCCAAGTGCACCATAGTTTTTTGCTCTTACCGAAGTACTAATATCTACCAAGCCTTTTCTGTAAAGCTCTCTGTAAACAGACATTTCTTCGGCAGAATTCATCAAATAAAACTGATTATAGGTAGGTCTTAGTTTTCCGGAAAAGTTACCAGAATAATTTACTCTTAACTTTCCACTCTTTCCTCTTTTTGTTGTAATTACAATTACCCCGTTTGCTGCTCTAGCTCCATAAATAGCTGTGGCAGAAGCATCTTTCAGAATCTGGAAAGATTCAATATCACTAGGGTTTAAGTTGGCAACAGAAGAACTAATAAGTGTATTTGCATTACCAGAAATAAAATCATCCGTACTAACATTTGCCAGATCTTCCAGAATTACACCATCTACAACAAACAAAGGCTGATTGTTACCATTAATAGATACATTACCTCTGATTCTGATTTTGGGACTTGTTCCGAAAGTTCCTGAGACATTTTCAACAGAGACTCCAGCTACCTGTCCCTCGAGCATACGGCTAACATCCACCATACCTTTGGCTTTAATGTCATCCATCTTGACGTTTTCAGAGGCACCTGTAAATAGTTTTCTATCTAGTTCCTGAAAACCAGTTACTACTAGTTCATCTAAAATGGAAGCTTCGTCTTCCAAACTAACTTGAATAAAAGTTTGTGTACCAATTTTTACAGTTTTACTCTGCATACCTACCATCTGGAAAACTAGCTCGTCTCCAGTTGAAGCATTTATTGTAAATTCTCCATCAAGATTTGTAGTAACACCTTTAGAGGTATTTTTAATTACTACAGTAACACCGACTAATGGAGAGTCATCTTCTGCAGCAGTAACCTGACCTTTAATAGGTTGGTCTTGAGCGTGAGTAAAGTTATTTAAATAGTAAAAAGAAAAAATAAGCAATAAGAGGAGCTTTCTCATGTAAAATTAAAAAATAAGCTATCGAAATTTGAAAGACTAAAAAAATTGACGATTGTAGTTTTACTTACAATTGTATATATGTATTAAAAATAAAATTTGTGATTTTATTTTGTATAAAATCAAGAATTAAATTATTCTTCAATTTTGACTTAAAAATCACAAGGTTATTTTACAAAATAAATAGTAGTTCGCGCTTTTATCTTCTAACTAAACTTTCACAGAAGCAGATTTCCTTATGATTGCAGGAGTCCCTCAAATTAAAATGTAACAATTATTACAATAATTTGGGGAGATTAGTTTAATAGTAAATATCATTCAACACAAAAATCCCCTAAAATTTAGTTTATTTTCCATTAAAAATGGAGATAAATCATAGAAAAGAATTTGTACCATTTTAGTTAAAACTTACTCAAAGAAAAAGTTTTTCTTTAAAAATCCCGCAAATTTCGGTATCATTCACACTTGTAATGTCAAAAAACTAAAGTATATTCGTAAACCCTAGCAACAATTCAATACTACACATTTATTTACTAGACACATATTAGCATTGTTAAAGCAAGGATAAACGTCATCTTCTAATTCAAGTTAATCCTTCATTAAACTTTAATTTTTTACTTGCTACATTTTTTATCACTTTTTATAAAGCCATGTTTAGATTATACAAGCCTTTTTTTTCATTAATCAAACTATCTGCGATAGTCCTTTTATCGTCTTTACTATTTAGCTGTGAGGATGATGAAGATTTAGGTCCTGCACCTACTGTATCAGCTACAATACCTAACTACGGAGAGCCAAACAAAGACATATCATTTACAAATAGTAGTGTTGCAGCAGATGGTGGAACATTAACTTATGAATGGGACTTTGGTGATGGTAACCAAAGTATAAACGCTTCACCTACTCATGAGTATACTGTTCCAGGAGTTTATGCAGTAACTTTAACAGCAACTACAGAAAAAGGAGCTTTTGAAACATTTACAGACTCTCTAGTTGTTGGAGAACGTTATTTTACTAAAGCAGAAATATATTATACAGATACTCTTGCTTTCATTAATAATAGCGGAGATACCATTATTAGACCTTGGGATAAAAATAATGGACCAGATATTTATTTTGATCTTGAAGTTATTAGTACAGAAGAATTTTTTAATACAAGCTCCCAAGTTTTTAATAATGTAACCGAAAACCCAATAGAAATATCTGTTTCAGGTGATTTTTTACTCGGTGACGAAAGCTATTATTTATATTTATTTGACGATGATGAAAATGAAATTGGTGAATATACCTCAGATGAGGAACTAGATAGTTATGATGAAGTTGATATTATTGGACAAGGTACATTCAATCCCACTTCAGATAATATCACATATAATCCAAATACAGATGAACTTGCAAGCAGCTATGAACAAGGTATAGACCAAGAAACTGGAGAAGGGATGTTATACCTAGCTGATCAATATGGAACATTTGTAGTATTAATATATTTCCAATTAAAAGTTATTGATTAATTAAATCAGAACAATAAAATATTATAAAAAAAGCCTGCTTGATTTAACAAGCAGGCTTTTTTATGAATTTTGATATGTATTATAACTTATCTACCAATACCAATTCTTGAGAAAGACTTAACAGTAAGTCCTTTTTTTACTGAATCAAGATATTGTGTTACAGATTGCTTAGGCTCTTTTACATATTGTTGGCTAAGCAATGTATTTTCCTTAAAGAATTTTTGAACAAAACCTTGAGCGATTTTATCAAGAATATGTTCTGGTTTTCCTTCTTCTCTTGCTTTTTCGATACCAACTTGCTTTTCTCTTTCAACTACCTCAATATCGATTCCGTCTTTATCTACAGCTAATGGTTTCATTGCTGCAATTTGCATAGCAACGTTTTTACCTGCTTCAATAACTTCTTCTCCAGTTCCACCAGCAAGGTTTACTAATACAACAATACTAGTACCGTGCAAATAATCAACAACTTGTTCACCTTCTATATAAGCATAGTCAGAAATTTCGATTTTCTCACCAATCTTTCCAGAAAGCTCAACCATATATTCAGCGATCTTCTTTCCGTCAACTTCAACTTCAACAACTTCTTCTTTAGAAGAAATTGCATTATCAATTGCAACTTTAAGAATAGTTTCGCCTAACTTTTTAAATTCTTCTGTGTTAGATACTGGTTCAGTCTCACAGTTTAAAGCAAAAGCGATACCTACAGTTCCCGCCTCATTAATATAAGAGTATACATTACCTTCAGAAGCCTCTCTATCAGCTCTTTTGGCAGCTACTTTTTGTCCTTTTTTTCTAAGCAAGTCAATTGCTTTTTCTATATCTCCTTCAGCTTCAACTAGTGCGTTTTTACAATCCATCATTCCTGCACCAGTAATTTGCCTTAATTCATTTACTTGTTTTGCTGTAATGGCCATTTGATTTGGAATTTATTTATAAAAATATTAAAAGGTTATATCAGAACTTTAACAGCACTTATATAACCTTTAAATTGCATTAATAATAATAGTTATAATAGAGAATTAATCTTCTTTTTTAGGCGCATCAGCAAGCTGAGACTTTAAATCAGAAATTTCTTTTCTGATTGCAGATAAAGCATCAGCATCTCGCTGGTCTTTCTTTACTTTAAAGATTTCAGACTGCTTACCTTTTAATTCACCTAACTTTATTTCTATTTCGTGTCTGTTCATAGCACAAAGAATTTAAAATTACTAAAAAGGCTGTTTACTATTTTTTTGAATCTTTTGATTCAGCTTCAGGAGCTGCATCTTTTTTAGACTCAACTACTGTTTCTTGTTTTTCATCAACTGCCTTTTTCTCATTTTCTGCTTGTTTCAATTTTGCGTCTTCTTTCTCTTTCTTACGCTCTTGCAGACCTTCTTCAATAGCTTTACCTATTACAGAAGTAATTAATGAAATAGACTTAAATGCATCATCATTAGCAGGAATAGGATAATCGATTAACCCTGGATCAGAGTTAGTATCAACCATACCTATTACAGGTATATTTAATTTTTTTGCTTCTTTTATAGCAATATGCTCTCTCTTGATATCAACTACAAATAACGCTGCAGGAAGTCTGTTTTGATCTGAAATACCACCTAAAATCTTCTCCAACTTATCCTTCTCACGTTGTTTCATCAACCTCTCTCTCTTTGCTAAGTTTTTGAAAGCTTCATCTTTCATCAACCTCTCAATAGCAGACATCTTCTTAATAGACTTTCTAACTGTAGCAAAGTTGGTAAGCATACCACCTAACCATCTTTCAGTCACGAAAGGCATTTTTAGCCTTTCAGCTTCCTCAGAAACTATTTGTTTTGCTTGTTTTTTAGTAGCAACAAACATGATTTTTCTACCTGACTTTACGATATTTTTCATAAAGGCAGATGCTGTATCAACACAGGCAATTGTCTTATTAAGATCTATAACGTGGATTCCGTTTCTCTCCATAAATATGTATGGAGCCATTTTCGGATTCCATTTCCTGGTAAGGTGGCCAAAATGCACCCCAGCGTCCAAAAGATCTTTATACTCTAACTTTGGCATGGAATAAAATTTAAAAATATATGTATAAAATAAATAAAGATTTCCGACAAGGAATTAACGCTTGCTAAACTGGAATTTTCTTCTAGCTTTTCTACGTCCGTATTTCTTTCTTTCAACCATTCTTGGATCTCTAGTTAAGAACCCTTCTGGTTTCAATGTTAATCTATACTCAGGATTTACTTCTACCAAGGCTCTAGAAATAGCTAATCTTATAGCTTCTGCTTGACCTGCAATACCTCCACCAGTAACATTTACTTTAATATCGTAACTCCCTTTGATACCTAAAGCACTTAAAGGCTGGTTTACGATTGTCTGTAAAATTTCTGAAGGGAAATAAGTAGTTAATTCTCTGTTATTAACTGTTACTCCACCCTTACCTTCAGACATATAGATACGGGCGATAGATTTTTTTCTTCTTCCGATTGTATTAACGACTGCCATTATTGTATCTTAATTTCAATTGGTTTTTGAGCTTCATGTGGATGTTCTGCACCCTCATATATATATAAATTCTTTAGTATTGCTCTTCCAAGTTTATTTTTTGGTAGCATACCTCTTACAGCCTTTTCAATAAGAAGAGTTGAAGACTTCTCCTTTAATTCTAGAGGAGTTCTATGTCTTTGACCACCTGGGTACCCAGTATAGTGGATGTAAACTTTATCAGTCCACTTTTTACCTGTCAACTTTATCTTGTCAGTATTGATAACAATTACACTATCTCCACAATCTGCATGTGGTGTATAATTAGGCTTATGTTTTCCTCTGATAATTTTAGCTACTTCACTACTCAATCTTCCAAGAACTGCATCAGCAGCATCAATTATCACCCATTTTTTACCTGCGGTTTCTTTGCTTACCGACAGGGTTTTATAACTTAATGTATCCACGGAGTATATTTTTTATTTCTGTGAAACCACAAAAAAACTACTTAAAGCCCTTTCATCAGAGGATTGCTTCTGTAAAAGGATTGCAAAAATATAGAGATATTATTTTTTATGCAACATGTATTGGAAATTTATACGATATTATATGAAAAAATAAAAAAGCCCTCCTTATTTGAGGGCTTTTTTTTAACAATAAAGTGATATGAGCTTTATTTTTCTTGAACGGTTTCAGTAAGAACAACAATTTTGTTATTTAGTACTTCTACAATGCCACTTTCTATTTCAAAAAACTTTTGCTCATTCGAAGCCGTAACCCTTAATTCACCTTTTTCAAGATTACTAATAATAGGCGCGTGATTATTTAACACTTCAAAAGAACCATTCACTCCTGGCATCTTTACACCAATTACTTCTCCTTCAAAAGCTTTTTTATCAGGTGTTATCAACTCAAAATACATATTTTGAAAAATATAAAATTTAAAATTTATTTTTTAGCCTGAGCAAGTAACTTCTCACCTTTCTCTACTGCATCTTCTATAGTACCTACAAGGTTAAATGCCGCTTCTGGTAGATTGTCGTGCTTACCATCCATGATTTCATTAAACCCTTTGATAGTATCTTTAATATCAACAAATACACCTGGAAGACCTGTAAACTGTTCTGCAACGTGGAATGGTTGAGATAAAAATCTCTGCACTCTTCTTGCACGAGCTACTAACAACTTATCATCTTCAGATAATTCGTCCATACCTAAGATGGCAATAATATCTTGAAGTTCTTTATATCTCTGTAAGGTTAACTTTACTCGTTGAGCTGTATCGTAGTGCTCTTTACCAAGAATATCTTGAGTCATAATTCTTGAAGTAGAATCCAATGGATCCACCGCAGGATAAATACCTAACTCAGAGATTTTTCTTGAAAGTACAGTAGTAGCATCAAGGTGAGAGAAAGTTGTCGCAGGAGCAGGGTCTGTAAGGTCATCAGCAGGTACATAAACTGCTTGTACAGAAGTAATTGAACCTCTTTTTGTTGAGGTAATTCTTTCTTGCATAGCACCCATCTCAGTTGCAAGCGTTGGTTGATAACCTACCGCAGATGGCATACGACCTAATAATGCTGATACTTCTGAACCAGCCTGTGTAAATCTAAATATATTATCAACGAAGAAAAGAATATCTCTACCTTTTCCTTGTCCATCACCATCTCTAAAATATTCAGCTAAAGTAAGTCCTGAAAGCGCTACTCTTGCACGCGCCCCAGGAGGCTCGTTCATTTGTCCAAAAACAAAGGTAGCTTTAGAATCTTTTATTTTATCGTAATCAACTTTATCAAGATCCCACTCACCAGCTTCCATTGAGTGAAGGAAATCATCACCATATGTAACAATACCTGATTCTAACATCTCTCGAAGCAAGTCATTACCCTCTCTTGTTCTTTCACCTACACCTGCAAATACCGATAAACCAGAATATGCTTTCGCAATATTGTTTATAAGCTCCTGAATCAATACTGTTTTACCAACACCAGCTCCACCAAAAAGACCAATTTTACCACCTTTTGCATATGGCTCAATTAAGTCAATAACTTTAATACCTGTGTATAATACCTCAGTTGAAGAAGATAAATCTTCAAATTTAGGTGCGTGTCTGTGAATTGGTAGTTTTTGTTTTCCCTCAGGTTGCTTAATACCATCAATTGCTTGCCCAACCACATTGAATAATCGACCTTTGGTATCTTCACCTACTGGCATAGAGATCGCTGAACCAGTGTCAATAACATCAACACCTCTTTGCAATCCTTCCGTACTATCCATTGCAATAGTACGAACTCTATCCTCACCTAGGTGATTTTGTACTTCAAGTACAAGCTTTGAACCATCTGGTCTGCTTACTTCCAATGCATTTAAAATCTGCGGTAAATGTGCATCGTCTTCAAAGCTTACATCAACCACGGGACCAATAACCTGAGTAACTTTTCCTTTATTTGCCATTTAGACTTAATAAATTTACTTATTAAAGAAGAATTTAGAAGCTTTTAACCATTTAGGTCGGCAAAATTAGTTCTTAATGTTTTTACTTCCAATTATCCTTTCTATTCTTTTTGGTAATTATGACAACTATCACTCACATTATTTAAAAATCACTCTACATCTTACGTCATTAACTTTTATTTAAAAGAAGAATGAAATTAAGGAATAATATATGAAATTATAAAAGCGGAATTAAAGATCAGAAAATAATCACCAACTTAATATGAAACAAGCTTACAAACCCATACACTACATCATCATTTTCTTATTTATTCTTGTATCGAATAATATATTGGCTCAAGAAGACACCATTGATGATCCCTTGCATAAACCAAAAGTCTGGGAAAAGATAACTTTAGATTATCAAAACATTGGCTTATGGGAAGAATACTTTGACAGCAAATGGGATGACCTAGATATAGATATCCAACAACAAATAATGAAATGGCAAAATATACTTGCTATTGAAATGATTTCGAGAGAAGAAGCAATCTATGAAGTAGTTGAAGACAATTCTGTTGAATGGGACATACCTGATAATAGTCTTACAGCTTCAGTAAACACCAACTACGAAGATGAGCGCATAAGAGTTGAAGCGCTCAAATACAACCAACAAATAGAAGAAATTATTCAACAGCAAAGCTCTGAGTTATACTCCTTAAAAGAGAATGTAGGCGAGAACTTTGCCATTATTGAAGATATATTTTTTGAAGAGTTCATCAACTATGATAAAGAATACATTTATTATAGTGAAGCATACCCAGAAAAAAAGTACAGCAAAGAAAAATGGGTAGAGGACAAAACTAAAGAACTTCAAAACTTAAAAAGATCTGCTCTTGGAGGTATAAAAATACAAGCAGCGTCTAATAGTTCATATTGAAAACTACTTTGATCTTTAATTCCAATAACGCTTTTTACTATGTTATTAACATTATAAGCAATCTACATCAATAAGTACATCTAATTGCTTGAATCTCTTTTTATCGTTTACTTTATCTATTGAATCGGTTATAGATTTTTTAACCTGCTTTAAATTAATCTTATTCCTTTCAACTTTAATTAAAATATCTTTTAAATATAGATTCCTAATTTTATCAATTACTGGTGATTCTGGTCCCAAAATACGTTTACTCCCCAATTGATTTTTAAGCTCCCAAGCTAGCTTATCTGCCTGTAACATAGTTATATCTCTATCTGCATTTCTTACAGTAACTCTAATTAACCTAGTAAATGGCGGATAATCATGATTTTTTCTTTCCCTTATTTCTGTATAAAAAAAAGCCTCATAATTATGATTAACAATGTTATTCATTAGTGGGTGTGTTGGAGAAGATGTTTGTAAAACAACTTTCCCTTTATCTTCTCTCCTTCCAGCTCTACCACTTACCTGAGATATTAATTGAAATGCTCTTTCGTGAGATCTAAAGTCAGGAAAGAAGATCAATCGATCAACATCGAAAATTCCGACCAAATTAACATTACCAAAATCAAGCCCCTTACTAACCATTTGAGTACCCACTAAAATATCCGTTTGTCCACTCCCAAATTCATCTAATATCTTTTGATAACTGTACTTTTTTCTGGTTGTATCCAGATCCATACGCTGAACCCTAGCATTTGGAAAAATCTCTTTAATTTCATCCTCAACTTTTTCTGTACCTAACCCAGATGTTTTAACTCTATTAGAGCCACAACTTTTACATTTCTTTGGAACAGGCTCTTTATGCCCACAGTAATGGCATACCATAATATTTCTATACATATGATATGTTAAGCTTACAGCACAGTTTTCACATGTTGGGATATGGCCGCAATCTTCACACATAATATAAGGTGCATATCCCCTTCTGTTTTGAAAGAGGATTACTTGCTTACTGTTGTTTAAACTATTTTCAACTTCAGATACGAGCATTGAGCTAAACTCTCCTCTTATTTTTCTCTGCTTTTTTTCTTTTCTTAAATCTGAAAGAACTATATCTGGCATTGAAGCATTACCAAACCTTTCTTTAAGCTCAACTAAGCCATAAAACCCCGATGTAGCCAAATAGTAAGATTCAATAGAAGGTGTAGCTGAACCTAACAGAACTTTAGCATGATGTAATTTCGCCAATACCTGTGCTCCATCACGGGCATTATATCTTGGTGCAGGATCATATTGTTTATAAGAGGAATCATGTTCTTCGTCTACGACTATTAACCCAAGATTATCAAATGGAAGGAAAAGTGATGATCTTACACCAACTATAAAAGTAAACCTCCCACTCAAAACGCCATTCCAGACTTCAACTCTTTCATTATCAGAAAAACGAGAATGATATACCCCCATATTATCTCCAAAAACATGTTGGAGTCTGTTTACTATTTGTGTAGTTAAAACTATTTCTGGAAGTAATAGAAGTACCTGACTTCCACTATCAAGTACTTTTTTTATTAGATCAATATAGATTTCTGTTTTACCACTACCAGTAACTCCATAAATAAGAGCTGTATCTTTTTCTTTATAAATTTCTAAAATCTCATCTCTAACAACCTTCTGTTTATCACTTAGAAGTATTTCTTTAGATAACTTATCATTTTTATATTCAAATCGAGGAACAATTTCTTCAAACTCAACCAGAACATCTTTTTTAATTAGGGTTTTAAGTGATGAGACCGAAATATTATTTTTTAATAAAATAGATTTCTCAACTCCAGATTTATTTTTTTTCGGAAGATCATGTAAAGGTATAAGCGATAAATACTTTAATAATACCTCTTCTTGTTTTACAGACGATTTTACTTCATCAAATAACTCATTTAATTTTTCCTCACCTACAACCCAATCTTCTTGTAACCTGATCTTCTTTTGAACCTTAGGCTTATACTTCTCTTTAACTTCTTCATAAATAATAATGGCTCGCTTAGCTATTAAATATTTAATGATTTTATATGGGTTTTCAACCTCAAGTAATTCACCTGCTTCATGGTAAGCTAAAGAGTCTTTTTTTTGAAGCTCACTTAATAAGTTCAACTCTCTTTCTGAAAGTGTAATCTGATGAGCTTCAACACTAAATTCTGGATTAATTTGAATACGAGATTGGCTTGTTAATTTAAAGCCTGAAGGTAAAGCAACATTCATTACCTCACCAATACTGCACATGTAATATTCTGCAACCCATTCCCAAAACTGTATTTGGATTTGGTTTACACATGGTTCCTCATCTAGGAGATCGAGAATATATTTTACTTGTTGGGTAACTGGTGCCTGCTGATGCTTTTTTACAACTATTGCTGTAACTATACGTCTTTTACCAAACTGCACTATTACTCTGGAGCCTACCTGTATTTCATCTGCATACTCAAAGGGGATTCTGTATGTGAAGTACTGGTTTACAGGAACAGGTAAAACGACATCTGCGAAAAAAGTCTGTTTATTTTGAGGTGTATCCATAAAAAATGGAATTTAGCAATAAGCAGGTTATGCTAAATTATATCTATAATTTTAAATGCTATTAGTGTTTATTTTTTAGAGAAAAAGCCTCAAGCTTTAAATAACTTAGGTGTATAGAAGCAAATAAACTGAAAGCAAAAATAGTAAAATTGGCAAGAAACTCTTAATATTTAATCTTGCCTTATTTAAAAAGCGACTCTTAAAAACTTAACTCAATAGTTTATTTTTTTTCGGCTTTTTTGCTTGATATGCCTTCAAGTAAAATGGCTCAAAATAAGCTAAGTCAGCAAATTGTTGCTCTCTCAATGCTTTATTGGCTATTAAACCTACATACTTTGCATTTGGCAAATATTCTCCTACATAAATTAGATTATCATTAACTAGAACATCTTTGCATTTTTCAGCTCCATTTCCAAAATATAAAATTTTGTAGTCCTGCAAGTAATTATCAAAACTTGATGATTCAACAACCAGAGGATGTATTGCTTTAATTTGAGAAAGATCACTTTTATATATTGCTGTATAAACTTCCATTCGTCTTGCATCTAACATTGGGCAAAAAAGCATTTTTCCAGAAGCTAAATACTTTAAATGATCTATAGCATTTGCTGCTATTGCTTCCAATGTACTTACTGAAATTAATGGCTTGTCCCATGCATAACATAAACCCTTAGCTGTGGAAACACCTATGCGCAAACCTGTATAAGAACCTGGGCCTTCCGAAACAGCTATAGCTTCAATATTTTCAGATATAACTTGACAATTTTTCATCATTTGATCGATGATTACGGTCAGATAACCAGAATGTGATTTTTCTAGGTGAATTTCTTCATACGCTATTATATTTTCTTCTGAGTGCAAAGCAACAGAACAAACACTCGTAGCTGTTTCAATACTTAAAAGCATAGTATGATTAAAATACGTTCAAAAATGTTGGCTATAATTTAAAAAGGAGTTTGAAATCTCAAAAAATCAATCCCATAATTCGCATATTCGGTGATGCAAATATTGTATAATTTTATTGCAAATTTTTATTTTTAAAAATAGATAAACATTAAAATTATATATCACAAAAAAGTAAATTACTTTAAATAAAGTAATTTACTTTACATGTAATCAAAATTTACAATTTAACTAAAAATCTAATATTTAACATTTAGTTAATATTAAAATATTTTATTTAACATTTAGTTAAATAAAATGTAACTATTAGTCAACACATGAAATCTCTTAACCGAATATGTTTGCTATATAATCGAAACGAAACAAATTATGTTTTGGTAATAAGGATAAGGTGAAAGAAAAATGCCCGTTTTGTAACGGGCATTTTTCTTTTAGGACATTTCAAACTATTCCTGATCAGCTTTATCTACTACAGGCCTTTCATTAGTATTTGCCAATTCCCAAGCGGTATGAAATATAAGCCTGGCAACCTTTTCCATCTTAGCAAATTCAATTTTATCTACAGTATCGGTAGGTCTATGATAGTCTGGATGTGTTCCATTAAAATAGAAAATCACTGGTATACCATGTTTTGCAAAATTGTAGTGATCTGATCTGTAATAGAATCTATTAGGATCACTATCTGAGTTATACTCGTAATCTAATTCTACATCAGGAGAATATTTTTTTGCAACAGTTTCATGTAAATTATGCAAGTCTGAAGAAAGCATATCTGAACCAATTATATAAATGTAATTAGGATTATCAGCGTGTTTTTCATCAACTCTACCTACCATATCTATATTAAGATCGGTAATAGTGCTTTCTAGAGGAAACACAGGATGTTCTGAATAATACTTAGAACCAAGTAACCCTTTTTCCTCACCTGTAACAGTCATAAATAAAATACTTCTCCTAGGAGCAACACCATTTTTCTTCGCTGTAGCAAATGCTTCTGCAATTTCTAAAACAGTTACTGTACCTGAACCATCATCATCTGCACCATTATTTATTACGGTATCTGCTTTACCAATATGATCATAGTGAGCAGTTACAACTAATATTTCGTCTTTTAAATCGGTACCTTCCATAAAACCTAAGACATTTTCTGTAGTAACATCTTCAGCTTTCTTCATTGCCGTTAACTCTATTTCAGAAGTATAGCCTTTAATTTTTTCAATACCTTTTGTAATATCTTTCTTTAGTGCTTTATCAAACTTTTTAGAAGAAGTACCTAACATAGCAGCTCCACCCTCAGAACTTGTGAAAAATAAGCCCATTTTTCCTTCACCAGAAGAATTCATACTCAATGATGGTTTCTGTAAATAAGGTTTAAATAAATTTAATCTGTTATTAAACTCTTCTTTATCTGTATAAACAAATACAATAGCTGCAGCTCCTTTTTCACCAGCAGTTTTAATTTTATAATTTGTACTGCCCATTTCAGAGCTTTTCTCACTTCCTGAAATTACATAGGTACCATCTGCATTTTTAGGCTCATCCATTAAAACTAACACAGCCTTACCTTCTACATCCAGACCTTCATAATCTGTATATTTATCTTCATCAATACCATACCCAGCAAATACAGTCTGCATTTTAGTATGGTCATAGTTGAAGTTTCCATAAATAAAGAAGTCTTCCAGATAGGTTAAATCTTGTTTAGCAGTACTAATACTTACTTCGTTCCAGTAAGATTTATTTAAATTAAATGGTTGATAATAAGGATTCTTATTATCTACTGGCCCTTCTAAGCCCAAGCTTTTAAAGTGTTTACTAATATATTCAGCCGCCATTTTCTGACCTTTCTCTCCAGTTTCACGGCCTTCGTATTCGTCAGAAGCTATAATACTCAAGTGTTTTTTAAGATCACTTGCCTTTATGGTTTCAGCATATTCCACAGAAAAATCCTTTTCCTGAGCATAAGCTGTAACATTCAGGATACAAAGTAGGAAGAATAACAATCTTCTATTCATTGCTAATTATTGTTTTAAGTAAATATGATTTAAATGGCAATACAAAGTATCTACTATATCAAAAGCCAAAGCCTTTATATCAATTTAAATGCAAGGGTATTAAGAAAAACACTTTGTAAAACCTTTAGAAAATTTCTCAAATATAAATGATGGAGTGCTTACTAAAAACCAGAAGAAGGATCTTAAACTTAATTAGGAGAGATATTATCTTAATAATAGCCGAAAAAGGAGTTTTTTTTTGAAATAAAAGATTTTTTTATCTAAACAAGATGTAACCAAAGCAACTTCTATATACAAGAAAACATTATATAAATACAGACCACAAAGATTAATTGTATTTAACAAATTTAATATTGTACTTTATCAAGAATTTTTAATTCTTGACAAAAAGTATTTTTAAACTGAATCCATTATATTTGTTATATAAGTAAAGCAACTGGGAAAAGACACTACCATGAATAAAAGAAATATTACAACTAAAAAAATTACTTCAATCTTCATTCTTGCTGTTATCAGTACTTTTTTATTACAGACTGAGCTTAAAGCACAAGGAGACCCAGAAGTAATTCAAATGTCTGGAATCATTGTAGATGGAGATAGTTCCTATGGAGTTCCCGGGGTTCACGTTTATATCCCAAGTGCTGGAGTAGGTACAGTTTCAAACCAAGTCGGACTTTTTGCACTTCCAACTATGGTGGGTGATACAGTTATTTTTAGTGCTGTGGGTTATAAAAAGCAAAAATTTATTGTCCCTCAAAAAAAAGACAAAGGCTTTACTGTTTTAATTGATCTACAAACTGATACAACTTTTCTTCCAGTTGTAGAAGTTTTTCCTTACCCTACCGAAGAATTATTTAAAGAAGCTTTCTTAGCATTAGAGTTACCGGTTGATAAAAGAAAAGAAAATATGGAAAAAAATCTCAACCAACAGGCTCTTAACAGAATGGCCGCATCTTTACCAATGGATGGCGGCTCTAACCACCGTTATTATATGAACCAACAGTCAAATGCTATATCAAATCAATTCTTTTCTCCTTCATTTTCAATACTCAATCCTTTTGCTTGGGCTGAATTCATAAAATCAGTAAAAAGAGGTGATCTTAAGAAGAAAGATTAAAAAGAAGTTTTTTTTTTTAATATTGCAGTTAAATTCATCCATATAGTTTAGTCGGTTTTTTGCGTTAAAAAAAACCGAACAACAAGTTTATTTTTTTTTGTAATAAAAAACATTCTTTTAACTCTTTCCATTCTGATGGGTCTATTTGATTTTTTTTCCAGCGATATTGCCATTGATTTAGGTACGGCCAATACGCTACTCTTGTATAAAGGAAAAGTAGTTGTTGATGAACCCTCCATCATTGCTATAGATAAAGTCACTCAGAAAGTAATTGCAATTGGTAAAAAAGCCATGCAAATGCATGAGAAGACACACGAAAATATAAAAACAATCAGGCCACTTAAAGACGGGGTAATTGCAGACTTCTATGCCGCCGAACAAATGATCAGGGGAATGATTAAACTAATCGATACAGGTAATCGATTTTTTACTCCTTCTCACCGAATGGTTATTTGTATTCCTTCCGGAATTACTGAGGTAGAAAAACGTGCAGTACGTGACTCTGCTGAACATGCAGGTGCTAAAGAAGTTTATATGATTCCTGAACCTATTGCTGCTGCAATTGGTATCGGTATCGATATAGAGCAACCCGTTGGTTCTATGATTGTTGATATTGGAGGTGGTACAACAGAAATTGCTGTAATTGCTCTTTCTGGTATTGTATGTGACCAATCTGTAAGAACTGCAGGCGACGTTTTCAACAGAGACATCCTTGACTACATGCGCAGACAACACAATTTATTAATCGGTGAAAGATCTGCCGAGAAAATTAAAATTGAAGTTGGTGCTGCAATTTCTGAACTTGATACTCCTCCAGACGATTACGAAATCAGAGGACGAGATTTAATGACTGGTATTCCTAAAACCATTAAAGTCTCTTATACAGAAATTGCTTTTGCTATTGATAAGTCTATTTCTAAAATTGAAGAAGCTGTTTTAAAAGCTCTTGAGATTTCTCCCCCAGAACTTTCTGCCGATATTTACGATAACGGTATTCATTTAACTGGTGGTGGAGCTCTTTTACGAGGACTTGATAAAAGGATAGCATTAAAAACTAAATTACCTGTACACATTGCTGATGATCCATTGAGAGCTGTTGTAAGAGGTACAGGCGAGGCATTAAAAAATATCGATGCCTTTAAAGCAGTTTTAATGTCTTAATTTGCAAAACACTTTTAGCATAAACTTTCCGGAATTTAGCAGGCTTAGGCCAAACTGATACAATCTTTTATTCATGTATCAACTGATTCAATTTTTTCTGCGTCTCAGAATATTTTTCACATTCATTATTCTGGAGATTATAGCAGCTTGGCTAATTGTACGAAACAACACTTATCAGGGAGTAGCATTTTTTACTTCCTCTAATGTTGTTGCTGGTGTGCTATATACTTATGTAGATGGCATTACCGGACAATTAACCTTACGCGATGAAGTGGAAAGACTTCAAAAAGAAAATGCTATACTTAATCAGCAATTAAATAATCTGAAGTTTAGAGAGCTAGATTCCACAAGTACAGATTCAACTGCATTACCAGCAACTTACAAATACTTACCTGCTAGAGTTATTAACAATACAATTAGGTTTACAGATAATTATCTTACAATAAATAAAGGTAAAATTGATGGTGTAGAAGTTGGAATGGGTGTAGTTTCACCAGAAGGTATAGTAGGGAGAGTCCGTTCTGTATCTGAAAATTTTGCTACTGTATATTCTCTATTACATTCCAATATTAGAATCTCTGGTCAACTAAGCGATTCCAAAGATTTATGTACTGTAAAATGGAATACCGAAGATACTAACAACGATTATCTTCAAGCAGAGCTTCAATACATCCCCTTCCATGTAGATGTGGAGAAAGGAGATACTATTGAAACTTCAGGAGCGAATCCCGTTTATCCTGAAAGTATCAATATCGGAATTGTAGAATCTGTTACCGATGACCTTTCTGAAGGCACAAAAAATGTAAAAATCAATCTTACAGTTAATTTCAGTACTATAAAAAATGTATATATAATTCAGAATTACTACAAAACTGAAATTGACAGTCTAGAACAAAATTTGGATCCGCTAAGAAGTAAATAAGTATTATGAACAGAAAAAGTATATTTTTCTTTATTTATTCTTTTATCCTGTATGTATTAATTCAGGTTCTGTTCCTTAAATATGTTGATTTTTATGGTTATGCTTTTTGCTTCGCATATATAGGTTACTTGCTAGCTTATCCTTTAGACTTTCCTAGATTTCCATATTTACTAATTGCGTTTTTTCTAGGTATTACTGTGGATATATTTTACGATTCCGCAGGTATTCATGCTGCCTCCTGTGTTTTTTTAGCTTATATGAGAAACAGAGTAGTAAAAGGATTTGCTCCAACTGGTGGCTACGAAACCGGCTCAAATCCTAATTTGTTGGATATGGGCATAAACTGGTATATTACTTATACAGTTTTACTGGCCTTTCTGCATCATCTTGTACTATTTTTTATTAGTGCTAGCAATCTTAACTTAGTAGGTACTACATTAATTAAAACTTTTTTTTCAGTCTTATTTACTACTTTTATCCTCTTTCTTGGCCAAAGAATTTCTGTTACATATCAACAGTATCAGCGCCGAAGAAGAAGATAATTTTTTACACTTCTATTTCTGATTTTTTTCTTCCAATTATTTAAATTAATTCGAAACAAATCTTTATTAATTTGTTTTAATCCTAATGATTAATTTCATTATACCAGCTATAAATTAACTTTAATAATTAAATGATTGAGTCTTGCAAAATTAAATTCCTGCCAATACGATTTACAACCCGTCAAAGTTCATAAATATCATGTAATATTGATATCTTGCCTTTATTGACTAGGATTAATTTGCAGATCAGTTATAATTTTTTTTAATACGAACATATGATAGAAATTGCAGGCTTACTGGTTTTAGGAATACTTGCTCAATGGCTTGCCTGGAGAATTAGAGTACCAGCTATTCTTCCTCTCATTTTAATAGGCTTATTAGTTGGCCCAATCTCAACTTTTTTCACTCCTAATAATGAAAAATTTATAGATGGAGATAAGATATTTCAAGGCGACTTTCTTTTTGATGTAATTTCCATTTCTGTAGGTTTAATCCTATTTGAAGGTGGACTTACTCTTAAGTTATCTGAAGTAAGAACCCTCGGCAAAACCGTAAGAAACATCATTTTAGTAGGTACTGTAGTTACACTATTAGGTGGAGCTTTAGCCGCTAACCTTCTTATGGGTATGACATTAAGATTTGCACTTTTATTCGCTGCATTAATTATTGTAACTGGCCCTACAGTTATTGGCCCTATACTGAGAAATGTAAAACCTAACTTTAGAATCAATACCATTTTAAAATGGGAAGGTATATTAATCGACCCAATAGGTGCATTAATAGCTATTTTAATCTACGAGTTTGTAGTATCTGGTAAACCTAATAAGCAGTTTACCATGTTTGCATTAAATGGATTTGTGCTTACTATTCTTGCTGGTGTAGCCGTAGGTGTATTCTTCGCATTTATTCTTTATAATCTACTCACAAAAAACTGGATACCTAAATACCTCAGAAATGTAATTGTACTTGCTATAGTTATCCTTACATTTTCGATTTCTGACATGATCCACGCAGAATCAGGATTACTGGCAGTAACACTTCTGGGGATGATCCTAGCCAATTTAAAAATTGATGATCTAAAAGAACTGCTGTCCTTTAAAGAAGATGTCGTCCTTATTCTGATCTCCTTTTTGTTTGTAATGCTGTCCTCTCGGATTAAAGTTTCTGACATTACAACAGTATTAAATGGCTCCAGCTTTTTACTATTTGCCATTGTTGTTTTTGTATTGAGGCCAATTGCTGTTTTTCTAAGCACAATCAACTCTGAGCTTAATCTTAAAGAAAAAATATTTATATCGGCAATATGCCCAAGAGGTATTGTATCTGCGGCTGTAGCTTCCATTTTCACTATTCGTTTAACTTCTCTTTTAGAGAATGAAAGCGGCCATATGATGGAATATTTCCATGCTCAATTACTACTCCCTCTCACCTTTATGATAATTGTTGGTACCGTAGTTTTACAAGGAATATTGGCTAAACCTTTGGCTGCTTACTTAGGTGTACTCAGACAAGAACCAAACGGTGTTATCTTTCTTGGAGCAAGTGAGCCGGCAAGATTTATGGCTAAGTTTTTAAAATCTTTAAAAATTCCAGTAAAACTAGCCGATACTTCTAAATCAAACATTCAAGAAGCTAGAATACAAGGCTTACCCGTGTTTGAAGGAAGCCTTGCCAGTGATGATGCCTTTGAAGAAATTGACCTCTCTCAATATGGACAACTTCATGCAATGACATCTAATACAGAAATAAATACCATGAGCTGTAAAATTCTCAGTCAAGAATTTGGTGCAGAAAGGGTATTTAGACTGGCCTCCAATAAGGAAATTATGAATAGCAAAACTGAAAAACCAAAAGGTTTACTGTTCAATGGGATGGCAGATTATATCAACATTACTCAATATCTTAGAAAGAATCCTGCGATACATCAGTTTGAAGTAAATTCTTCTGAAGAGTTAAATGTCTTTTTAAAAGATTTAGGTGATAGTATTATACCTATGTTTGTACAATTTGAGAAAAATAAGATTTTGCCAATAGCCAGACAATCTATCTCTTTACCAGAAAGTTCTGTTCTTTTTTATATTATAAAAGGAGACGATCACGAAACTGAAACAAGTAATATTAAAGAGCATATTCAGAATTAAGATTTAGTTATTATCTCCAAATCGCTCAAGTAGTTTTTTTCTAAATTGATTTTCTGCATAATACAAAGCAGCTACTTGCCTGATAGATAATACTTCTTTAAATTTTTGATAATACTTTTTCTCAGTTTCTAACTGATTATTTTTAATTACAAGCATCGCATTTAAATCTTCTTCGAGCTGTTCATCTGTTTTTGCCATAAAACCTACTTTAAGGTTATTAAGTTTTTTCCGGTGAGCAGCTCTCTCTGCTTCATAAGATTCATATAAAGGAAAAAACTTATCAGCATCTTCATCAGAAAGTGCTAATACTTCTTTTATGTACTGTTGCTTAAATTCCTGTATACGTTCAATATTTCTTCTTTTATCTACTCCTTGCGCATATATATGTGTGATGCTCAAATACATCAATCCAAAAATTAACACCAACTTTATTGATAAAGCCTTCACCTGAAACTTTTTCATTTTATAGATAATCTTCAATTTGTTCTACATCAATTAATTCTTGAATCTCTTCTGTACTCAACTTTATATCTTCATCAATAAAGAATTCGTCATTAAAACTTCCTCCCATTTCTTCAATAATTTCATTTTCAGAAATATCTGTATATAAAAGATAATTCTTAAGATCTTCTTTAGAGATATCTTCAAAGGCTATTTTAACAGCTGGCTCATGTGCTGTACTTATTGGCCAAACCCCATAAAGTATAAAACCTAGTACCATAGAAGCCAATAAAGCCGGTTTTAAGTATAATAAATTGAAAATACCTACTTCAGACTTTTTTGGTAAACTACTCTGAATCTGCTCTGGTAGTTTTTCAAAATAGTTTTCAGGTACCTTATAAATATTTCCGCTTAGTTTTTCCTTTCCTTCCATCTATTTGATTTTAAAGCAAATCGTTACCTAATAACTGCTGAATTTTTTTTACTGCAATGTGATATGAAGCCTTTAAACTTCCTTCCGTTACTTCTAGAATTTTTGCGATCTCTTTATAAGGTAAATCCTCAAAATATTTCATATTAAACACCAATCTTTGTCTATCTGGAAGGGTTAAAAGAACTTTCTGTAATTTCCTTTCAATGTCAGAACCTTCAATTAAAGGATCATTATCTATTTTTTTACTTAGCTCTTTAGTTACATCGTTAATCGGCAACATAAATCGCCTTCTTTTTTTCTTTAAAAAGTTTAAAGATTCATTGGTCGCAATTCTATAAAGCCAAGTAAAAAGTGCTGCATCTTCTCTAAAGTTGCTCAGGTTTTTCCAAACCTTTAAAAAAACCTCTTGTGTAAGATCATCTGTATCGTTATGGTCAACTACCATTTTACGTATATGCCAATATACTTTTTGCTGATATTTCTTTACCAGTAAATTAAAAGCATAATGCTTTGAGTCCTCATTTTTAAAATGAGAAATAAGATACTGATCATCAGGGTGTGTACACAAGCTTTTTTCAGTCAAAATTATTTTGAAATAAATTAAATTAAGCAGTATTAACTAAACAAAACCCTAAAGCATCCGATTAATAATTTAGTTTTACCTTTCAGTCTAAATTGATATACTTTTATAGGTTATTTTAACTTATTTCTACTTTTTTAACTTTGACAATTCTTTTCGACAAAGGTTTAACTTCCATACAAAAATTATTTTTTTACATAGAATAAACAGCATTATCTAAAGGTATAGAAGAAACCAGCCTTTTAAGATTTTCGTTTTAGATACAAAATCAATAAATTCAGGAAAACAACAGACAGCCTTTATTTTTAGAATTGCTTTTTTACTGATTACTGTCTGACAAATTTTACTCTATTAATCTGTTCCTTACATGCAGCAATATAAATTTATTCTGGGAATTTTATTGGCATCTCTTTTTAGTGGCGTGTTTACACTAGGTGGCTATCTAATGTTGCAAAAAGATGATGAAGTCCAGAACATTTCTGAAAAGCAAGAAATAGTACTTTCTAATTACACTGAGAAAAAGAATGAGCCGGATTATGATTACAAAGTACCAGAAGGCCTCAACTTTATAAATGCATCTGAAAAGGTAATTCCTGCAGTTGTACACATTAAAACCCGATACAGTAGCAGTAACAGATACAGCAGTGCATTGGAAGATATAATGGATTTGTGGGGAAATGGTGAAGATAATAGTAGAGGACAAGGTACTCGCATGTCATCTGGTTCTGGCGTAATTATATCTTCTGATGGATACATTGCGACAAATAACCATGTAATTGAAGATGCTAGCAGTATAGAAGTCGTATTAAATGACAAGAGAAGTTATAGAGCTGTATTAATTGGGACCGACCCTACTACAGATTTAGCGCTCATAAGAATAAAAGCGGAAGATCTACCATTTGTACCATATGGCAATTCTGATAGAGTAAGACCTGGACAATGGGTTTTGGCCATAGGTAACCCTTTTGATTTAACCTCAACAGTAACTGCTGGTATTGTTAGTGCCAAAGCCAGAAATATTGGAATCATCAGATCTAACGGCCAGCAAAATTTAAGTATAGAATCATTTATTCAGACAGATGCAGCAGTAAACCCTGGCAATAGTGGCGGAGCTTTAGTAGACCTCAACGGAAAATTAATTGGTATAAACACTGCCATTGCTACAAAAACTGGTTATTCAGCAGGCTATTCATTTGCAGTACCTGTAGCACTAGTTAAAAAAATTATGGATGATTTACTTGAGTTTGGTGTAACTCAACGCGCTTTAATGGGAGTAAATATTGATGATATTGATGCAAGTAATGCCGATATTTTCGGCTTAGATAAGGTTGAAGGAGTTTTAATTACCGGAGTAAATAAAGATGGTGGCGCTGATGAAGCAGGTATTATGCCTGGTGATGTAGTATTAAAAATTAATGAAATACCCGTTAATAACACGTCTGAGTTGCAAGAACTAGTTGCAAGAAACAGACCCGGAGATATAATTAATGTTGCCTACAAAAGAGATAATGATATTTATGTGGTAAAAGTAACGCTAAAAAACATCGATAATAATACTGATGTTATAAGAGCCGTAAAAACTATTATTACAAAAATTAATGAGTTGGGTGCTGAAGTAACAGAGATTTCAGATAAAGACAAAGAACTACTCAACATTGAACAAGGAATAAAAATAGTTAAAATCACAGAAGGTAAATTGCGTGATGCAAGACTAGAAGATGGCTTTATTATTACTCATATAGATAAAATCCCTGTAAGTTCAGTAGATGAACTAATGGCTGCAATTTCTAATTCTAATCAAGAATTTTTGCTGGAAGGCTACTACTTAGACGGACAAAAAGTGTATTATCAGTTAAATATGAAAGAAGAAGTTGTAGAGGATGAAGAAAAAGAAGAAATGCAATAGGTTTAATTTAACCTAAAATATTCAAGGGGCTTTTGTCCCTTTTTTTTATGTATTTGATTAAAAAATAATATTATCATTTTAAAAGCATACAACTATCTTTGAAAATCATTAAAACCAATATCTGACTTGAAACTTTATCTCATTCCCTGCATGCTTGCTCAGGACACACAAACTTATCTACCTGAGATTATCACTAAAATTGTAAGCAATACAGAATATTATTTAGTAGAAAATGAAAGAACAGCCAGACGGTTTATTGCTTCTTTAAATACAAGCCAGAATATTAGAGACCTACACTTTTATGTATTGGATAAAAGAAGTAAGCCTCGCCAACTCAATGATATTTTTGCTAAAATACCTGATACTGCAAATATTGGTGTAATTTCAGAAGCTGGTTGCCCTGGTATTGCTGATCCGGGAGCTTTGGCTGTGTCTTATGCACATCAGAAAGATATAGAAGTAATTGCCTTACCGGGCCCTTCATCTATATTTTTGGCACTCATGTCATCAGGTTTTTCCGGACAACAATTTACCTTTCATGGATATATTCCATTAAAAAATCCTCAGCGAAGTGGCTTCCTCCAAAAAATATCTGAAAAGGTGATTAAAAAGGGAGAAACTCAGATATTTATGGAAACTCCATACCGAAACGATCAACTTTTTAAAGACTTGCTAACTGGCTTACATCCTGACATGCAGTTATGCATAGCTGCAAACCTCACAGCTCCTGATCAATTTGTTAAAACACTTTCTGTAAAACAGTGGAAAAAACAGAAACTTGATATCAATAAAAAACCTGCGATATTTTTAATCGGTGCTGCTTAAAACATTTATGCTAATTGTGGTAATTTCTTCAAATGTGTTACATCACATTCTTTCTCAATGGAGAATTTACCATTTTCATAATTTAAAAGATAAAGACATAAGTTAGAGTGAATAAATCTATCCATATTTTTTAACTCAATATCAAGTAAAAGACATAATAAGATTCTAATTGCTCTACCATGCATACAAACCAGTACATTTTCTTCCTGATCGTTTGCTAATATATATCTCCATGCATCACGCTGGCGCTCTTGTACTTCTAATGGACTTTCTCCACCATATACTTTTTGAGTATAATCACCATTTGTCCATCCGATAAGCATATTAGCATATTGCTCATTATCTTCTTCGGTAATTTGGCGGCCTTCTTTATGTCCCCAACTAATTTCGTTAAGCCCATAAAGTTGTTGCCATGGCAATTCACTTTTAATAAACTGTTCAACAGACTGGTGAGTTCTTCTTAGTTTAGAAGTATAAACTTTATCAAACGGAATCTCTTTATAATACTCGTAAAAAGCTCGAGCTTGTTTTTTTCCGGTCTCATTTAGATTAGAATCTATACCTGAGCCCTGAACCATACCAAGCTTATTATATTCAGTTTCTCCGTGTCTAATTAAATAAATTTTCTTACTTTTCAATTTTCCCTTAATTTGGTAAATAACCTTTAATGCACCTGCAAATTTTCAAGCTGCAAAATTAGCTTCTTATATTGACTGCTAATAATTTTAGCCAAAAATTATTTGAAAATTAACACTAATTTTAAGTAAATGATCCCTGAAAACATTACTCCAGCTATGCTGAATACCGGTAAAAGTAATATGGTAACCCATTTGGGTATTGAGTTTACCGAAGTTGGTAAGGATTTTATCATTGCTAAGATGCCAGTTGATCAACGTACCAGACAACCATTTGGTTTACTTCACGGTGGTGCATCCGTTGTTCTGGCAGAAACATTAGGCAGTATTGCAGCAACTCTTTGTGTCGATCAGGAGAAGTATGTTTGTGTTGGCCTTGATATAAATGCAAACCATATACGCAGTGTTAAAGAGGGCTTTGTGTATGGAAAAACAACTCCCTTACATATTGGCAGAAGCACTCATGTTTGGCAAATTCAAATTACTAATGAAGAAGATAAATTAGTTTGCACAAGCCGAATAACGATGGCAGTTATATCAAAACCAAATAAGTAAGATGCTATAACCTTAATAGATAGACATTCTTAAAAATGTCTATCTTCTACATATAATGTGAGCCTATCATCGTCACACAATCTCTGAGATAATACTATGGTATTAGGCAACTCATACTCATAGTAATAATAGAGTGTGTATATTTTACCTTCGTAAAAAGCTTTATCTGAATCTTTCAATTTTGTTGTCAGCTTTTCAGAAGCTTTTATACCAATCTTTAGCCATTGCCACGCAATAGAGATTGTACCCAAAAGCTCCAAATACAAAGTAGCATCAGCTAACATAGCTTCGGCTCCCTCATGCCTAAAAGTTTTGTGTAATACTTTAGTTGTATTTTCTAAAAGCTGTAGTTTTTGTTTTAGGCTAACTGCATAATTACTCAACAATTCATATTCTCTGGCTTGCTCAATGGTAACCTTTATTTCTTCAAGTAAATACTGATATCCTTTGCTTTGCTCAAGCCAAATTTTTCTTCCTAACAAATCTATCGCATGTATACCCGTAGTTCCCTCGTGAATTGGATGGATCCTCGCCTCTCTATAAAACTGCTCTACAGGAAAGTCTTTACAATAACCATATCCACCGTGTATTTGTAAAGCAGCACTTGTTGTAAGACAGCCCTTTTCTGATGGATAAGACTTGGCAATGGGAGTTAATAAATCTAGTAATAAAGATGCTTTTTCGTACTCTTCTCCTTCTGCCACTTTCAAAATATCAGTATAGTAAGCGCATTGCATTAAAAGAGACAATGAACCTTCTACAATTGACTTTTGGAATAATAGCATTCTTTTAATATCAGCATGCTTTAATATATCAACTTGCTCTTCTTCTATTTGTTTGTTTGCTACAGATCTACCTTGTTTTCTCTCTTTAGCATACTCTAAAGAAGCATGATAGGCAGCAGATGCAATTGAAGTCGCATTTAAACCAACACCTATTCGCGCCTCATTCATCAGCTGAAACATATAAAGCAATCCTTTGTTTTCTTCACCTACCAGATAAGCCCTACAATCTTCATTTTCACCTAACATTAAATGTACAATGGGAGCACCTATGTAACCCATTTTATGGAATACACCCACCGTTTTCACATCATTACTGATAAGTTTACCCTCTTCCAATCTCTTTTTAGGCACAACAAATAATGAAATGCCTTTCACACCTTTTGGAGCTCCCTCAGTTCGAGCTAACATCAGATGTACAATATTTTCTACTCCGTTGTGATCTCCTGCCGAAATGAAAATCTTCTGCCCTTTTAGTAAAAAAAAGTCAGAGGAAGTTGCATAAGCTGTTGTGGTAATATCACTTAGCGAACTACCAGCTTCTGGCTCGGTTAACGCCATGGTACCTTGCCAACTACCTTCCAGCATTTTAGGTATAAACTGTTCTTTGAGTGCTTGAGATCCAAAAGCTCTGATTAAATTAGCTGCTCCAGTAGTTAAATAAGAGTATACACTTCCTGAGTAATTTGCTGCACTAAAAATGAATGAAGCTGCAAATGAAAGCATATGTGGCAATTGCTGCCCCTCATCTTTAAAAGGAAATACTGCTGAAAGCCAACCTCCTTCAGCAAAAGCATTTATTATATCTTTAACCTTTTCATGAACCACTACCTCTCCTTCTTTTAAATAAGGTTCATTTCTATCCATTTCTTCAAGATATGGCTTTAAATGCTTTTCTGATAATTCCTCAGCAGCATCAATTACCATTTCTAATGTTTCTCTGTTATGCTCTTCATAATAAGAATATTCACAGAGTTGATCAACCTTAAATAATTCAAATAATAAGAATTTCAGGTGTTGCTTATCATAAAATTTTTTGGCCATTGATATAATTTTGATTGGAGTTAATTTTACGTGTAAACTGTTACATTATTACCAAATTCCAAATAGAAACAGCCCAATTAAGTAATTAGCAGCTCTTTTTTTATGTTTTTTCAAATAAAAAAGCTGACCTAAGCCAGCTTTCTTCAAAATCTTTATCCCATTTTTCTAATATAACCTTATATCAATCCACTTATTTTTTTCAATACTTTCTACATCTGAAAGTGGTTTTGTATCACCATAACCTTTGTATGATATTCTATCAGAAGGCACACCTATTTCTATCAAATAATCATAGACAGCTTTTGCTTCCGCTTCTGTTCTATCATTATGATATGTGTATTTTAATTGAAAAGGTTGATTAGAACTCTCCAAAACTTGCGTTGTATCAACTTTATTTACATTCACAAACACCATAGAAGAATCTGGCTTTTGCACCATCACCATACTATCTATACCCACTTTGTTATTGGTGTAAATATCAGTATCGGATGAAAGTGTATTATCTACCGAAAGCTCCAAATTATTTTCAATAAGTATAGTATCAATAACTACTTCAGTAAGATCAGGGTCAGATTGAATAGAATCAGATTTATACTCTGCCAAATGAGCACCTATTTCTAGATTTATATCTGGATTATTCTTTAATAACAGTGATAGCCTTTTTAACTCAAAAACCGATGCTTCGTGGATGTTTGATGTATATGGCTCAAATAAAATATTAGTAGCAGTAAAGGTTGTTCCTACTTTTACTGGCTTTAATTTTAACTCTACATTCTTATATTCAGATTCTTCTTGATACCTAAGATCGACAAGCTCTGAGTAAAAAATAATACTTTTATCTATCGTATTGACTGATAGGTCGTACATTTCTCCACTTTTTAAGAGCACATAAAATTCACCCGTATTTTGTGGAGCTTTTACTGCCCTTACCATTTTTTGTGTCTCAACATCAAAAACTTGTATATAAGCTTCTTCAGGGTTTCCTGTAACTTCATTTAATATTTTTCCATTTATCTGAAATATTTTGAGTGGCTGAAACTCATCTGGAATTTTCGCCATTATGATCTTGTCTTTGTCTTTATACTTCATTGAGAAATAAATTACATCTCCTTTTGCGTTAAGACTCACATATCGATCGTCAGCTTCTGAGTTTAAAAAACTCAATGCAACTGGCTCAGTCCAACCTTCATCCTCTTTTCTGGTAAGATAAAGGTCATATCCACCTTGTCCACCAGATTTATTCGAGCTAAAATATAAGCTTTCATTATCTGGTAAAATACGTGGACTCACTGCATTACCAGAATTAATATTAGCAGGTAAGGCTACCGGTTCTCCCCAAAAAGTTCTGTTTTTCTTTTCTGAAACATAAAGCGTGCAGTTTTCAGCATTATTCATACTCATCTTTTCACAGCGCATAAAATATAAATACTTACCATCTGGCGACAAAGAAGGGTCACCTTCATGTGCATCACTATTTAAGGGTTTACCTAAATTTTCAGGCTGGCTCCACGAGTTTCCATTTTTTCTTACCATCCAAATATCGTAACCACCTATTCCACCAGATTTTAAAGTGGTAAAAAATAGCATAGAGCCATCGTAACTTATGCTATAGCCTCTTAAATGGTTTATCTCAAAAGAATTATCAATTACAGAAATTACTTCTGGGTCAGTCCATCTCTCTGAACCAGTTCTTTTGGAATACATCATATTTAACCTCTTGCTCGATACCTGATCTGATAAAAACACCAAATGGTTACCATCGCCACTTATACTTGGAGCCAACTGATTTAAAAATGGCACATTTATGTTTCTGGGTAAGAGCTTTTTGGCCGTTACTTGTGACCAGACTTGAGGAGCTAAACAAATGAAAAAACACCCTAGATAAAAAAAGCAAATCTTTTTAAGAATTGACATAATATATGCTTAAACAAAAAATATATTTTTTAATTGAATTAATAAATGTGATTATTGTTACTGGAAGTGTTTTAATGAAGTAGATTGTTTTCTCTATTCGAGTTAGGATTTTTTAAAGCAATTTGAAATTATTTATATTTTTACGCAAATATTATGCGTGTATTACTATCACAATATTATTTAAGTACCGAATATAACCAGATGTTTTATTAAAGTAGTGTCCATAATTACTTGAACTAAATTTTACATAATGCAATATTTCAGGTTTTATCTGATTTCAATTCTTATTATAATTCTCGACCAGGCAACAAAGCTGTTAGTTCATTTCAACATGGAATTGGGTTACAGCGGCCAGATAGCTGTACTTGGAGATTGGTTTAAGTTATATTACGTATTAAACCCTGGAATAGCCTTCGGTATTAATTTCGAAAGCGAATACAGCAAATTCCTGCTTACTTTATTTAGAATATTTGCCAGTGTTGGTATTGGATACTATCTATTTCTAAAAATAAAAGAAAAAGCCCATCCTGGTTTTCTTGTTTGTTTAGCCTTAATTCTTGCTGGTGCAGTTGGTAATGTGGTTGATAGTATTTTCTATGGCGTTTTTCTAGAAAACAATGCTATAGATGGAGCCTTTACACCTTGGTTCCACGGACAAGTAATTGATATGCTCTATTTCCCTCTTATTGAAGGTGTAATACCAGAGTGGGTACCTGGAGGTTTTGGAGGTGATCCTTTCTTATTCTTCAGTGCAATATTTAATGTTGCCGATTCATCTATTTTCATCGGTGTAGTTACCATCATGATTTTTCAGAAAACATTCCTTCCTAAAAAAGACGAAGAAGAGAATGAAAAGAAAGAGGATAAAACCGTAGATGATGATAGCATTCTAGAAGAAGAATCTAGTTTAGAAGAAGACAAGAAAGAAGAACCGTTTAATCCTGAGAAATAACTAATTTATCGTTCAACAAAAATTCTGCTTTAATGTATTTGTTATAGCGCTGAACGAAAATTTTAACTTTTCTTCCTGTTCGGTTTTGTAAGATGTCTATTACTTCGTTTAGAGTAAACTGAGTAACGTTTACACCATTTATCATAATAATCTGGTCACCTTTGGTTAAGCCTGCTTCTTTTGCAGGCGAATCTTCTCTTATTTTTGAAATCTCGTAAATTGGAACTCCTGGTACTGGTGTAGTAATTTCTATACCACTTACATTGTAGTGGAAAGGCTTTTTATATAACCTGTTTGGCTTAAGCATCATGTAGTTTCTTTTATAGTTAAAAACTACTTTAAACCGCTTTAATATTTCTGAGCCTATACTTCCATTTCTATCGCTAGATTCTACTGCACGTTTAATACCTTCCATTTCAGGAAAAGTTGCCACCAGTTCATCAAACTTATATTTACCAAGTTGGAATTTCTCTACTCTGGCAATATCACCATAAATATCACCACTTAAACCTGCACCTAAAAAAGACCTAATACTTGCTGTAGGCACATTTATCTCATCATGGGTAATGGAATAAAGTGAAATAGCATGGCTAGCACCAGAATCAACTAATAATTTTAAATCAATAGGCGCACCATCTTTCTGAGTAATTTTACCATTTAAATATGGCTTAGACTTTTCTATACTAATCGGAATTACTCCCTTCAACTTTTTTCCTTTAGAAAGCCTTTTATCTATTCTTCTATTATATCGATTAGGATCATGTAAAATCAACCTTTCTTTCACATAATTAACCTCTACTACAAAATTTCTAAAAACATCGTAGCCAATAAGCCCATGCACGAAAGTACCCATGCTTGAAGAGAGATGAAAAACATCTTCTAGTAAGAATAAAACTTCGTGATTATAACCTACAGCTCCGGGTAATGAAAGTGTATTGCCTGTAGAATAAAGTGCCTTTATAGATTCCCCTTCTCCCAAACCGCTTAAATCCATCTCTTTGGTGTAGTTTAAAGAAAGTGATTCTCCATTAGGCAAGCCTGTAATAATTGTAGTACTTACACCCGTATCCAACACAAACTGAAGCGTATCGGAATTATTAATGCGTATTGGAATTAATATGAGGTTGTGAATCATTTTAAATGGAATAGAAATAGGCTTTTTCGATTTTTTGATAATATCAAAATTGCCTATCAGCTCCTGAGCATTCACTTGAATACTAGTAACTGCAATCCAAATAGTTAACACCAGTTTATAAATACCTCTATATGTTAGTTTTTTTAATTTCACCTAATGTAAATTTTATTAAGATCAGAATAGCAAAGAAAAACAACTGTATTTCTGATAGATCGATCAAACAGTGATTGATTGATATGGTTAAAATATCAGGTGTATGCTGTGTTCATTTTCATATATTGTCTGGATTAATTTAAAAAATTATTAGCAATTTCTATTAACCTTCATCTTAAAATAGTATAAAATCCAATTAAAGCATTCATTACCATATTTCAAATTATCATTTACTTTTGAGGAAAATATTGAGGATATGCGGATAGATATTATTACGTGCCTGCCTAAATTACTGGAAAGTCCATTTAACCAGTCAATTCTTCACAGGGCTCAAACAAAAGGTTTGGTTGAAGTTAAGATTCATGATTTGAGAGATTATGCAATCAACAAACATCAACAGGTAGATGATTATGCTTATGGTGTAGGTGCAGGAATGGTTTTAATGATTGAACCACTAGATAAATGTATTTCTAACCTGCAAAAAGAAAGAGATTACGATGAGATAATATTCATGACTCCCGATGGAGAAACTTTTGATCAACGTAGTGCGAACACTCTTTCTCTTATGAAAAACATCATTATAATTTGTGGTCATTATAAAGGAATTGACGAAAGAGTTAGAGAGCATTTTGTTACTAAAGAAATTAGCATTGGCGATTATGTGCTTTCTGGTGGTGAGTTAGCAGCAGCAGTAGTGTCTGATGCTATTATTCGACTAGTACCGGGAGTACTTTCTGATGAAACCTCTGCATTGACAGATTCATTTCAGGATGGCTTGCTAGCACCTCCAGTATATTCACGACCGGCAGACTATAAAGGAATGAAAGTTCCCGATGTTTTACTCTCTGGAAACGACGCAAAAATAGAAGAATGGAGACTCGAAAAAGCAATGGAAAGAACAAAACAGAGACGACCTGATTTGTATAAAAAGCTGTTCCCAGATAAAAAAGATTGATTTAATCTTAAAGAATTAACAAATACATCAAAATAATATAGAAAATAACTCAATATAATTCTATATAGAATCCTCAAAACAAGTGTTTTTGAGCAGCAATAACCTTTTTTTGATAAAATAAACCTATGCATTTAAATAAAGACCTTTATAAATCTTCTTTGGCTCTGCTAACAGATTTATATCAAATTACAATGGCTTATGGCTATTGGAAAAGTGGCACTACAGAAAAAGAAGCAGTTTTCAATTTATATTTTAGAAAAAATCCATTCCAAGGTGGTTATGCTATAGCTTGTGGTCTTGATTATGTGATTGATTATCTGGAAAGTTTCAGGTTCGATAAAAGCGATCTTGATTATCTAGCTACAATCAAAGGTAATGATGGTAATCAACTATTTGATACAGCTTTTTTAGATTATCTAGCTGAAATGCGTTTCTCTTGCGATATCGATGCTGTACCAGAAGGAACAGTTATTTTTCCCAACGAGCCGTTGGTAAGAATTAAAGGCCCTTTGTTTCAATGCCAAATGATTGAAACACCTTTATTAAACATTATCAACTTTCAAACACTTGTAGCAACTAAAGCATCTAGACTACACATAGCAGCTAAGGGTGATCCTGTACTTGAATTTGGTATGCGCCGTGCACAAGGTATAGATGGTTCGCTAGCTGCATCAAGAGCTGCATATATCGGAGGTTGTAGTGCTACATCAAATGTTTTAGCTGGTAAATTATTTGGCATTCCGGTAAAAGGAACCCATGCCCATAGTTGGATTATGTCTTTCGACTCAGAAGACGAGGCTTTTGATAGATATGCAGAAGCAATGCCGAATAACTGTATTTTTCTAGTAGATACTTACAATACCATAGAAGGTATTAAAAAAGCCATTGAAACGGGTAAAAAGTTAAGAGCCAAAGGATTTGAAATGGCGGGTATCAGGTTAGACTCTGGTGACTTGGCTTATTTAAGTATAGAAGCAAGAAAACTACTTGACGAAGGGGGGTTCCCTAATGCAACGGTAGTTGCCAGTAACGATTTGGATGAGCACATTATCGCCAGTTTGAAAAACCAACAGGATGCAAAAGTAAATGTATGGGGTGTTGGTACTAAACTCGCTACAGCATACGATCAACCTGCTTTGGGTGGTGTTTACAAAATTTCTGCAATTAGAAATGATAATGGCGAATGGGATTACAAAGTAAAAATCTCTGAACAAGCCATTAAAACATCGAATCCGGGGATTCAGCAAGTGAAGAGATATTATAACAATGGAGAAATGATTGCTGATATGATTTACAATGAAGCGAATAAACCAGTAGGTGAACCAGTAATTATAGATCCAATGGATGCTACCAGAAGGAAAAAAATTCCAGATGGTACAACTTGCAAAGAGCTTTTAGTCCCTGTATTTAAGAAAGGAGAAAATATTTACGAAAAGCCTCAAATTAACCATATTAAGGAGTTTGTTCAACAAGAGCTTAAAACACTACACAGAAGTATTAAAAGGTTTGCAAACCCTCACCAATACCCTGTAGGTCTAGAAAAATCTCTATTCGACCTTAAAAACGAACTCATTTTGAAATTCAGAGGTAATGCCTAGTATAGGGTAATTATTAATTGCAATGAACTTTTCACGAAAAAAGATTAGTTCATTGCAAACAATTAGACTACAAATTTTTTAAGTAAATTTGATCTTTGCCCTTTAAAAGAGATATTTTTGTATATTTTCTATAGAAAAAAATTAAAAGGGCTAAAATCATTTACATTATTCTCTCAATTTGTAATAGTTTTTTTATAGCTTATAATAAGTGAGAATAAAATTTATACTCCGTCAAAATTTTTTAAATGGCGACCAAAAGAAACTCCTACAGAAGAAATAGCAACAAACGACAAAAGGGAAGTAGTACAAGCAGGGAAAAAACTAAAAGAGCAAAATCGGAATCCTCTTCTACGGGTTTTAATTTTGATCTCAGTTTTTTAGAAGATAAAAGATTTAAAACCAGTGCAGGTCTTTTGTTATTGGTGTTTTCATTATTCCTTTTTCTCTCTCTTGTATCATACATCTTTACAGGTCAGGCAGATCAAAGTGTAATTGAATCTACTGGCTTTGGCGAATTTATAATTTCTGGTAAAGAAGTTCGAAACTGGCTTGGGCTTGCCGGAGCAGCTTTATCACATTTATTTATATATGAATGGTTTGGTATTGCATCGATTCTAATTGTACCTCCCCTATTCGCATATGGATATGAAATTGTATTTCATAAAAACCTAATTCCAGTTGGCAAGACATTCAAAATAGTAATATTTTTTATGTTCTGGATCAGCTTGTTGTTGGGGTATATTGTTCAAAAATCTGCCGAACCTGGCTCACTTAACTTCCTTTGTGGTGGTATTGGTTTAAGAGCAGCCGAAGTATTCGATAGCTTAGTAGGTTGGGGAACTATGTTTTTTCTTATCTTTTCTATGGGTGTATTCATTATTTACTTCCTCAGAAAAGAGATGTTTACCAACATGCAGGCTGCAACTGAAAGCTTTAGAGAAAGAACTTCTTCTATTCTCAACAGAGGTCAGGATGACGAAGATTTCGAAGATGATGAGGAAGAAGAAGATCAACCTCAAAAATCAACAGCTGTTTCTAAGTCTAATGATATAGAAATAACAATTGAAGAAGACGATGATGAGGAAGAAGAGTTTCCAAGACCGAGCAGAAACTTATCTGTAAAAAGAAGAAGAGAGCTTCCTCAAAGTAATGAAGTAACAGAAGAAGAGGATGAAAATATTGTTCCAAGTGGAAAAACGTTACCACTTTCTGTACAACCATCTCAAATAGAAGCTCCCAAAGAAGATAAGAATCAACAAGAGCCATCTTTTAGTGTAGAAGATACGACTAAGTTTAATGAGAAAACTGTCGATTCTTCAAATAAGAAACCTGGTGAACAACTTGCAATCGAAGACCTCGATTTGTTTGATCCTACACTTGATTTATCTCATTACGAATACCCACATCTAGATTTACTAAACCCGACAAGCACTGGTAAAGTAAAAGTTACAACTGAAGAATTACAGTCTAACAAAGATAAAATTGTTGAAACACTCAGCAATTTTAAAATTAGCATTTCTTCCATTAGAGCTACAATTGGCCCTACTGTAACCTTGTATGAGATTGTTCCTGAAGCAGGTATTAAGATTTCGAGAATTAAAAACCTTGAAGATGATATCGCTCTAAGTCTTGCAGCACTTGGCATAAGAATTATTGCTCCAATTCCAGGAAAAGGTACAATTGGTATTGAGGTACCAAATAAAAATAGAGAAATGGTAGGTATACGCTCTGTACTTTCTACAGAGAAGTTTATGAATAGCAGTAAGGAACTTCCGATTGCTCTTGGTAAAACCATTTCGAACGAAGTTTTTGTAACAGATTTAGCTAAAATGCCTCACTTACTTATGGCTGGTGCAACTGGTCAAGGTAAATCTGTAGGCCTTAATGTTATTTTAGCTTCACTCATATTTAAAAAGCACCCTGCCGAACTAAAATTTGTTTTGGTAGACCCTAAAAAAGTAGAACTTACGCTCTTTAATACAATTGAGCAACATTTTCTGGCAGCTTTGCCAAACGAAGACGAGTCTATTGTAACTGATACACGTAAAGTAGTAAATGTATTAAATTCTTTATGTGTTGAAATGGATATGAGATACAACTTGTTAAAAGATGCAGGTTGTAGAAATATTAAAGAATACAATAAGAAATTTAGAAACAGACGACTTAATCCAGAGAAAGGGCATAAATTTTTACCATACATCGTGTTGGTAATTGATGAGTTAGCAGATTTGATGATGACAGCCGGTAAAGAGGTAGAATTACCTATTGCCAGATTAGCTCAATTGGCACGTGCAATCGGAATTCATTTAATAATTGCAACTCAAAGACCATCTGTTGATGTTATTACTGGTATAATAAAAGCCAACTTTCCGGCGAGGTTATCTTTTAAGGTATCATCTAAAATAGATTCAAGAACTATTCTTGATACAGGTGGAGCAGATCAACTTGTTGGTATGGGAGATATGCTTTTATCAAATAGTTCTGATATTATCAGATTACAATGTGCCTTTGTAGATACCGAAGAAGTAGAAAATATTTGTAGCTTTGTCGGTAATCAACAAGGTTATAGCACAGCATATCTGCTACCAGAGGTTGAAACAGAAGACAAAGATCCTACAAAAGTAGACCTCAAAAACAGAGATGCATTGTTTAATGATGCTGCCCGATTGATAGTTGCACATCAGCAAGGAAGTACTTCTTTAGTGCAAAGAAAGCTTAGCTTGGGTTACAATAGGGCAGGTAGAATTATAGATCAATTAGAAGCTGCTGGCATTGTTGGTCCTTTTGAAGGTAGCAAAGCAAGGCAGGTTATGGTTGTAAATTTGGAAGAATTAGAATTAATTCTGAGAAGTCTAGACCAATAATAAATAACGTTTTAAAATAAATAACGTATAAGCTAATCTGAAACACAATTTTTAGCTATGAAGCACAAAATTCAAATAATAATTGCTTTAGCTGTATTTTTTTGCAGCGCAAACTTAATGGCACAATACGATCCAAAAGCAAAAAGCATTCTTGATGCAATGAGTGAGAAATACAAACTCATTCCTGCTTTTAAAGCCAACTTCAGTTACAAAATAGAAAGTACCGATGATGATGTATCTGAAAATGTAAAAGGCAACATCATTGTGAAAAAAAACAAGTATAAAATTAACCTTGGTTCACAAGCAGTTTATAACAACGAAGAGAATGTTTGGGTGTATTTGAAAGAAACCAATGAGGTTACTATTTCAGAATATGAGCCAGATCCAGAAGACTTATCTCCTACTGAAATTCCAAATATGTATAAAGAAGGTTTCAAATACAGATTTGTAGAAGAAAAGAAAATCGACGGAGATACTTATGAAGTAGTAGAGTTAAATCCTGAAGATACTGAGTTAGGTTATTTTAAAATTGAGCTTACAATTCATAAGCAAAACAAAACCTTAAACAGTTGGAAGTTTTTCTATAAAAATGGAAGACAGTACACTTATTTCATCAACGATTTTCAACCAGATAACAAAATTAGCGACAATGCATTTGTCTTTAATGTAGCAGATTATCCTGGAGTAGATGTAGTAGATTTGAGATAATCATAAAAAGAAATTAAAAAAAACGCCCAATTCGATATCGAATTGGGCGTTTTTTTTATTGATAAAAAGTACTTCTGAATAAATGTTAATAAAACCTATCAATATTAGTTAACTAAATTCTGCTAATTACTTTAGGTAAAAAATCCTTTTTTAATGAAACAAGCTCTGCTACTTATTTTCTTCTTTACCTCATTCAATTTAAGTTTTTCACAAATTAATAGTATCTATAGGATTTCTTCTATTGGTCATATCTACTCAAATGATTCAGTAAATATTTCATCCTTTTCTGGAGCTGCTATGGAAACTTCTTTTGCTTCTAGTGAAGTAAGTGTTTCTCCTTTTCAGGTAACCAATAGTGCTAGTGAGATAACAGCATTACAAGATCAGACTGAAAAAGACAAATATCAAGTATATCCAAATCCCTTTTCAGAAAAACTATTTATCGAATCTCCAAGTAATAATTCGGTTTTAGAATTATATACTAATACAGGTATTTTAATACTAAGTCAAAACATTTTGAAAGATGAAAACCTATTTAAAGTTTCTAATTTAAAAAATGGAATTTATCTCATTAAGATTCTTGATCAACAAGGAATTGTTATAAAATCACAAAAGCTAATTAAAAATTAAATACTATATAATATATGTATAAGTCTTTAATCACACTAGTATTAACACTCATATACTTTAATTGCTATTCACAAATTCCTCAAGGTATAAGCTATCAAGGAGTAGCTACAGATAGACATGGTAATGCACTTACAGAGCAAGATATTTCTTTAAGAATTACTATTCTTAATAGTTCACCTCAAGGAGATATAGATTACTCTGAAAGTCACTTAGTTAAAACAAACACATTTGGACTATTTAATGTAGTTATCGGACAGGGTACTTCAGAAGTAAACTCTTTCGAGAATATTAGTTGGACAAGTAATGAGAAATTTCTACAAATAGAAATCGATATAAGAGGAGGAAGTAATTACCAATTACTCGGTGTCACACAATTTCTTACTGTACCATTTGCTTTCTATGCTTTAAAAACAGCAGATTCTTTAGCAGCTGGAGAAGGAATCAATTTAGAAAACGGATATATAATTAATAGCTCACCAGATCAAGAGATCTCATTAACAGGTACTGGTGGTACGGAAATTTCTGGTGAATATCCTGAGTTTACGATTTTCACACCTGAAGCTGTAGAAATTGCAGATACATCTTCCACAAATGAATTACAAGAATTAAGCTTTGAAGATAATACACTTTCTATTAGTAATGGGAACAGTATTAAGTTTACTAATACTCCTCCTTGGTACCTGAACCAAGAAACAAATGATGTATATGTTGACAACAATAATGTAGCAATTGGGACAAATACTTCAGATTATTTACTTTCAATAGAAGGTAATACCACGGGTTTAGCTGATGATAGGACACTACTTAACCTTCGAAATAACTCAACTGATTTTGGTTCGATGGCACGTATTACTATGCGAGCAGGAGCGAGTGGAAATCATCTAAGACTCCTACACATCTCAAGTTCTTATGCACAAAGTAGATATAGTGATTTTGGACAAGTTGTTTCAAATGGCTCAGGCTTAGTGTTAGGAGCTTTTAACTCAAAAGGAGTTATTAAATTTGAAACTGGTTCTGATGGAGAATTTCCTTATGAAAGAATGAGGATTGATAATACTGGTAATGTTGGTATTGGTACAGAGCAACCAAAAGCTAAATTAGAAGTTACTGATGGGGATATTTATATTAATGATGTAAATAAAGGAATCATCATGAAAAGCCCTAATGGAAATTGTTTTAGACTTACTATTGATAATAATGGCGAATTTGTAAAAGTACAAATAGCTTGTCCTAACTAATTACTGCGAAAAGTGCCTTGATTCAGAATCAAGGCACTTTTTTATCACTCTCTCCAATTAAAAAGAAAATTATTTCGGTGACTTCTTTCGCTTGCTTTGCCTTCTTCTTTCACATTAATCTTGTCAATTGCATCATCTAGATCAATTTTTCTTGAATCGTAGGCATCTAATACAGATTGCTCAATCGAAAGTTTAATTGTAGCAGGCATTTCACATTCGAAGCAGAAAGGCATATCGGCTTCAACAATTAACAACTCACCCTTTTCCAGTTTCCTTAATGTTCTGCCATATTCTACGATATTTTTTTTGAGCTCATCAATAAAATCAGGATATATCTCGCTCACCTTTGCATCTCTTTCATCTTTCCAATCTTCTTCAATTTCATCCTCGTCTTCCTCTTCATCATTATTTCTATTACGAGTATTTCTATAAAATTTTCTAGACTGACCATCATCTAATACAACTGGATAACCCAATGAAATATGGTAAACAACTCCTAGACCACTAAGCACCTGAAATTTAACATTATTTTCTTCGTGGAAACTTAAAACTGCTAAATCATCATCTCCCGGATAAAATGTATTTTCGTTAGTTGAAGAAAGTAAACTTTCAAAAATCTTCGCAAGAATCCCATACTCTAGCATTTCATCATCTTTACTTTCTCCTTTAATCACTTTTACTTTTACCATCGACCAAAAGGCTTCTTCAGATAAGTTTTTCTGTTTAAATTTTATAAGATCAGACTTTAAAACCTCTGCCGAAATTTGTCTTAATTTTTCTGCTTTCACATTTCCTGTAAAATAGCTTGATGAACTATTTACCCCATTCCAAAGTACATAAGATTCTTTTTTAGCGTCTTCAGCATAATACAGTATAATCTTTTCATTTTCGGGTAGATCACGAGCTAAATCTCCATAATTCACCAAAAACATTTTCATGATTTTTTGTATCTTCTCTACTTTTTCACTTTGATATTTATTAGTAGCCGAATCTATTTGTACCGTCGAAGTTACACTACCACTACCTGTTACAACTGTATTACTGTTAGAATTAAATACAATTCTTTGACTCTGCCCAAGGTCAGTAGCAATGGCCACATCGCCAACACCTATATAAGTATTTGATCTTAGAACAGGTAATCGCATAATTATTCCATAATTTTCGATATAAGAAGCACTTGCTTTTGCACTTCTAGACCTACTGTTACTTTCAGATTCTCTGTTAATTAACTCAGTAAGAATTTCTTCCATCACTTTTAAATCTTTCGACATATCTGCATTCTGTGCAAATAGTTTGTTTTGAGAAACAAGTAAAAAGATCAAAAGCAAAGCCTTAAAAAGCCTATCATACACCTTATTCATATCTTTATTTTTTATTAAAATTTTTAGTTTCACTTTCTTTGTTCCATTCATTAATTAGCTTGGCTAATATGATATTTGTCTCTTCTTGTTGAGCCTGTGTATCAGTTTTTAGCTTGTTTAAAGCATAGCTTACCAATTGCAGATCGCTTTTTCTTTTTTCTTCAACAAACTCTGCAAATTCCCTTATAAGCTCTTCATTATATTTCTGTTGGCCTTCAGAAGTTTTTGAGATTAACAATGTGGTATTTTTGAAGTTCTCTTCATTAATTTTCCACATGAGTTTTTCTACTTCTTCAGGTGTTAGATACAGTCTTTGCTGATTTTGCACCTGTACATTTTGCTGGCTCACAAGTTCTTGAAACTCACTTTTAATATTTGTATAGCCTAAATAAAGACTATCTTCTAATTGAGCCACTCGTTCTTTTAAAGCCCGATTCATTAAATCTTTTTGTTTTGCAATTTCCTCCTCTAGTGCATCTTTCTGCTTTTTAATCTCAGCTTGCTGCACCTTGTTATAATTTTTATTGAAGCTGATGCGTAGCTCTCCATCTCCCATTTCAATCTCTAAATTCCACCAAGCTGCTGCAACAAGTATAACTAGAAGAGCAGCAGCAACACTTGCCCATTTCCGCCAGAAAGCATCTTTAGATTGGTTATTAAAACTACTTAAAACATTTAGGATTAATGGTTCTGTAGGTTCTTGAACAGATGCCTTATTAAGAAAATTTCTAGTTTCAAGCATGGCATTTACCTCTGCTTTAAGCGCCGGATCTTTATCAAACTGTTGTTCAAACTGCAATTTTTCATCTTCGTTCATCTCTCCATAGAGATAATCGATTATGGTTGATTTATCTATATTAGAGTTCATAGTAAAAATTTTCTTTTTTAATATTCCATTTATCAAAAATTTCTTTTAAGTGCTTTAGCCCATAATACATTCTGGATTTCACTGTATTTTCAGACAATTGAAGGATTTCGGCAATCTCTTTAAATTTGAGGCATTCATATTCTTTCATAATTACCACTGTCCGCTGCTCTTCGGGTAATTTTTTTAGTGCCTTTATTACTAACTTATTTATTTCTGCTTCTTCAATCAGATGTTCAGGCCCCTTTTCACTAGTTTTTATATCAGTAAAAATCTCTTCATCAACTTGCTTTTTAAAGCTTACAAAAGGTAAAACCCATTTTCTTTTTTGCTTTCTAACTTCTTCTTTGCAATAGTTTGTAGCAATTTGGTAAATCCAGGCTTTAAAAAATTGAGCATCTCTTAGTTTTTCTAAATGATGATGAAGTGAAATAAATGTTTTTTGGGTTACTTCCATTGCTAGATCGTGCTCTCCAAAAAACTTGAAAGAATAGTTGTAAATTCTTGTATACCACAGTTTCACCAACTTATTAAAAGCTGTATTATCTCCTTTTTTTGCATGTTCTACCAATTCCTCGATGGATAATGTATTCACTTTGACAGGATTGTAGCGTAAATTTTATATTCAATTTACTCTGTGATGAACTGAGTTGAAAAAAAGTTTTAAAAGGAGGGAAATTTTTTTCAAAAAAAAAGAGAAGCAAAATGCTTCTCTTTTAAGTGAGTGATTGATTGTTGTAGTTTAAATAATTGATCAGTAGTACTAACTAAATTAGTTAAAAACTATATCTTAAACCAAGCTGTGCAGACCATCTTGCACTGTATATACCTGATTGGATAATGTCATAAGGTGTACCTGGGTCGTTGAATGTAAATGAAGGTTGTTCTGTATCTCCCACAAATCCTTCAAAGTTAATCAGTTGGTACTGATTGTCACTTACAAAATACCTTCTTCCCCAGTTTTTATTGATAAGGTTCGTGAAGTTAAATATATCAAACGAAACTTGCAAGGTATGCTTCATTCCATTGCCTCCTGTAATGTAAAAATCTTGTAAAATTTTTAAATCTATGATATTTTCGAATGGAGTTCTAGACATATTTCTTTCAGCGTAATCTCCTCTTCTACTGCTTAGGTATTCATCATTAGCAATAAAAGCATCTAATTCTGCCCATTGTTGTGCTGCAGTTTTTACTACATTACCATCAACAACTTGGTCTATTAATAAAATTTCGCCTTGATTTTCAGGAACATAAACTAAGTTAGTAGCAGAACCACCATTAGACTCATTAGTTAATGTTCCTTCATCATTATATACATAAGAATAAGGCTGACCAGACTGACCATTATAGAAAAGTGAAATAGTAGTTGCAAAATGATCTAAATACTCTTTTTTGTAAGAGACAAAACCAATTACCCTTGAGCCTACATCAAAGAATGATCTTGAAAGTGACGCATTATTTTTACCATTTACACTTTGAATACTTTCCCAGTTTTCGTCATTAATAAAACCAGTACCATCAAATAAAGACTCTGCTCTTGTGTATGAATATGCTAAACTAGCTGTTAATCCATTTTCGAAAGGCTTCATGATAGAAGCAGTAAAATTCCATGTATACCCCTCGTTTGTGTTGTCAACAAGGGTAATGTTTTCGTAAGTACCATCTACCGCATCTGTATAATCAAATATAGGTCTATTATCTGCTCCCTCTAAAGTACCAATTGCTGGTTTTACGTTTACACTTTTTACATCAATGTTATTCATTGTTTTAGTGTAAAGGAATTCCACACTACCAACTAAACCAGCAGGTAATTTTTGATCAACTGCGATACTTGAACGGAATACTTGAGGATATTTAAAGTCTTCAATAAATAAATCCACATCACCAGCAGGGCTAGTAGGAGAATATAAGTTTGCTTTCCATTCTTCTGGAGTTCCTAAAACTGGTACACCGCCACTTACAACAAAGTTACTGTTTAGACCATTTCTGATGTACATACCTCCTGGCCAAACCCAAGGCACACGGCTAGAGAAGATACCAATACCACCTCTTAATTGAGTTGATTTGTCGTGGCTAACATCCCAGTTAAAACCAACTCTTGGGCTCCAAAGTAATTGAGTATTCGGAGTGTTACTTGCTCTTGCACCTTTAAGATCGTAGTATTCTTCGATAAGAGGCACTGTATTTTCATTAAAATCTGTATTAATTAATGGAGGATCTTCGAGGAAGATAGGAACGTCTACTCTAATACCAGCAGTTAGTTTAAAATGCTCAGTAAACTGAATCTCATCTTGTGCATAGAATGCCATTTGTAATGCCTTAAATGTAGGACCAAGGTTTGTAGCAGCATCGCCTAGTCTAATTTCGTCTTGACCTTCGGCTAATTGCTCATGTCCAAAAAGCACTAAATCTGCATCATCACCATTCATAAATCTTTCTCTACCATTAAAGAAATACTGGTAACGAGGAGTTGAGAAGATAGTGAAAAGGTTTTGAATTTTAAAGAACTCGTTGTGAGTACCGAATGTAAATGTGTGCTTTCCTTTGTATAGGTTGAAGTTATTTGTTAAAGTGAAAACATCTTGATTTACAATATTAGAATATGAGAAGTTATCTGTACCAATTGTAATTGAAGCACCATTACCATCATCTAAAATAATTTGAGGGAAAGGATCACCCAACACATCTCTATCGTCTCTTACTGTAGTTACACCAAATATTAAGCTGTTTGATGCATTACTACCAAATGAGCTTTTTAATTCAGCAGCAAAAGAGTTCGTAGTTGAAGGGAAGATGTAACCAACATTTTCAAAAATAACACTGGTATTATTTGGACGAGGGAAGATTTTAGTATCACCTTTTACATAACTATGTCTTACAGAAAGTTTGTGGCTATCGTTAATATTCCAGTCTAACTTAGCCAAAATCTTAGTTCCATCTGTAGTTTCTGCATTATTTAAGAAACCACCTGGCTCGTAGTTATATGTATTTCTAACAAAATTTGCTAACTCTTCAATTTCTGCAACTGAAGAATTACCTACATAATTACCAGATATAAACGGCTTTGGCTCTTCATTTCTTTGGAACTCAACATTAGTAAAGAAGAAGAGTTTGTTTTTAATAATTGGCCCGCCAAGTCTAGCACCATATGTTTTTACATTAAAATCTGCTAGTTTTTCTCTAGTAGCATCTGGGTCATCAGTAGGAGTTTTTCCAGATAAATTCTGATTTCTAAAATAATAGTATACAGAACCTTCAAATTCATTTGTACCACTACGAGTTACCGCATTAATACCACCACCAGCAAAACCACCTAATGTAACATCGTAAGGAGCAAGTACAACTTGTATCTGCTCAATTGCATCTGGGCTAATTGGAGAAATACCAGCCTGACCACCATTAGTACCTGAGTTAGCCAAACCAAATACGTCATTATTTACAGCTCCATCTATAAAGATTGCATTAAAACGGTTATTTACACCTGCAAAAGAGATAGCACCTTCGTTTGTTGCAGCAGAGCTAGAAACATTAGCTTGAGGAGTAAGACGAGTATAATCGTTAAGACCTCGCTCTACTGTTGGGATTTCACTGATCGTTTTCTTACTTACAAATGTTTCAGCACCAGTTTTGTTTCCATCAAACACATCGCCAGGAGCTGCTAAAACTTCTATTTCATCAAGTTGTTGAGCAGATTCTGAAAGCTCAACACTTAACTGGTAAGTTTGACCTAGAGTAAGATAAATTCCTTCTTTCTTTATTTCTTGGTAACCAACAAAGTTTATCTGTACGGTATATGGCCCACCTACACTCATATTGTTGATAGTGAAAATACCTTCTGAGTTGGTAACAGTTCCAAATCTAGAACCTGTTGGAGTATGCGTTGCTAAAACAGTTGCACCAGGTAAGGGGCCTTCTTCAGCAACGACAGTTCCAGTCATTCTGGATGATGTAGTTCCCTGCGAGAATGCTTCCATCTGTAAAAATGACAAGCAAACTGCAATTAACAGAACTTGTAAACTTCTAATCATAAATGCACTAATTTGAATGGAAAATCTATAAAAATTAAAAAATGGGTGTACGCGCTAATACTCTAAAATTTTATAGAAATTTGTTTGATTGGCTATAGGTATGTGTCAATTAATGCGACAAATATAAAAAAATCATAGTATTAAACTATTTATATATGAAGCTTTAAAAAACTTTTTATGAAGCAAAAAGCTGTTTATACATATAAATAATAGCAATTGCTATTCACAGCCTCACAATCGCTCCTTTTTTTGATGCTTTCTTTTACAGTTCTGAAAATAAAATTTTTAATTTTTTAATACTAAATCCTTTCACCTATACCCTGTTATGTTAGCTTTGCAGTCGATTTAAAAAAACATCTAATCATCAGTTTTAATAAGTAAAGCAATACTGAAAATTGTAGAAGAAATAAATAAAAAGCAGTTTTAACTGCAAACAAAAATATTTTTTCAGCTTAATTTTTTAGGCTTATAGGAGTTCCTTTTAGGGACTCCTTTTTTTTATCTTTTATCCTTAATTGATTAAATTTCAAATAAAAAAAGCCTTACACTATACCTATTAAAAATGGACGCCACTACCAATAATCTCTCGATAAACACACAAGTAAGCCAGGTTTTCTCAAAACAGCTAAATAGATATCATAAGCACCCGAATCCTAGCTATAAGGAAAGGCTTACCAACCTCAAAAAACTGGAAGCAGTTGTATTAAAATACAGAGAAGATATCCAAGAAGCCATTTATCAAGATTTTAAAAAGAACCATGTAGAATCTGATTTTCTTGAGGTTTTACCCACTGTCTTAGAAGTAAGACATGCAATTAAAAAACTCAAAAAATGGATGAAGCCTAAAAATGCAGGGATGCCACTGGCTTTGTTTGGCACTAAATCTAGAATTATTACTGAGCCTAAAGGAGTCTGTTTAATTATTGCCCCATGGAATTACCCTTTTATATTGGCTATAAGCCCACTTATTTATGCTTTAGCAGCAGGAAATAATGTTATTTTAAAACCTTCTGAAATTACCACCCACACTTCTGCACTTATGAAAAAGATGATTGCAGAAACATTTAGAGAAGAACATGTAACTGTAATTGAAGGTGATGTACAAACAGCAACAGAATTACTCGAAAAGCCTTTTAACCATATATTTTTTACTGGTAGTCCAGTTGTTGGCAAGATTGTAATGAAAGCAGCCGCCCAGCACCTTAGTTCTATAACACTTGAACTAGGAGGGAAATCACCAGTAATTATAGATGAAAGTGCCGATGTTAATGATGCAGCCGAAAAAATAACATGGGGTAAACTGATAAATAATGGACAAACCTGTATCTCACCAGATTACCTGTTAATTCATAAAGATAAAAAAGCCGAATTTGTACAAAATGTAAAAAGCAGAATTAATCAGTTTTATAACCAAGATGGAAAAGGTGTAGAAAGCTCAAATGATTATTGTCGCATCATTAATGAAAAACACTACCAAAGAGTTAGTGATTTAATTGGTGATGCACTAGATAGAGGTGCAGTACTCGAAGAAGGCGGCAATACTAATTCAGAATCTAATTATATAGCTCCTACTTTATTGAGCAATGTTACTTTAGATACGCAAATAATGGAAGACGAAATATTTGGTCCTGTTTTGCCTATTATCACTTACGACCATATCGATGAAGCCATAAAAATTATTCGATCTAAAGAAAAACCGCTATCACTCTATATTTTTAGTAAGAGCAAAAAGGCTCAAAAGTACATTCTAAAAAACACCTCAGCAGGTGGCACAGCAGTAAATGATGTAATTCTACATATTGCTCATAACGATTTGCCATTTGGCGGAGTAAACAACAGTGGCATAGGTAAATCGCATGGCAAATACGGTTATCTGGCTTTTTCTAACGAAAGAGCAGTTCTTTATCAGCGAATTGGTTTAACTAGTGCAAAACCTTTCTACCCACCTTATGACTCTAAAGTGAAAAAAATGATAGATTTGCTGCTTAAATGGTTGTAGCGAATTATGCTGATTAGAAAAATACTTATTAAACTTCTGGGATTCCAGAATTACCTTGCTTTTATCAGTTATGTCTTTCTTAAAACTTTTATTAGTAAGTTTTATCTAGGCGAACACAAACAAGTGCGTTTCCTTAAAAACCTGGTAAAACCCGGAGATGTATGCATCGATATCGGTGCTAATTTGGGTTATTTCTCCATTCCTCTTTCAAGATACATAGGTAATAGTGGAAAATTGTATTCTGTAGAGCCTGTTGCTGCTTTTAGAGAACACCTTAATAAAAACATTAAAAAGTTTGCTCTAAATAATATAGAGGTTATGCCTTATGCTTTGGGTGAAGATGATAATAAAAAGGTAACAATGGTTACTCCTGAAGTTGAAGGAGTAATTAGGCATGGCAGAACCGAAGTGCAAGAGTCTACTACTAATAGTAACGTTGCCTTTGAGCACGAAACATTAATGATGCGTCCTCAAACGCTATTCGGTAGTATAGAAAATATCTCCTTTATAAAGTGTGATGTTGAAGGCTACGAACTGCATATTTTGCCTTTATTTAAAGAAATAATTGAAAATCAGCAGCCAATACTCGAAATTGAAATTGATCCTTTAGAAAATAAGAGAGAAATTATTAATATGCTCAGCAGCCTAAATTATCAGGTATATTTTCTTGGAGATGAAAAATTAGAAAGTTTTGATATTGATAACTCAGCGCATCAAAAAGAAATAGAATTATATTTCTTACCAAAAAACAAAATTAATCACTATCAATCCATTATTGCCTCAAATTAAAGTACCAGCAACCAATGCTTAAGCTTCTAAAAACGCTATATGCCATCTGGGGATTTTTATGTTTTATAGTTTACTACTTAGCACTATTTCCATTATTTGCATTAATCGTTCAAAAACATAAATGGCACAAACACGCCCGCTGGATCAACCAGTTTTGGGCCTCAATTGTGTTTACTTCTATTTTAATGCCTATTAAAGTAATTAAAAAAGGCGTGTATAATAGCAAAGAGCCTTACATCTTTTGTGCTAATCATAATTCTTATTTAGATATACCAGTAGTTGGTTTTTCTGCACCAAGGTTTGTAGTATTTGTTGGCAAGAGCTCGCTTACCAAAATTCCGCTTTTTGGTTATATGTTTAAAAGATTACATATTCCTGTAAACCGAAGAAGCATAAAAGATAGCTATCGCTCTTTTGAAGATGCTAAAAAAGCAGTTGAAAAAAAGCATAGTTTACTCATATTTCCAGAGGGTGGAATCAATGATCAGAACATTCCAGACCTAAAAAAGTTTAAAGATGGGGCTTTTAGAATAGCTATTGAAAAACAAATCCCCATTGTACCAGTGACAATTCCTTATAATTGGATAATTTTGCCAGATGAAACTTTGCAGTTAACATGGAACCTGTTAAAAATTGTCTATCACGAACCAATTATTACAGAAGGAATGACAATGGAACAGTTACCAGAACTCAAAGAACAAGTTAGAGATGTGATAAGAAAAGAAATGAGTTTACATTTTCCATCACGCTTTAAGAACATTACTGTTTAATACACACATTTGTGTTCGAAGATTAAATGAAGTTACCATGAAAGTTGATAAGTCTACAGTAGAAAAAATTGCTCATTTGTCCAGACTTTATTTTAATGAGAATGATGAAGAAAAAATGTTACAAAGTCTGAACGATATTATTGGCTGGGTAGATAAATTAAGCGAAGTAGATACCGAAGGGGTAACTCCTTTAACTCACATGACAGAGGAGTTGAATGTTATGAGAGATGACACCAATGTAAGTAACCTAAACAGAGAAGAAGGACTGGCAAACGCACCTCAACAAAACGGAGAGTATTTTAAAGTACCACGAGTACTAGATTGAGTTGTAAATAATACTTCTCCCACTAACAAATTGAATTTTTAATCAAGAATACTGTTTATAAGACAATTCCGAAAACAGGAAGTAGTAGTAGTTCACTATGAATTTACTGCCGTTTTCTGTTTCATACTTTTAAATATAATTTTATGGCTAATATAGTAGCAATTGTTGGCAGGCCTAATGTAGGTAAGTCGACATTATATAATAGACTGGTAGAGAGTAGAGATGCCATAGTTGATAACTTTAGCGGCGTAACTCGCGACAGGCACTACGGTACTTCTGAGTGGACTGGTGTAGGGTTTACAGTAATAGATACTGGAGGGTATGTAGTAGGCAGCGAAGATGTTTTTGAAGGTGCTATAAGAGAACAAGTAGAAATTGCTATAGAAGAAGCAAATGTTATTTTATTTGTAGTAGACACTGCAACAGGCTTAAACGGACTAGATAAAGATTTTGCCAATGTATTAAGAAGCTCAGAAAAACCTGTTTTTTTAGTAGCAAATAAAGCAGATACCACTGAGCGTGTACACATGACAGGCGAATTCTATGCTTTGGGTATGGGCGAAGTTTATCCTATCTCTGCAATGAATGGCAGCGGTACAGGAGAATTACTAGATGAATTGGTAAAAAACTTTTCAACAGAAGAAGAACCTAAAGAAGAGTATCCAAGAATTTCGATTGTAGGTAGACCAAATGTGGGTAAATCGTCTTTTATAAATGCACTACTAAACCAATCGAGAAACATTGTTACCAACGAAGCTGGAACAACTAGAGATTCTAACGATGCCTTGTACAATGCTTTTGACAAGAAGTTTATTCTTACAGATACAGCAGGTATTAGAAAAAAAGCAAAAGTAAGAGAAAACATTGAGTTTTATTCGGTGCTTAGAGCACTTAAAGCGATAGAAGACTCAGATGTATGTATAGTTGTACTCGATGCTACCAGAGGCTTAGAAGCACAAGATCTCAATATTATTTTCCAAGCACAAAAGCATAGAAAAGGTATTGTTATTATGGTGAATAAGTGGGATTTAATTGAGAAAGACAGTAATACTGCAAAAAAATACGAAGATGAGTTAAACGAGAGATTAGCTCCAAATACTTATATCCCTATAATCTTCACCTCTGTAATTAGCAAACAAAGGATTTATAAAACCATTGAGAAAGCGATTGAGGTTTACGAAAATAAAAAGAAGAAAATTTCTACTTCAACCTTAAACGAAGTGCTATTAAAAGAGATAGAAAGGTATCCGCCACCTTCTTTAAAAGGTAAGTTTATTAAAATAAAATATATAACTCAGCTACCTACTTATACGCCAACATTTGCCTTTTTCTGTAATCATCCTAAATATATAAAGGCTCCTTATGAGCGATTCCTTGAAAATCAGATTCGAAAACATTTTGAGTTTGAGGGCGTTCCTATCAAGACTGTATTCAGAAAAAAGTAAATTCTTTCTAGGATAATTAATATTACTATTTATATTTGTTAACAACCGATTTTTTTCATATACATTTTTATGCCATGAAAAAATTTATCACATTACTAGTTATCGGTGGAATGTTTGTTTTTGTAACAATACAATCTGCCTCAACTAAATCTAACATCGACTCTCTAAAGACGACATCTATTTCTAAGAAAAGTAAAGATGAGAATAAAAAAAGCTCTGATTTAACAAGTAAACCACAAGAGGACAACGCAACAGTAGAGCCTCGCAGAGCTACAAATAGTACGATTGATGATGATTACGAGGTGGATTCTTATTCGACAGATTGAACAGAATAAAAATATATAACTTTAGAGAAATGGATCCCGGAACTTAGGTTTCGGGATTTTTTTATTTTGGAAGGTATAAAAACAAAAAAACCCAGATTTCTCTGGGCTTCTTTTTATAATTCAATTCTTTCTTTTCTTTTATTAAGAAAAAAGTATTGGTTAAGTCCAAGTGAAGAGTCTTTCACGAACTTTATCCATTGGTTATATTTCAAAAACCATCTAAATCTAATGGACATAATGCCATGAGTAAAGTATGCTTGAAGATATGGATGTAATATTATAGTTATACTTTTTTCATTCTGCTTATTCAGAATATAATCTAACTCTTTTTCAAGTTGATCAGAAACCATAATAGAAGCTGAAATGCTTCCACTGCCCATACAAGTTGGACAAGTTTCTTTAGTAACTATATTAAGTTCAGGTCTTACACGCTGTCTTGTTATTTGCATCAGCCCAAACTTAGTTAGAGGAAGTACTGTATATTTAGAACGATCACTCTTCATTTCGTTCTTAATATGTTCGTACACATTCTTGCGATGTTCAGCCTTTTTCATATCGATAAAGTCCACCACAATTATTCCTCCCATATCTCTCAGCCTTAACTGCCTTGCTATTTCGCTGGCAGCTTCCAGGTTTACATTAAAAGCTGTAGTTTCCTGGTCTGTCTCAGAATTTGATTTATTGCCACTGTTAACGTCTATAACATGTAAGGCCTCCGTATGCTCTATTACCAAATAACCTCCACTTGGTAAACTCACCGTTTGTCCAAACAGCGATTTCAGCTGTTTTTCTATTCCAAAACTCTCAAATATTTTAGTCTTGCCGTTGTATTGCTTAACAATTTTCTCCTTTTCTGGAGCAATTGTACGAATAAAAGACTTTATATCTTCATATGTAGATGTGTCATCAACTGTAATAGTATCAAAGCTTTCATTAAGCATATCTCGAAGCATCGAAGCAGCTCTGCTCATTTCGCCTATCACTTTTTGCCTTGGTTTTGCTGTTACTAGAGATTTCATTCCATTCGTCCACTTCGAAACTAAATCACGAAGATCTCTATCTAACTCAGCTACTTCCTTACCTTCAGCCACTGTTCTGATAATGACACCAAAGTTTTCAGGTTTGATCGAGGAAATAAGCCTTAATAATCGCTTCCTTTCGCCCTGATCGGTAATTTTTTTAGAAACATTTATTGAACTTGAAAAAGGAACTAATACCAGATATCTTCCAGCGATAGATAATTCGCATGATAATCTTGGTCCCTTTGTCGAAATAGGTTCTTTAACAACCTGTACTAATATTTTTTGATTTTGTTTAAAGACCTCAGTAATCTTTCCTAGTTTATCGATCTGAGGTTCCATTCTAAAGTCGTTCAGCTTGTAACTTATGTCTTTCTTGCTTTGAACGAGTTTTGAGAATTTAACTAATGACCTGATGTTAGGTCCAAGATCCAGGTAATGCAGAAAAGCATCTTTTTCATAACCGATATCAATAAATGCTGCATTAAGACCTGGAACTATCTTTCTTACTGTTCCTAAATAAATGTCTCCGACTGAAAATTTGTTTTCTTCATTATCATAATGAAGCTCTACAAGATTTTTATCTTTTAAAAGTGCAATACGGCCGCCACTACCATTTTGAGAAGAATTGATTACTAATTCATTGCTCAATGTTTTAATTTTTTAGTGACTATTTAAATCGCAACTTTCTTGTAAAAGAAAGAAAATCAGGTTTTAAGGTTTTCACCCTAAAAACCTGATTAAAGAATTACTTATGAATTCTTTTTCTTATGTCTATTTTTTCTAAGTCTTTTCTTTCTTTTGTGTGTTGCGATCTTATGTCTCTTTCTTTTTTTTCCGCACGGCATAATTCTAATAGTTAAGTTTTACAATTATTTAAATTATTTCTCTAATTCAATTGGGCGAGATAAGAATCAACAGTCTTAAGAATATCAGGGTTGGTTTCTTGCTCTTTCACAAGCAGAAATTGTTCTTTTGCTTTTGGTTTATCCCCGGTTTCCATGTAACATACACCAAGGTAAAATCTTGCCTGAATATTTTCAGTATCTAATTCTGTTAATTTCTTAAATCTATCTACGGCCTTTTCGTACTGTCCAGATTGCATAGAAAGTACTCCAAGGTTAAATATAGCCAGTTTGTTGTCAGGATCTTCGTTTAATACTTCCCTTATCATTGTTATCCCTTGCATGGGATTTTCACCAGAAATATAGGTCATACCTATTTTTACTCTGGCATCTAAAGATAATGGAGCATATTCTTCAGCTTTTTCATAAGCACCTCTAACCTTACTGCTCAATAACTTTACACGTTCATTGCTCACAGCATAAGTATACGCTTCGTAATACAGGTCACCTGCCCTGTTAAAACTGGCTGAAGATGGAAATTTTTCAGCAACAACATTCGCAAAATAGGCTGCACTGTCGTAAATATCTACACTATTATATTTATCGATAATAGCTATAAGTATATCGTCCGACTCCTGTAGCGTGGTTGCTGCGTCTAATTTTTCCTTTAAAACCAATATCTCATCCTGAAGGTTTCCCGGTATCTCAGCGTGTGTTACTGCCTCTTCTAGCTCATGAGTATCAACAGTAGATGAGATACTTTCTTCGCTTTTATCATTATCTACTACATACTTTGGCGCAAAGGCTAATAGTATGCAGAAGACTACTGCAAGTACAGTTGTTATTAGTTGAGATTTCAGCATAAGATTTATTGGTTTGCCAACTTCACTTTATCGCTCTTCTTAATTTTCTCGACAAAAGTCTTTGAAGGTTTAAAACTAGGCACATAGTGCTCTTTGATCTCCATAGCTGTATTTCTCGAGATATTACGACCAATTTTGGCAGCTCTCCGTTTGTTCACAAAACTACCAAATCCTCTAACGTAGATATTATCTCCATCGGCCATTTTGTTTTTAACAACCTTAAAAAATGCTTCTATAGCCGCTGTCACATCTCCCTTATCCATTCCAGTTTGATTTGCAATTTCAGCTATCACTTCCGCTTTTGTCACTTTATATTAGTTTAAATTTTTATTTATAATTTACTTATTATCAATCACTTTAGATAATCTGCAAATTTATACTGCTACTTATTAATTAACAAATACAATATTTCGATTTTCTTACCATCTTACCGGATGTAGGTAAGAAATTTCGTTTATTCTTATCACCCAGCCTTCAAAATTGCCTTCTTCTGTCATTATTTTGTTAATCATTATTTGCAAATATATATCAAATCCTTGTATATGTTTCCAATTTAATATATCTGTTATCACCTCGCCCTTCCTAGATTGCTCGAAATATTTATCCCAAAGTTTAATTTCGTTAGTGGGTAATAACTGTAAAACAGAAATATCTTTCTCTACAAATATGCCCTTTTGTTTAAAAAAAGCAGATAAATAACCATTAAAGTATTCAACTTTTTTAGATGGAGTAATAATTAGCAAGCAATATGGAGCATCTTCTATGATGCTGGCCAACTTGCTTTCTTTTTTTACAAGCTCTGTTTCTTTTTGTTTCCATTGCTCTTCACTCACCTCTAGTTCAGCTAGTTTTTTACTCATTTGCAACTCATTGCTTTTTCTCTTTTCATTTTTTAGCTGAGATTCTGTTAAAAGCTCTTTAGTTTTTTCATTAGCTTTTAATACAGAAAGAGAAGAAGCAATATCTTCGGCAACCATTTCTGCGAACTTTATTTTATAATCATCCATCTCTTCAATAGAAGAAATCTCAATCACTCCATAACCATTGTCATTTTCAATTAAGGGTAATAATAAGAGAGATGACGGTCTGGCTCCACCTAAACCAGAGGTAATTTCCATATAATCTTGTGGAATTTCTTTTAGATAAATTGGCTTGCCTTCTTGCAAACATTGCCCAGTGAGCCCATGGTTGCTATCTATTACTTTCTCTATGTATTTTCTTTTGTTGTAGGCATAACTTCCTTTCAACTCCAGTTTATCACCATCTTCTGATAACAGAAAAAATCCACCTTGGTTTGCTTGCAAGCAATAAACTAATCTGGCAACTATTTTATATGATAACTCTTCTAGGTTTTCGCTATGTATTCTGAGCAACTCTGCAAAATCGGCTAAATTCTTATTTGCCCAGTTTCTCTTCTGATCTTCGTGTACAACCTTTTTTAAATTGTTTCGCATATCCAACAGTGCATGCCCAAGCAAATCATTTTTACTTCTGGCTTCAAAGTCGGCTTCAAAATTTCCATTGCCTATATCGTTTGCAAAGTTAGAAACTTTAGTAAGGTTTTTATTAAGAAGATTTACACTTTTATATAATTGACCAATTTCGTCTCTTTTATCTTCCGGAAAAGCTTCTACATTTTGCCCTAGTGCCAAAGTTCTAGTTGTTCTTGTAATTCGCTTGAGAGGCTTTATTGCAGTGTTTAATATAAAATGATAACCTAAAAATAAACCTGTAAAAGCACTAAAAACCACTATTAATAAAATGTAAGAAGATATATTTTCTTCTTCTTCAACATCATTTAGCAATAAGTTAGAAAAAATATCTAACTCTTCGATAATTAACTTCTGCTTTTCATCTATCAGCAACTTCGTGCTAATGCTATAAGTTTGCTTGTCTGATAAGGTCAACAACAAACTTTTATAAGTATCCCACCTGTTTAAAAGTTTATGCAATTCATCTCGGTGGCTACCAGAAACACTCTCGATATGCAAAAACTTGTCATTTAATGCGAAATGGCCTCCATCTTTTAAAATGAAAAAATAATCGTCGAGTTTGTCCAATTCGCCTCTTAGAAAGCTAAAAGAAATGTTCTTTTCTTGTTCTATTAACTCATTTGTATATAGAGAAACATTATCTACTACCAGATAGCATTCTTTAAGCAACATTGCCATCGCAAATTGCTGATCAGCCTTTTTATTATTATACCAGAAAACTAAAGCTCCCATTAAAATTATACAGAGCATTAGAATAAAAAAGATGAGAATCTTCTTCTGAATACTTACATTGTTATTTATCACTTTCATTATGCAACATCTGAAAAAATTATCTCAAAAAATTCATCACACCTTAAGACAGCAGTAAATGTTTTAGATGATGATATGCCTTTACTTAAAAATTCAGATTTAAAATGAAGCTTGCTGTATAAGAGCTAGAACGGAATGTATTATCTTTAATTGAAGAAAAAGATATAATTTTATAAAACAGAGATAATACAAATGATTCTTATTGTAGTTTAACCAAGTAATTCCCTTTAAAAAAAAGAACTATTCAAAGGTTTACTAAGTTGAACTTTAAACTGAACATTTATTTTTTTTGACAAAAAACAGGAAAGTACATATATATGAAAGGTTTCCGTTTTACCAAGTTTGTCCCTCAGAAAGACGCTGAAAAAAGTGAGTTTGAAAATCTACTCAACATATTTACTCAATTATTAACAATAACTTCGGGAGATGTTAGTGAAGCGCTAAGTTGGCTTACTAATCTTGATAAGCAATATAACCTTACTAACCCTCAGTATGGTATTGGAGATTTTATAGAAGACCTTAAAAACAAAGGCTATATAAAAGAAGATGAAAATAATAAGGGCACTTTTAAAATCACTGCCAAAAACGAGCAAAATATTAGAAGAAGTGCACTAGAAGAAATTTTTGGTAAGCTAAAAAAAGCCAACAAAGGTGACCATAACACCACTTACTCAGGTAATAATGGTGAAGAGCTAAGTGCCGATTTTAGAGAATATCAGTTTGGAGATACACTCGATCAGATTTCTATGACTGATTCGATAAGAAATGCCCAAGTTAACCACGGAACGAGTAATTTTTTCTTAACAGAGAACGACTTAGAAGTAGTTGAGAAAGAATACAAATCTCAAACTTCTACGGTTTTGATGATCGACATCTCTCACTCTATGATTTTGTATGGAGAAGACAGAATTACTCCAGCCAAAAAAGTAGCCATGGCACTTTCCGAACTTATCACTACCAAATACAAAAAAGACACGCTCGATATTATTGTTTTTGGTAACGATTCTTGGCAAATACAAATAAAAGACTTGCCTTATCTACAGGTTGGTCCTTACCACACAAATACAGTTGCTGGCTTAGAGTTAGCTATGGATTTGTTGAGAAGAAGAAAAAATACCAATAAGCAAATTTTTATGATAACTGATGGAAAACCAACCTGTATAAAGGAAGGCATTAGGTATTATAAAAACAGTTTTGGCTTAGATAATAAGATTCTTAATAAAACCCTAAATCTTGCAGCTCAATGCAGAAAGCTTAAAATTCCTATTACTACATTTATGATTGCATCTGACCCTTACCTTAAAGAATTTGTAAGAGAATTTACTAAGGTAAATAATGGTAATGCTTATTATAGTAGCCTTAAAGGTCTGGGAAATCTTATATTTGAAGATTACAGGAGAAATCGCCGTAAAAACTTCAAACAATAGGTTTTAGGCTACATACTCTTGTTTCTCAGCACATCCATCTTAACCTATAAATTTTTTTAAACTAAAAATATTATATAATTTGGAGATTAAATTTAACTATAACAAGAATGGATAAAGCTTACAAGAAGCCCACATTTATACAAGCAATCATACCAATTTTATTCCTGATAGTAGCACTCTCTTTTAATGTATTCTTCATTTTTGGAGATGACGGTCTTTCAGGGTCAAACCAGATGATTTTGATACTAGCCTCTGCTGTTGCAGCTTTGGTAGCATCACGTTTAGGATATACATGGAGCGAATTAAGAGATGGTGCAGTAAATAGCATTAGCTCTGCAATGCCATCTATGCTTATTCTATTATTAATTGGTTCTTTGGCAGGCACATGGTTACTTAGTGGAATTGTACCCGCTCTCATATACTATGGTCTTCAAATTTTAAATCCAACAATATTTTTATTTGCAGCTTGTATAGTTTGTGCCATTGTTTCTGTGGCAACTGGTAGCTCTTGGTCTACAGTAGCAACTATTGGTATTGCACTTTTAGGTATTGGCAAAGCTCTTGGTCTAGAAGAAGGTCTAATTGCTGGTGCTATTATTTCAGGTGCGTATTTTGGTGATAAAATGTCTCCACTTTCAGATACTACCAACCTTGCACCTGCAGTTGCCGGAACTGACTTGTTCACACACATCAAATACATGGCTTATACAACTATTCCTTCTATTTCAATTACACTGATTATTTTTCTTGTAATCGGATTTGTAGGTATAGAAAGTAGTTCACAACCTGATGTTGAAGGTATTTTAGCTGCAATTGATAAGTCTTTTAATATTACACCGCTACTGTTTATAGTACCAGTAGTAGTAATTGCCATGATTGTAAAAAAAGTACCTGCTATTCCTTCTTTACTTACAGGCTCTTTATTAGGAGGTCTTTTTGCCGTTATTTTTCAGCCTCAGGCAATTGAGCAAGTTGCGGGAAGCGACATGAATTTTTCATTTGCAGCATACACAGCAGTAATGAAAGCATTATATGGCGACATAGCCATTACAACAGATAATGAAGTTGTAAATGAATTGCTTTCTAGTGGTGGGATGTATGGCATGTTAGGCACTATCTGGTTAATTCTTTGTGCTATGGTATTTGGTGGTATAATGGAAACCAGCGGTTTACTTCATAAAATCACTGAAGCAATTATTAAATTAGCTAACTCTACTGGTTCTCTAATTGCCTCAACAGCCGGAACTTGCCTTTTCTTTAATGCAACTGCATCAGATCAATATTTGGCAATTGTAATTCCGGGAAGAATGTATGCCGAAACCTTTAAAGACAGAAATCTTGCACCAGAAAACCTGAGCCGCACATTAGAAGACTCAGCTACGGTAACTTCTGTATTGGTACCTTGGAATACTTGTGGTGCTACACAGTCGAGTGTATTAGGAGTAGCTACTATAGCTTATGCACCATTCTGCTTCTTCTGCATTATTAGTCCTTTTATGACGATGCTCTTTGGCTTTTTAAATATTAAAATAAGAAAGCTGAAAGAAGAAAAAGTTGCAACTCCAGTTTAATAAGATTACTATTTTACAGAATTATAAATTTTAAGAAGCTGTTGCCAGCTTCTTTTTTTATGTCAGTATTTTAAAATAGCATATCAAAAGTATAAAACTGAATATAAAAGAGTGATTAACAAATAGCCTATTATTTTTGCATAAACAATTTGATACCGATGAAATATTACAGCACGAATCATAAAGCCCCATTGGCAACCTTAAAAGATGCAGTAATCAGAGGATTAGCACCTGACAAAGGTTTATATATGCCAGAAAGCATTCCTACATTGCCAGAAAGTTTTTTCAAGGATTTACACAAAAAATCTTTACCTGAGATTGGTTTTACAGTTGCCAACGGATTGTTTGGAGACGATGTTGAAAAAACAGCGCTTAAAAAGCTAACCGAAGAAACACTTAATTTCGAAATTCCTTTAGTAAAACTTAGTGAGCAGGTTTATTCTTTGGAATTGTTTCATGGACCTACTTGTGCTTTTAAAGATGTTGGAGGCCGATTTATGGCCAGAATGCTTGCCTATTTCACACAAAACAACGACAAAGACATTTATGTATTAACTGCTACTTCTGGAGATACTGGTAGCGCTGTTGCAAGTGGTTTTTATAATGTACCAGGTATTAAAGTAATAATCTTATATCCTAAAGGAAAGGTAAGCCATATACAAGAGCAACAACTCACCACACATGGCAAAAACATTACTGCTCTTGAAATCGATGGTACTTTTGACGATTGCCAGAAACTAGTAAAAGAAGCATTTAATAATGAGCAGTTGAGAAATGATTTTATGCTTACTTCTGCCAACTCAATCAACTTAGCTCGCTTTCTACCTCAGTCTTTCTATTATTACCATGCAGTAGCTCAATTAGGTGAAGATGCAAAAGATATTGTTTTTTCTGTACCAAGCGGAAACTTTGGCAACTTAACAGGAGGTCTATTCGCATGGACATCAGGCTTAGCTATAAAAAGATTTATTGCTGCTACTAATGTAAATGATATTGTACCTGAATATCTAGAATCAGGTGAGTTTAACCCAAGGCCTTCTATTAAAACACTGGCAAATGCTATGGATGTAGGTAACCCAAGCAATTTTGCTCGTATGCTCGATCTCTTCAAAAACGATCACGATAAAATGGCCGCTTTTATCACTGGATATACTTTAGATGATGAAGGTATAAAAAGTTATCTCAAAGCTATTTATGAGAAACACAACTATATAGCCGACCCTCACGGTGCTATTGGTTATGCTGCCTTAGAAAAACTTTTACAGCCTAACGAAACTGGAATTTTCTTAGAAACTGCACATCCTGCAAAATTCATCGATACTACAGAAGAAGTATTAGGAAAGAAAATAGATATTCCAGAAAGGCTTGAGCTTTACCTTAAAAAGAAAAAAGAAGCTGTTGAGCTCTCGGCTGATTTCCAAAGCTTTCAAGATTATTTTTACTCCTTAAAATAAGGGCATAACTAATTCCTATTTTGAGACGAAAATCAGCATACTTGGAATTTGATCCCATAATGGGAATATCATCAAGATTTTATAAGTCGCTAATTAATTTTATTCAATTGATTCCCAACCCTTTATACACTTCCCAGATGTTAGGTTTAAGATTTGTATAAATTATTATAAAAACACCCAAGCTATGAAAACAATTAAAGAAGAACTCAACAATGACAACCTAAACAATCTTGAAGAAAAACTTAACACAATAAAAAAAGATATACAAAACCTTAAAGAGAAAGCTTTGAAGCTGAATGAGAGCAGTAAGAAGTATATCTAAATTGAGAAATAGAAAATCACTTAGTTTATATTTACCCACATACATAAGAGATAGTCGCATGGCTATCTCTTTTTTTTATCTCTATTGTATCATTTCAAATATATCCCACCTCAATATCTCTTATATATTTATTATTATTGCTAATAAAGATTTTTTAGCTAATGAGTTTATTAAAAGTTTTAGAAGGAGAATTATCAGTTCAAATATTAACAGCAGCTATTCTAGCAATTTTGTTTCTTCAATCCGGATTAGATAAAATATTCGATTGGAAAGGAAATCTAGACTGGCTAAAAAGTCATTTCGGTAGCAGTCCTCTCAAATCTGTTGTACCATTACTTTTAACAATCATCACTATTACAGAAGTAACAGCAGGATTACTATCTGCAATTGGTGTTATTATGCTTTTAACTTCTGGCGATACAACTATAGCCATGCTAGGAGCTCAGATTTCAGCACTAAGTATCGTGATGTTATTTTTTGGACAAAGAATCGCTAAAGACTATGCTGGAGCAGCAACACTGGTTCCCTATTTTATTCTGGCTATCTTTGGTATCCTAATACTGAACTAAACAATAAAATTTTATATTATCCCACATACACTGGCACCGATATGTCAGTTAAAATATATGAGACTGGTTAGTTACTTATTTTTTTAATTTTTTGAATATCCATGCTTAATATCCTACTGAAAGAAGTAGCAAGTTTTTTTAACTCTCTGGTTGCCTATATTGTCATAATTGTTTTCCTTACGAGTATCGGGTTGATATCTTGGGTTTTTCCTCAAACCAGTATTCTGGAATATGGCTTTGCGGCAATAGATCCTCTATTTAGTACAGCTCCGTATGTATTTATGTTTCTTATTCCGGCTATTACCATGCGTACTTTTGCAGAAGAGTACAAAGCTGGAACTATAGAGCTATTACTAACCCGACCACTCACCGATTTACAAATTATATTAGGTAAATATTTTGCCAGCGTATTACTCGTAATTCTGGCACTTATACCTACTCTCACCTATTATTATACGGTTTATATACTTGGTGCACCCCAAGGTAATATAGATACTGCAGCAGTTATTGGCTCTTACATTGGTTTAATATTCTTGGGTGCAGTATTCACCTCAATAGGAATATTTGCATCATCACTAACTGATAACCAAATTGTTGCATTTATTATAGCTGTATTTTTTTGTTTTTGTTTATATGATGGTTTCTCAGCGATAGCTTCTATCAATGTTTGGGCAGACTATTCTTACTATATCAATCAGTTGGGCATTGACTTTCATTATTCTTCAGTAAGCCGTGGCTTGCTCGATATTAGTAATGTCACTTACTTTTTAAGCCTGATAACCATAATGATTTTTTTAACCAAACTCGCTTTAGAAAGCAGAAAGTGGTAATTTTTTAATACAAAAAGCTCTGCATCGATGAAATACAAAAAATGGGAAGACATACTAACTTTTAGTGCTGTATTGCTTTTCATCATTTTAGTTAATGTTAACCTTAAGTTTATTCCATTAAGGATTGACCTTACTGAGGAAAAAAGATTTACTATCTCTGACGCTACTAAAGATTTACTAGAAAATCTAGATGATGTTCTATATGTTGAAGTTTACCTAGAAGGTGATCTAAATTCAGGATTTAGAAGACTTAGAAATTCTATTGAAGAAACATTAGAAGAATTTAGAGTATATGGTGGAGATCACATAGAATATAAATTTGTGAATCCAGATGAGGCACCAAATGCCACAGCCAGAAACAGGTTTTACCAATCACTTACATCTAAAGGTTTACCTGCTACCACCTTGTACGACAATATTGATGGCAAAAGAACAGAAAAGGTTATATTTCCCGGTGCCATTATCTCTTACAGAAATAGAGAAACTCCAGTTTTGCTTTTAAAAGGAAACAAAACAGCTTCGGCTCAGGAAAGACTTAACCAGTCTATTGAAGGCATAGAATACGAACTTACCAGTGGAGTTCGAAAACTAGGAATCGGTAACAAGAAAAACATTGCTTTTGTATATGGGCACAACGAGCTCAACCCAAATCAACTTCAAGATATTACTACTTCTTTAAGTGAATATTTTGTGGTAGATCGTGTACAATTAGACAAAACCAAACTAGATATTTACGATGCTGTTGTGGTTGCTCAACCTAAAGCTGCTTTTAGTGAAGTAGATAAATACCAGTTAGATCAATATATTATGAAAGGTGGGAAAGCACTTTTTATGATTGACAAAGTTCAAATGAATCTGGACAGCATTGCCACCGGAGGTACTTATGCTTTTGGCTACGACCTAAATATAGAAGATCTACTTTTTAGATATGGCGTGCGGATTAACATGGACTTGCTACAAGACCAACGAGCCGGCATTATCGAAGTTTATACAGGTAATGTGGGAGACCAACCAAATATAGAGCGTCTACCTTGGCCTTATTACATATATCTCAACACGTTTAGCGAACATCCGATTGTAAAAAATATGGATGTGGTTTATAGCAAGTTTGTAAGCAGTATTGATACTGTTACAGCAAGAAATGTATTAAAAACACCACTGATTTTTACTTCAAAGTATACTAAAGAAAAAGTGGTACCCACCATGGTAGATTTAAATGAGTTAAAAGCTGATATGAATCCGGCTGCTTATAACAAATCTAACCTACCAGTTGCCTACTTACTTGAAGGAAAATTCCGCTCTTTGTATGCAACTAGTTTTCCACCTCGTGGCATTAGCACCGATAACAAGCTGAACGAAAGCCAGCCAACTAAGGTAATTGTAGTGGCAGATGGCGATATTATCGCCAACGAGTTTGATCCACAATCTGGACAGGCAATCCCATTAGATTATGATCCTATTAGAAAACAGGAGCTTTCTAATAAAGAATTCCTTATTAATGCTCTTAATTATCTTACTGACGAAAATGGTTTAATTGCCTCTCGTGGTAAGCAAATTACCATGCGCCCGCTAGATAAATTTAGGGTAGATGAAGAAAAAGTTTATTGGCAGATATTTAATATTGCTTTGCCGATATCTTTGGTAATTTTATTTGGAGTAATAAGATTCTACTGGCGCAAAAAAACTTACGCTAAATAAATGAAAGCTATTGATGTAGTCCTTCTACCTGCTAAAAACATCAGCAATGAATCTATTACCATCAATCAAAAACTTGATAATGGAAGTGGGATACAGCAAATCCCGTTGGGGACTAAATATCTGCCACATATATCATTAGCTATGGGTGGTTTAAAAGATGAAGAAGTAGATAGTTTCTTTAAAGAAGTAACTGCTATTGCCAATCAGTTTTCGGCGCTTTCTTTACACTACACAGTTATTGAATGCCATCCGAATGATAAAGGAGAAGCAATTAGCGGTATTGCTATTGAAGAAAATGTTGAGCTGCAAAAGCTACACGAAACCTTGGTAATTAAACTAGAAAGTTTCTTAAAAAATGAAGTGAGTCAATTACATTTTCATGGAGATGAAACCACAAATGCAAGTAGTGTTAATTGGGTAAATGAATACATTGCCAAACATAGTTTTAAGCAGTTTTCACCGCACATCACTTTAGGGACAGGCATTTTTTCTGGTAATTTCACGCCTCAAAATTCACTTACTAACAGACTTGCTGTTTGCCATTTGGGTAACTACTGTACTTGCAGAGAGGTTTTGTTTGAAGTGGAGTTGGATTCAAGTACATAATCAACAAGAAATAATTAATCTTGATCTTACTATCTAAGAAGTTAACTTATTCATTTGCTTTTACTCTCTTCCTTATGTGTATAGAGTATTCTAATGCATATGGACAAATCAACTTTGATATCATATTAAAGCTTTGCAAAGCACAGACTTCTGAAGAAGCTATTGAGATTATGAATGAATGTCCTGATTGGTCAGTATCTGATAATCAAACAAATTCAAATGAAAGTTTTACAATTGAATTTGGGGAAAACTATGAAGCTAAGAAAAAATTTGCTACATCTTGGATTTACTTAAGTATTCATAATAGAGGTTACTCATTCATTTACGATAGTTTAGGCTCCGATTATAAAGGAAAAAAAGATTACAAAAGACTATTTCGCCAAGCTGTTAATAGCAATAAATGTATAATTGATGAAGATGGCAATTTCATCCATGAAAATTTTAAGATAACATTTACAGAAAAAGATAAATCTTGTCGTGTGGGTAGCTCAAAGAAAAATGTAAAACCTAAAATAAAAACTTACAAAATCTTTATATCCAAGGTTAGATAGGATAAAACAATCCTACTTTGCAGCTTCAGTTTATTATAATTTACTTTTCATATAACTTTAGCTATATTCTTAAAGCAAGTCGTTTTACATTAATCAATATCTGCACTAATCCACTTTTGCTCATATTCTTCCAGTTTTACTTCCTCATTAATTATCTCAGAGGTATTTAATAGATTTTTCCCTTTTAGCTCTGGAATCATGAGATTGTGAGGTTGATTAGACAGATTGAATAAAGCTAATACTTTTTGTGTCTTATCTGCTGATAATCGCTCTATTGCGAATATTTTTTCGTGTAGGTCAGGAAATTGAAATTCTCCAAATGGATTGAAAGCAGTACAATTTTGTCTTGTTTCAATCAACTTTAGATAAGCATTAAAATACTTATTTCTGAAACTCTCTCCATCAGCCAAATCTTTTGAAAGCTCATCATAATCCAGTTTTTCCCGATTAATAGTTCTTTTCTGCCCAGTTATTTCTACGCCTTCTTTGTAATTTCCAGAACCTACCAAAGAATGAAAATAAATACCGGGAACTCCGGGCATAGCCAACATAATCCCTTGGGCCAGCAACATTTTCTTAATTCGAAGAGCATCATCTTCTTCCGGATCACTTATTAAATCCATATAGTTGCAATTCAACTCATAAGGCGATTGCGAGCCATCCGGATTATTCTTATAAGACACAAAACCACCATGTTGCTCCGCTTTATTTGCCAGAAAACTAATTTCAGTATCGGCTAATATGCCTTGTAAAGGGCGCACTCCTACTCCATCGTGGCTAGCAGTAAAATTAAAAAAGCAGGTATCTTTACTTGGTAAATCTAAACTAGTAGCCCATTTCTTTAAATCGGTAATATCACCTTTTAAAATTGAGTAAGCCAACAAAGGCGGTAGAGTGAAATTGTAAACCATATACGCCTCATTATTCCCATCTCCGAAATAAGAAATATTTTCGGCATGTGGCACATTGGTTTCGGTAATTAAGACTACATCTTTGGTGATTTCTTCAATAATCAACCTCGCCAGTTGGATAATTGCATGAGTTTGTGGCAAATGAATACAGGTAGTTCCCGGAATTTTCCATAAAAAACCGATGGCATCTAACCTGATTAGCTTTGCACCATTTGAAATATAAAACAACAAAACATCTAAGACCTGTAACAACACTTTCGGGTTTTCATAATTCAGGTCTATTTGATCTCGGCTAAAGGTGGTCCAAATGTGTTTTTCTGCACCCGACTTACTTGTAAACTCGCTTAACAATGGCAAAGCTCTTGGCCTAACTACTTCACTTAAATCTATTTCAGAAGAAATATCCACAAAGAAATTCTCATACTCAGGATTTTCATTCAGGTATTCCTTAAACCATTCAGACTCGCTCGAAATGTGATTCACTACAGCATCAAACATTAATCGATAATCTTTTGCCAAGTGCTCAACATCTTTCCAATTGCCCAACTCAGGGTTTACTGCGTAATAATCTATTACAGAAAAACCATCGTCAGAAGAGTATGGATAAAATGGCAGCAAGTGAACTGTATTAATCTGATTATCGAGATGCTTTTCTAAAAAGGTATAAAGCGTGACCAAAGGATTTTCTCCCTGTTTTTTTACATGATCGCCATAAGCAATTAAGATCACATCCTTTTCTGTAAGTAAATAATTAGAGTTCTTTAATTTGGATTTATAAGCTGATATGAGTTTTTTAATCTCTTGAAAAGTAAAATCAATGGCTTTTCCTGAATAGATTTCAGCAAGTTTTTCTCTAATGGATTTCATGAAAAATTGTATCGGGAGAGAGATAAAGATATAAAAAAAGCCTACTCATTACAAGTAAGCTTTTTTAAGGGCGAATGATGAGATTCGAACCCACGACCCCCAGTGCCACAAACTGGTGCTCTAACCGACTGAGCTACACCCGCCATTTAATTTAGGTTTGCAAATTTATACTGTTATTCATTTAATACAAAATTCTAAGCGGAAAATTTTAATCTTTTCCCTTTTACACTCTCATTAAACTTACCATTTTGATAAGCAATATGCCCTGAAACAATAGTATGTGTGATTTTTGAGTGAAAGTTTACACCTTCAAAAGGAGACCAACCACATTTATAAAAGATATTTTCTTTTTTTACTTCCTGCTCTTCATTTAAATCTACTAAAACCAAATCTGCCCAGTAGCCTTCTCTAACATATCCTCTCTCTTTAATTCTGAATAAAGTTGCCGGATTATGGCAAGCTTTCTCAACAATTGTCTCTAAAGAGATTTTTCCTTGATGATAAAACTCTAATAAAGCTTGTAAACTATGTTGAACTAATGGCCCACCGGAAGGAGCTTTAAAGTAAGTGTTATTTTTTTCTTCTTTTGTATGAGGTGCGTGATCGGTAGCAATTACATCTATTTTACCATCGAGCACTGCTTTAAAAATAGCATCTCTATCGCTAGCTGTCTTTACTGCCGGATTCCACTTAATAAGTGTGCCTTTCTTTTCGTAGTCTGCATCTGAAAACCACAAGTGATGGATACAAGCTTCAGCAGTAATCTTTTTATCTTTTAGCTGAGTTTTATTCTCAAATAATTCTAATTCTTTAGCAGTAGAAATATGCAAAATATGCAAGCGAGCTCCATGCTTTTTGGCTAAGGCAACCGCCTGAGAAGACGAAGCATAGCAAGCTTCTTCACTTCTAATGAGTGGATGAAATTTTACAGGAACATCCTCGCCATACTTTTCTTTATATATTGCCTCGTTGGCTTTTACCATCGGATCTTTCTCACAATGAGTAGCAATAAGCATATCTGTGCTAGAGAAAATATTCTCCAAAACGGCCTCATCATCTACCAACATATTTCCGGTTGATGAACCCATAAATATCTTAATACCGCAAACTTCTTCTCTATTTACTTTTTTGAGCTCTTCCAAATTATCGTTGGTAGCTCCCATAAAAAATGAATAGTTAGCCAATGCTTTTTGCGATGCAATTTTGTATTTATCTTCGAGCAAATCGATAGTTACTGTATTAGGCACCGTATTGGGCATTTCCATAAAACTGGTAACACCACCTGCTACAGCAGCTCTCGCTTCTGTATAAATTTCTGCTTTATGAGTTAAACCTGGCTCTCTAAAATGCACCTGATCGTCGATCAAGCCAGGTAAAAGGTATTTACCAGCGGCATCTATTACTTTTTCTGCCTGTAACTTACTTAGGTTTTTTCCGATTTTATGAATAAATCCGTCTCTTATAAAAACATCAGTTTCTGTAATTTGGCCTTCATTAACTACACGGGCATTTTGTATTAGAATAGATAGCATAACAGGTTATTTATGGCTAAAAAATTTACTAGTTGTAAAACAAAAGTAATTAGTTTATAAAGACAAATTAGACAGGAGCCAATTAATCTTCTTGAGTTCACAAAATCTTTACTTCTAGTTGAAGCATTATTTTCTTATTATCCGTACTTTTATTTTAAAGTCTTTTCCAATTGATTTTTATGGCTACACAATTATCTATACATTTATAGGTATATAACCTTTATTTCTTCTACCAAACCTTTAGACAGTTACTTTCACTTATTTTTTAATCTGAATCTACCGGTTATATGGATAATGATACACTTTACCGCAAATTAAAAGAAGCCTACTCAGATGAAAACCTAACTCGTATTACAGGTAAACTCATTGAGTACTATCAAAACAGGAAATATGGTAATATTAGAGAAATCGCCAATCTCATTTCGGATTACATAACCATTAACGAAGAAAAAGATGCCCGTTGTTTCTCAAAACTGGTTATACTCTACCATCCAGATAAAGGAGAAGTACTAAGAAATGCCATAGAAAAAGCTTATTTGTTAAATAATACAGAAACACTAAAAAGCTACGCGCATATCCTTTTACTTAAAAACCTAGAAAACATTAGGGTAACTACCATAGATGAAGATGTAGACTACAACCCTGTGTACTACTGGGAAGATGTGAAAAACGAAGAATATTATAACAATACAGACTATGACGATAACAGTGAAAAAGAGTATAATAATGAGAATTACGAAAACTCTTTTTACAATACTATTAAATTGAGAGTATATGGAGATTTAGACAGAGATTTTCCACCTTATTATTTGGAAGACCTTGAACACTTTGAGCTTGCTTTAAGTAATATCGAGACTTTGGATGGTATAGAATATTGCAAACATGCCATAAGCGTAGATTTAACTAATAATGATATTAGTGATATTGCTGAATTATGGAATCTGAATCGGCTTGAAGAATTATACTTGGCAAATAACCAGATAGGCTATATAGATGCTCTAGGTAATTTATTGAAATTAAGAGTAATTGATCTTTCGGGAAATCAAATTGATGATATTTCTCCATTATTTGAATTAGAAAACTTAGAATTTGTAAATTTGATAGGTAATCCCATTCTAGCCAGTCAAATAAAAATTTTAAAACAAAAAGGAATTATAGTGATGCATTAAAGCATCTAGCACTTGCCCATTAGCCAATAAGCAATAATTGCCAAATACTTTTTATCTAACATTAGGTTATTTCTTATGAGAGCTAATCAAATCATTTTTTTGCTGATTATTTCATTTTTCACTTCCTGCAACAACTTAAAAAAAGGAGAATTACCAGAGTCAAAGCAAGATATACGATACGTAGAAGAGTATAAAGTACCTGTATTTCAGAATAAAGATCGGGTAAAAAAGATAGTAGATGTACTGCCTGTTGCTGATGAAATATTTAAAAAATTTGCTGAGGAAAAACATCTTCCCGGATTGGCTTATGGCTTTGTTGTAGATAATGAACTTGTGTATTCAGGAGAAATAGGAATTATAAATACAGCCTCTAAAATTCCTGTAAGCACAAAATCTCAGTTTAGAATAGCCTCCATGTCTAAGAGTTTTACAGCCATGGCAATTATGAAACTACGAGATGAAGGAAAGCTTTCTTTGCAAGATTCTGCCGCTAAGTTTATCCCGGAACTTTCTAACCTCACTTATCTTACAGCAGATGCTCCTGTCATAAAAATTGAGAATTTACTCACCATGACTTCGGGTTTTCCTGAAGATAATCCTTGGGGAGATCGCCAACTCGATGCAACTGATGAAGAATTGATTGATATTGTAAAAGAAGGCATTACATTTTCTAATGTGCCAGCTTACGGATATGAATACAGCAACTTGGGCTTTGCCTTATTAGGACACATTATTTCAAGTATATCGGGAATGCCTTATCAGGAATATATCACCAAAAATATATTTGAACCTTTAGAAATGTACAATACTTATTGGGAATATACCGAAGTTCCCGATAGTTTGTTAGCTATGGGCTACAGATGGAAAGGCGAAAAGTGGGTAGAAGAACCTTATTTACACGATGGTGCTTTTGGTGCGATGGGTGGGCTTATTACTTCCATTGATGATTTTAGCAAATATGTTTCTTTCCATTTGTCTGCTTGGCCACCTAGTAATGATACAGATAATGGCCCCGTTAAAAGAAGTTCTATTCGAGAGATGCATCAACCGAAATTCCCGAGATTAAATACGAATGCCAAAGATTCAGAAGGAAATACCTGTGCAGAAATTGTGGCTTATGGTTATGGATTAAGAATTTCTAAAAATTGTAATGGTGTATACTCTGTAGCTCATAGTGGTGGCTTACCGGGTTTTGGTAGTAATTATGTTTTTTATCCAGATTATGGAGTGGGAATAATGTCATTCTGCAACCTTACTTACAAGGCTCCTTCGGCAGCCAATGCAGAAGTAATGGATGCTTTGCTTAAAGCAGATGTACTAGAAAAAAGAACACTACCAGTTTCTGATATTCTTCTTTCTAAAAAAGATGATGTAATCAATTTGATTAATGAGTGGAATCCAGAGTTTGAAAAAGAAATTCTAGCAGAAAACTTCTATCTGGATATTCCGCGTGAAGATCGTGTTGCCGAAGCAAAAGCCATTTTTGAAGAAGTGGGGAAAATTAAATCTACTGGACCTGTAAAACCCCTTAATCAGCTAAGAGGCACTTTTCTACTGCATGGAGAAAAAGGCGACATACAAGTTTACTTTACCCTTACTCCACAAAAAGAGCCTAAAGTTCAGATGCTGATTTTAAATCTTCTTGATAAGAATATGTAAGTAAAATATTGAGGTTACCTCCTGTTATCTTCATTTTCGAGGATGCTGAGGTAGCTTCTGTATCTAGATACTTCAATTTTTTCTTCATTCACCGCATCAACTACTGCGCAACCAGGCTCATGTGTGTGAGTACAGTTATAATACTTGCAATTCTCTGATTCTTCGCGTATTTCTGGAAAGAAGTAAGACACTTCGTACTCTTCTAAGCCGAGTATACCAAATTCTTTAATTCCCGGAGTATCGATTAAATAAGACGCTTCATCCATCTTAAACATCTCTGCATAGGTAGTGGTGTGTACGCCTTTTTTTGCAAAGTTTGATACCTCAGCAGTTCTTTGCAGTGCATTGGGAACCAACCTATTAATTAACGTTGACTTACCAACACCAGAGTGACCTGCAATCAAACTTGTTTTACCTTTTAGGTAAGCTGTAATATCTGAAAGTGTATCATCATATAATGCAGAAGCAGACAACACTTTATAATCTAAGTTGCTATATAAATTAGTTAAGTAAGCAAGATAATTTTCTTCCTCTTCGCTTAGTAAATCTGCTTTGTTAAATATGATACATGCAGGCACATGGAAAGACTCACAAGAAACCAAAAAACGATCTATAAATCCTAGAGAGGTTCTGGGCATACTAATGGTAGCAATTAAAACTGCCTGATCTAGGTTTGAGGCTATAATATGAATATGCCCTTTCTTATGGGTAGACTGCCTAATAATGTAATTATCTCTATCTTCAATACTGTTAATAACTACAGTACTTTCTTCAGTATCTTCACTAAAAAAAGAAACATTGTCGCCAACAGCAATCGGATTAGTCGCTTTTATACCTTTAATCTTAAACTTCCCTCTTAATCGCCCTTTGTAAATTTTATCATCTTCGGCAAGTATTTCATACCAAGAACCTGTTGATCGAATGATTGTTCCTTGCTGGTATGCTACATTCTTTGGGTTTTTATTCTTACCTGCCATTATTTTATAAGTGTTTTACAAAAGTCAATTACTTTTTCAGTTCCTCCAGTATTACTCATTACATATTCTGAACAAATTGTTCCTTTTTCTTTTCTTTGAGTTTCATCATTAAACAAATGCTTAAATACTTTCTCAAACTCTTCGTTCGTATTCACCGAGAAAGCGCCGCCCAAATTTACGAGCTCAATTGCTTCTCTAAACTTAGCGTATTTAGGTCCGAAAAACACTGGCACTCCATATGTTGCTGCTTCTAGCGTATTATGCAAACCTGTGCCAAAAGCACCTCCAATGTAGGCATACTCGCCATAGTAATACAAAGAAGAAAGCATACCGATGTTATCTATAATTAAAATATCAAAATCTTCGAGTTGTTTGTTTTCTGCCTGAGAAAACCGAACAATACTTTTATTAGGAAAAGCATTTATTACCCTTTGTACTTTACTTTCTTCAATTTCGTGAGGGGCAATAATGAGTTTTAGCTTTTTGGTACTATTATTATAAAAGTTTGCAATCAATTCTATATCAGGAGGCCAGCTACTTCCAATTACCAATATTGGTAAACCATTTTTAAATCTGGCTGCAATTTCAATATCTTTCCGTGCATCTACAATGGCTTTTACTCGATCAAATCGAGTATCTCCGCCAATTGTAATATTATTTACCCCAATACTTTTTAGTAATTTTTCTGATGCCTCATCTTGCACAAAAATATGCATAAACTTATGGAGTATTTGCCTATAGAAGTTCCCATAAGGCTTAAAAAACACCTGACTTTTTCTAAATATGGCTGAGAATGAAATTACAGGGATTTGATTGAGAGTAAGTTGATTGATGTAATGATGCCAAAACTCGTATTTTACAAAAAATGCAATAGTTGGTTTTGTTATAGAAACAAACTTTTGTGCATTTTCGGCAGTATCTATTGGCAAGTAACAAATGTAATCTGCCTGTGCATAATTCTTTCTCACCTCATATCCACTTGGAGAGAAAAAAGTGAGTAAAACAAAATGGTTGGGATATTCTGTTTTAAATCTTTCAAGTACTGGTCTGGCTTGCTCAAACTCTCCCAAAGAAGCACAATGAAACCATACAACAGGCCTGCTATTTCCTTTAAACTTTTCAGATAAATTGAATAATAATTCCTTTCTACCTTCAATAAACTTCTCTGCCTTGGTATTAAAGCCTGAAACCAACCGAACAATTTGAATGTACAGCGATACTCCAAGGTTATAGAACAACTTTCCCATTTTTAATTATGTAATGCAACAACAAAAAACGGGAATCATTTATAAGCAGCCAAAATATTTTAATTAAATCTGTATTTGACGAAGGTTGAGAAAAATAGCAATAATTTTCTAAAGTCGGGAACGCGGATTCTTTCAGTTAAAATTTTAGCCGCTGAACAGGCCTTAATTTTCTGAAAAAGTTTAACATAATAAATATATGCAAGGTAAACACCAGACCTCGCCTCTTTAGGTAGTTGTGTAATACCTTTATAAGCTTCGTCAAAATCTTTTTGGATATCTGCTTCAATGGCAGCTTTAGCATTACAATCAAACTTTGTAAAATCTACCCCTGGAAAATAAACCCTGCCACGCTCATCAAAATCGCTTTTCATATCTCTTAAGAAGTTCACTTTCTGAAAAGCCGAACCCAAAGCACAAGCAGGCTTTTTTAGCCTTTGGTATTCATCATCATCTCCTTTACAAAATACCCTTAAACACATTAATCCAACTACTTCTGCCGAACCATAAATATACTCTTCATACATATCAGTATTGTAATCAGACTTATACAGGTCCATCTCCATACTTTTTAGAAAAGCATCTATTAGCTCCTGCTCAATATGATACTCATTCACTACCAACTGGAAAGCATGCAATACAGGATTAAGACTTATTTTGTCTCTTATTGCTCTGTAGGTATCTTGTCTAAATCTATCTAGTAGTAATTTTTTATCGTGTTGATGGAAAGTATCAACAATTTCATCAGCGTATCGAACAAAACCATAAATGGCGTAAACTGGCATGTGGTATTTTTTATTTAATGCCTGTATGCCCATTGTAAAAGAAGTACTATACTCTTGAGTAATTAATTTACTGCACTTATAAGTGGTTTTATCAAAAAGTAACTGATGATCCATTTTGCATATGTTTAAATCTGAAAATTAACTAAACTGCTTTTCAACTTCATCTGCGACTACTATTCCCGAAATTAAAGAAGGGGGAACTCCGGGTCCGGGTACAGTTAGCTGGCCTGTATAATAGAGATTGTTTAACTTTTTGTTCTTTAATCCTGGCTTTAAAATCGCAGTTTGCATAAGGGTATTAGCTAAACCATAAGCATTTCCCTTAAAAGCGTGATAGTCCTTTTTAAAATCTTTATGGGCGTAACTTCTTGTATATATAATATGTTCTCTAAATTTTTCCCCAGTTATATTTTCAATTCTATCTACTATAATATTAAAGTATTTTTCTCTTATCTCCTCATTATCTTCTAAATCTGGAGCGACTGGCATTAATATAAAAACATTTTCCATTCCTTCTTCAGCAACTGTTTCATCAGTCTTAGAAGTTACAGAAACATAGAATAGTGGCTCTGTTGGCCATTTAGGATTTTCATAGATCTCTACCGCATGCGGACCTAAATCTCTATCAAAAAATAAATTATGATGTATAAGCTTGTTGAGCTTTTTATTGAGACCTACATAAAAAATTAATGATGAAGGTGCCATCACTCTTTTATCCCAATAACTTTCTGTATAGTTACTAAAATCGGCTGGTAAAACTTGTTTATCAATATGATGGTAATCTGCTCCGGCAACAACTACATCTGCTTCAAACTCTGTATTTTCTGTAATTACTTTTGTAATGTCTTTTTGATCGATATCAAAAACTTTTACCTCTTCACCCGTAATAATCTCTACCCCTTTTTCTTTAGCCAGAGCAACCATTGCCTCTATTATTTTATGCATACCCCCTTTAGGATACCAAGTACCTAGTGCAATGTCTGCATAGTTCATTAAGCTATATAAAGCGGGCGTATTTTCTGGTGTAGCACCAAGAAATAGAATGGGAAACTCTATGAGTCTAATCAGTTTATCATTTTTGAAAAACTTTCTAACATGTTTAGAAAAAGACTGGAAAATATCCATCTTAATCACATCAGAAAGCAGTTTTACATCCATAAACTCCATTACCGACTGTCCAGGTTTGTAAACTAGGTTATTAATACCGACCTCATATTTATAAGCTGCTTGCTTCAAAAACTCCTGAAGTTGTGTTGAACTTCCCGGCTCCAGACTTTCAAACAGTTGGTTTATTGCCTGCATTTCAGCCGGTATATCTAGAAAATCGTCTTTACCAAAAAACACCCTATAAGAAGGATCTAATCGCACTAACTCGTAATAGTCTGATGTTTTTTTGCCAAAGCGATTAAAAAAACTCTCAAACACATCTGGCATCCAATACCAACTAGGCCCCATATCAAATGTAAAGCCCTGCTCTTTAAAATATCTCGCCCTTCCACCTGTTACTGAGTTTTTCTCAAGTATTTTCACGCTAAACCCTTTGTCTGCCAGACTAATAGCAGCAGATAAACCAGCAAATCCTGCCCCTATTACTATAATATTTTTTTTCAAGCCTTAAGTTTTTTTGCATTAAAAACTAAAAAAGCATTGCTAATACTAACAATGCTATTCAATGTGTTCGGTTATTGGCCATTTAAAGAAGAAGCTCTATTAATTCTTAGCATAGACTTTTAACTTCCCTTTTAATTCTTTTCTGGCAATATGGATTCTATTTTTTACAGTACCAATCGGAATACCTAAACGATCTGCAATTTCATGATATTTAAAACCTCTAAAGTGCATCATAAATGGCACTTTGTAAGCCTCATCTAAAGCTTGAATAGCTTTGTTCATATCATTCATTGCAAATGACGAGTATGCAAGGTTCTGAGTAATATTCTCAGTAGAATTTATATAGTGTAAATTATCTGTTGAATCTATGAAGGTATTTCTTCTTACTAATCTTTGATAGTTAGTAATGAAAGTGTTTTTCATAATTGTATATAACCACGCTTTCAGGTTTGTACCTTCTGCGAATTTATCTCTATTGGTATATGCCTTAAGCATCGTTTCTTGTAAAAGGTCGTTTGCTTCTTCGTGATCCTTTGTAAGTTTCAATGCAAAAGGCTTTAAAGATGTAGTCATTTGACTTAACGAGTAACTGAATTCAAGTGCTGTCATATTTTTAATTTCTTGCTTTTGCCTATTTAATTGTTTTGTTGAACCAAATGTAAAGTTTTTTAAACAAACTTGCAAATTTTTGTTTAACATTCATGAGTCAAAGATTAAACACAAATAGTGCGTTTTGTTTACATTTATTAAAAAAACATTACATAAGTATATAATAAGGAAGTGTATAAAAGCTGTGGAGAATACTCCACACATTGAGGATTAAAAAAGGATATATACAATATAAAGAGGGAATAGTTAAACTAAAAAAGAAGTTTTGTTTAACTTTTACTTAATCAAAATGAACAAACCTTACTCAAATATTAGTCCTTTATTACATTATGACACACTCGAAATTTTTTATTTATTTTTTTTCTACAAGTGTATTTTTTTCTTTTTTTTCTGAAAAAAGCGAGAATAAGTGGGGTTTTACAGCACATAAATTAATAAACCGCACTGCTATTTTTCTTCTACCTCAAGAAATGCTTGCATTTTATAAACAAAACATACAACTGATTGAAGAAAGTTCTGTAAATCCAGATGCAAGAAGATATTTGATAGAAGGAGAAGCACCTAAACATTACATAGATCTAGACCTCTATAAAGAAGCAATAAACGATAGCATTCCTATAACTTGGAAAAAAGCTGTGGAAAAGTATTCCGAAGATTCTTTAACAAGTTATGGAATTGTACCTTGGCATATCTACTCTATGAGCTTTCGTTTAACTAAAGCTTTTGAACAAAACAACCCAGAATTGATACTAAAATACTCCGCTGAAATAGGCCATTATATAGCAGATGCCAATGTACCTTTACATACTACAAGTAACTATAATGGCCAACTTACCAACCAGCATGGCATACACGGTTTGTGGGAATCTAGACTTGTAGAACTTTTCGCTAATGATTATGACCTCTTATTTGAAGATGCAACCTATCTTGATAATCCATTACAAACAGCGTGGTCTGCTGTAAGAAATGCGAATAACAGCCTTGACTCTGTTTTATCAATCGAAAAAACGATTACAGAGAAAATAGGTGAAGATAAAAAATTCAGTTTCGAAGAAAGAAACAATGCTACGACCAAAGTATACTCTACAAAGTTTTGTGAAGCTTACCACGAAGCATTAAATAATCAGGTTGAAAGAAGACTTAGAGCTTCTATTAAAATGGTGGCAGATTTTTGGTTTACTTGCTGGGTGAATGCAGGACAACCTTCATTAAACAATCTTTCAAATTACAAACCTTCTGAAAAAGTAGTAGAACTTAATAAACAGGAATTACTACAAGGCAAACAAAAACCCAGAATAAAATCGCGTAAACACGAAATAATTGAATAAGCGATTTTCAATATCTAGTTTGGTGAACATCAAAATTCGATTCGAATAAATATTAATTGAATTATTGAATCAAAGCAATTACATTAATTATTGTAATTTTGATTACTGTTAAACAAAACCATTATTTTTTAATATACGCGATTAACAAAATAGTCTATCTGCATTTTTCAACTTCTAAAGTATTATGGTTTACATCTTTAACGATCACTCATCAGTAGCAAATCATGCCATCGCAGAAATGCGTGATATCGACATACAGCAAGACCGCTCAAAATTCAGAACTAACCTTAAAAAACTCGGTTGGTTTATGGCTTATGAACTCTCAAAAAAGCTCAATTTTACCAAAAAAGAGATAAAAACTCCACTTGGATCTTCTGAGATTTCGCTTATTAATGAGGAGATAGTTCTGGCAACAATACTTAGGGCAGGGCTGCCGTTTTATCAAGGATTTATCGAAGTATTTGATAAAGCTCAAAGTGCATTTATTGGTGCATACAGAGCAGAAAGTGAAAACGAAGGTGAAGAGATTTATATCAATATGGAATACATGGCTTCTCCTTCAGTTGAAGATAAAACTCTGATCATAATCGACCCCATGCTGGCAACAGGCAAATCACTTATAAAATCTTATGAGTCTTTGATTCAAAGAGGTAAACCTCATTGTATTCATCTTGTCGCTGCAATTGCAAGTAAGCCAGGGGTTGAATATGTAAAACAAAAACTACCAAATAGCAATATTTGGCTTGGTGCTTTAGATGACACATTAAACAAACAGTCTTATATAGTTCCTGGTCTTGGTGATGCCGGAGACCTATCATTCGGTGAAAAAATTTGATAACATGTACGAAACTTTATTTTTAATTGCAGGGCTAATTATTCTAATTGCAGGAGGTGATATACTTGTTAGAGGTGCCTCCAATATCGCTTTAAGACTTAAAATTTCACCTTTAGTAATCGGACTCACCATTGTTGCATTTGGTACTTCTTCACCAGAGCTTTTCATTAGTGTACAATCTGCTTTACAAGGCAGTCCAGATATGACAATGGGCAATGTAATTGGTTCTAATATTTGCAACCTAGCTCTTGTTTTAGGATTAACCGCAGTTTTTTCACCTATCAATATAAATAGTAATAGTATTAGAATAGACTGGCCAATGGCTATGGGTAGTTCATTTTTATTATATGTTCTAGTACTTGAAAATTACCTCGAAAGACAAGAGGGAATTCTTTTTGTAATTATTCTTATAGCTTACATATTTTATTTAATACGAAAATCGAGACAGGCTAGTAAAGCAATAGAAGCTGAAAAAGAAGAAACAGTAATAGAAGAAAAAACTCCTTTGATTAAGTGGGGAGCAGATTTCGGTTTAATTATTATTGGTTGTCTTGGTTTATACTTCGGCTCTGAATGGTTTGTAGGAAGTGCCAAAGATATATTTATTAGAATGGGGGTTTCTGAAAGAATAATTGGAATTGTTGTGCTTGCTATAGGCACAAGCCTACCTGAATTAGTCACATCTATTGTAGCAGCTTTAAAGAAAAATACTGATCTCGCTATTGGTAACCTAATGGGTTCTAATATTTTCAATGTATTATCAATATTAGGAATCACTAGCATTATTAAAGACATCCATGTGAGCAGTGCCATTATGGGAGATATGTTCTGGATGTTAGGAGTTACTTTAGCCCTATTACCACTTATGGTATTTAAGAAAAGATTGGGTAGATTGCAGGGCAGCATTCTTCTTTCAATTTACTTTTATTACACTTATTCAATTCTAATAGCTGCCTGATTTTTTTAAACAATTTACCAGGCTTTTATTTTATATAGTAACTGAAACTCATGATTTATTTAATGGAAAAGTATTTTACTGTCTTTTCTGTAAGTGCTTTTAAATTTATTTTAGGCCCAGTTACAGGTTACTTTCTTGAGCTATCTCAACTTGAAACTATTATAACTACAGTTTTAGGTATGATGGCTACTGTTATTATTATTGCTTATGCTGGAAGTAGTTTAAGAGATAAGGTATTAAGGTTATTTTTTCGTAAAAGAAGAATTTTTTCACCCAGAAACCGAAAAGTTGTCAAAATCTGGCGCAAATACGGTGTATGGGGTGTAGCATTTCTAACTCCACTATTATTTAGCCCACCTATTGGCGCTGCTATAGCTGTCTCATTTGGCGAAAAAAAAATGAAAATCTTCTCATCAATGCTTGCTAGTGCAATTTTCTGGGGAATATTTTTTACTTACCTAGTATTATTAGGAGGCGAAAAAGTAACATATTACTTCTCTTAATAACAATTTACAATCCTAAGAATTAATTACTATTTAATTAAGTTTAGCCACCTCTCCCAACGTAGGTATAGGAAAATTCATTTTTTTTTACTATCTTTTGTAATGGTTAAAAGCCATAATTTGTATAATCCAGCTACCTATACTAACCTCCCAAGTCCATTCTATACATTAAATAACTTTTAAAAACCCGCTGAATAAGCTTTAACTCCTAATTCTCTTGAGTTATTTAATTATTTGGGCGATTACTAACTCCTTATCTTTTAACTCAAAAACCTTAACATCATGAATTTTACACCAAGACGTGCCGACGACACCGCAACAATGGGCAAAGCGAATTATCCCTCTGTTAAAAAATATATGGCAAGAGACGAAATTACCTTAAAGCCTGATGTTACTATTAATGAAGCTATAGAAATTATACTTAGCAAAAAATTAACTGGTGCTCCTGTATTAGATGATGAAAGAAATATCATTGGGATGATCACAGAAAAAGACTGTCTTAGAATTATTATTGACAGCGCTTACAACAACCTACCTTATAATTATAAGAAGGTAAGCGATTATATGTCTCCCGTTGTAAAAACTGTTTCAATAGACAGTAACATACTAGAGGTAGCCAATGAATTCTTAACTACTCATTTTAGAAAGTTCCCAGTAGTTCACAATGGAAAATTGGTTGGCCAAGTAAGTCGAAGAGATATTCTTAAAGCAATTAGAGAGCTTAAAGCTACAACCTGGTAAAAATGAAAAGCTGCTTTCCGGGAATATTTTCCCGGAAAACCTACCAGCTTTTACCTTTCCAAGTAAGGAACAACATAGTTGTACCAGCGCTTTATAATTCTTAAACCCACCACTAGCATAAGTACATAAACCATTGTACTTCCCATCATTACAAGAAATAGTGCTTGCTCTGAAAAATACTTATACAAAAAGTAGCATACAGGTAAAGTGACACTGCTTAGCATAATGCTTAAAAAAACTGTGTCCACATAGTTGCGGGAGTGTTTCTTAAGCACAATGTAAATCAGACAAATAAAGAAGAAAAAAAATGTACTGAAAAGCAGTATGAAGCTTTTCATAAAATCAATCTCCTTGAGCAAATAATAGTAAACAGAAAGTGACGATCCTAAAAATATAGGGGACAGAAACAGAAAAAATTTCATCGCAATAAGTATTAGGTCAATTCATATCTTATTGTTGATTTTTTTTGATTGATGGATTCATTTTCATTTACTATTCTAAATTAGAAAAAAGCCTGAGCCATCCTAATAATTATTGTACTATTTTAATGGCATACCATCACAAAATTCACCAGTTTAATTTTTTAAATAATTACATATAATTATTCAAAGAATAGCACAAACACCAATGCCTAAAAAAAATGATAATACTGAATCCATTGCCTCCAAAAAGTTTTTATAGTTTGGCTTCATAAAAAGAATAAGACTTATTTTTATTAGCTTTAAACTATTGACTACAAAAAAACACTCACAGATTTTGATAGAAGAAATACTACAAAACTTTAGCGATTTTATGTGGGGTACTCCGCTGTTAGTACTCTTACTTGGAGGAGGTTTCTACTTTATGCTTTACTCCCGATTCCTTCCCTTTCAATATTTCGGCCACGCAATAAAAGTATTAAGAGGTAAATACGATAACCCAGACGATCCCGGAGATATTAACCACTACGAGGCTTTAGCTAGTGCAATTGCGGCTACAGTTGGTATGGGTAATATAAGTGGTGTAGCAGTTGCAATAACGCTAGGTGGCCCCGGAGCTTTATTTTGGATGTGGATAAGTGCATTTTTTGGTATTGCTACCAAGTTTTTCACCTGTACACTTTCTATTATGTATAGAGGAAAAGACTCAGATGGTGCAGTGCAAGGTGGCCCCATGTATGTAATTATGGAAGGACTAGGCACTAAATGGAAACCTTTGGCAGTTGTATTTTCCATTGCTGGTTTATTTGGCTGTCTACCAATATTTCAGGCAAATCAGCTTACTCAGGTTATCAGAGATGTATTTCTTATTCCTAATGACTTGTTAATTGAATCTGCATATTTTACAAATAACTTTGGTCCCACTTTTCTTTCAGACCTTATTACAGGTATAATTATCGTAATTATAGTTTCAGTTGTAATTTTTGGGGGGATTCATAGAATTGCGATGGTTGCAGGTAAAATGGTGCCTTTTATGGTTGTTACCTATGTAGGTATTGTAATGTATATCATTTTATCTAACATCACATTAATACCAGAAAGCTTTGTTTTAATTTTCACTGATGCATTTACTGGAAATGCCGTTTTAGGCGGTGTTGTGGGAGAAGTAATAAGACAAGGTGCAAAAAGAGCAGCATTCTCTAATGAAGCAGGTATTGGCACCGCACCTATGATGCATGGAGCGGCTAAAACAAAAGAACCAGTAAGAGAAGGATTAGTAGCCATGTTAGGCCCAGCAATAGATACACTTATTGTTTGTACTATGACGGCTCTCGCCATTATAATAACTGGCGTATGGAAAACTGGTGATGATAATGGAGTAACGTTAACAGCTTCTGCTTTTGGGAGTGTAATGCCGACTGCAGGCCCTATTCTATTATTAATTTGCGTATTGATCTTCTCATTTTCTACCTTATTCTCATTTTCGTATTATGGTACAAAGTGTATTTCGTTTTTATTCGGAACACAATACCAATTACATTATAGAATATTTTATGTCGCAACAATAATCTGGGGTTCAGTTGTTTCTATAAATGCAGTAATAAACTTGATTGATGGGATGTACGCTGTAATGGCTTATCCAACAATGATTTCTGCGTTGCTACTTTCTCCTAAAGTGAAAGAAGCATCTATAGACTACTTCAAACGAATGAAGGACGTAGATAAGGAAAAAATTAATGTGTCGTAAATGAAAAAAGTAAATATTTTCAATCGCAAATGGTTGCTTGAAGACTTTTTAAAAGTAGAAGAAGTACAATTAGAATTTGAAAAAGTAGATGGTGAAATGAGTAATAGAGTGCGTTTGCTCAGTCTCGAAAGAGGAGATTCTGTAGCAGCACTTATTTGGCACACCTCCTTACAAAAATTTATTATTACAAAACAGTTTAGACTACCTGCTTATAATAAAGGAGAAGGTTGGATACTGGAAATAATTGCAGGCGGATTAAAAAAAGGAGAAGACCCAGCCGAAGCAATTAAGCGCGAAGTAGAAGAAGAGATTGGGTATTTACCAACAGAAGTTGAGCATATCAATACATTCTTTGTATCACCAGGAGGCACCTCTGAAAGAATACTTTTGTATTTTGGGAAAATTGATGAAGATGCAAAGGTGCATAATGGTGGTGGACTCGATGATGAAAACGAAGACATTGAGTTGATGTATTTTTCTGCTGATGAATTTATAACAGCAGTTGAAAATGGCACTATTACCGATGCAAAAAGTATTATTGCTGGTTTGTGGTTAAAATCAAACCTCAGCAAAATAAGCTAACTGGAAATAAGAATTAGTTTTAAAAACTAATTCTTATACCTGGCCCAACCAAGAAGAACCACTTCCCATTGTCTATCCGATACCCACCACCTATATGTAGTGGGAAGTTTAATTTACTATTACTCCTATTTATCGGATAAACCGAACCAAGAGCAACTAAAGCCAAATATCGTGTTGCACTTTCACTAAAGTTAAATGCATCAAAAGCCAAAATACCTATACCAGCTCTGTATGGCTTTGCCTTTTCAATCATCTCAGATTTATAAAAAGTAAACTGAGCTATTGCAGCTAAACTAATACCCCCTAAAGATGAGATCTCATCTTCGCCCTGCGTCATTGTAAGTAAACCTGCTGGAAAAGAAATATCAATATCGAAGGTTGATTTTCTAGAGAGAATAATCTCAATCTTTTGCTGATAAATCCTTTCGTGATACTTGTTGGAAACATGCCCGATAGTGATTTCAATTCTCGACCATTCTCCTAATTCATGCGTTTTGGTTCTTAATATATTATTAAGGTTAATGTTTGAGTTCTGGCAATCCTTTTTGTCATAATAATTTTTTCGCAGCGAATTCCCTCCCGGACAAATCGTAATATTTTCAACTTCTTTCATGTCAATCAACTGGCGCTTATTATTCACCACTTGCACTTCCATAAAAAGGTATTGTTTACCATATAAATCACCTAAGCTATCTATAGTGGTATCATCAAATGAAAAAACAATATCCTTTACTGGTTTATCATAAAAGATAGTTGTTGTAATATCTGTCACCGGCATTTTGCCTGCACCATAATCTATATTTACAAAGTTTAATTCTTTAGGTCGCTGGTATTCCTGCACAGTTAACTGATGGCCTGTTGGCTCACCATAATTCAACATTTCAATTTTTTTCTTATAAATAGAAAGGGGAATATTTAAGGTAAAAACCTGTCTGTTTTCGTTTCCAGCAGTCGAATCTGTTCTTATTCGAAATAAACCTTCGAAGCGAAGGCCTGCCCTATCCAGTGCATCTCCTTCCACTTTTACATCTATAATCTCACCCGGATATACCGAAAGGTTTTCTGTCCACTCGCCACCATTTCGCTGAATGCTTACTTTACTTACTTTCGTATTATGTCGGATTGAAAAGTTGGTTAAAAACCGGGCTTCGTCTCCATCTTTTATATATAGATACCCATCTGACAATCTGTGGTAATCATATACCCGCAACACACAAAGCATTCTCCCATTACTCAATTGATCTTGGGTAAATAATTCTGCAATTAGAGCTCCACCTGGTTGTTCTTTTTCCTCAATCCGATAAGTCTTATGCAATTTTAAATTCCTATGATGATCAATTTGAATATCTTGACTTTTATATCTCTGGTTAGTTTCTAGTATAATCTCTTCCTGATCAATATTTAAAAAAGCCAGCCTACTTTCTTTTATTTCGAACTGCAAAGTATCTAATGGATATTCGTATTGAATTTTACCATTTGCATCAAAATAAGGTCGATTTAGCTTAACATTGTATTGAAAGGTGTGCTTTCCAATTTTCTCTGGTAATAAATGCAGCATTATTTGATTGCTTCTTCGCGTCAATCGATATTTTATATTTCCATCGCTTTCCCAAGAAGGCTGCAACTTGATATTTTCAGGCAAATCTGTATATAATTCATAGGTTTTTTCTTCACCTACAAACAAATCTCTTTCTTGTATATTTAAACTTGCACTAATCTCTGCATATGGAAATAGTCTTACTATCTCCCTTTCTTTATTGCTTGCTCCTATCAAAAAAGAAAATCTTAAAAAATTACTTTCAGAAAGTCGTTTAAAGCTTACTTTCATACGATAAAGCAATTCATCTTCTTTTCTAAGAGAATCGAGCATTTCAAAATCGGCAGTAGGTTCGATAGAGACAACAGAATCTGCTATCTGAGGATTTAGTTTTAGATATACTTCTGCTGTTTCATTTTCATCTTCGTAATAAAAAGATAAATGAGGTTCTTCCCTAATAAGTACCATGTCATTTTTAAGACTAAAAATGCCGCTGTTGGTTCTTATTTCTACATCAGTAAATACATCTGTACTTTGAGAAAATAATTTATCTGTTATCAACAACAAAAAGATAACAGGAATAATGAGTTTCAGTAATTTATACATTCAGTAAAGAATAGCTTAGTCTCAGTTTAAATAGTTAAATACCGCTAAATATAAAATGTATATACTCCAATTTGGTTTGCGAAAATAACTAAATGAAACTCTAAATACAGATTAGCATTAAAAAAAGCTACTCATATTATTACTATCTGAATAATTATAGATTAATTTATTTAGTTGTTATACTTATAATTTTGAATACAATTATATTTACTTACTAACATAAACTTTTTGGTAAACACATTACCATTATTCTTAACCAATGTAAATATGAAAGAATTACTAGAGAAGTTTGAACACACTCCTCCTGAGATTGTATTTGAATGGCACGATAGACTAACAGAAGCAAAAGGTTGGGTAGTTATAAACTCATTAAGAGGAGGAGCAGCTGGTGGAGGTACAAGAATGCGAAAAGGCTTAGACAAAAGAGAAGTAGAATCTCTAGCTAAAACAATGGAAGTTAAGTTTACAGTATCAGGCCCGGCAATAGGTGGAGCCAAGTCTGGTATTGACTTCGACCCTGCTGATCCCAGAAAAAAAGGGGTATTAGAAAGATGGTATAAAGCAGTAATCCCTCTGTTAAAAAACTACTACGGAACAGGAGGCGATATGAATGTGGATGAAATAGAAGATGTAATCCCAATTACAGAAGACTATGGGCTTTGGCATCCACAAGAAGGTATAGTACATGGGCACTTTAATGCTACTTTGCCCAAACAAATCCACATGATCGGGAGATTAAGGCAAGGTGTATCTAAAATTCTGGAAGATCAGGAATATATACCCGATACTGGCAAGAAATATACAGTTGCTGATATGATTACGGGTTTTGGTGTTGCTGAATCTGTAAGACATTACTATCAACTTTGGAATGGAGAAACTAAAGGAAAAAGGGCAATTATACAGGGTTGGGGAAATGTAGGTGCTGCTGCTGCATTGTACTTAGCAAAGCATGGTGTAAAAATAGTTGGTATAATTGACAAAGATGGCGGGCTTATCGATGAGGAAGGAATGGGCTTACACAGTATTAAAAAACTTTTTCACGATAGAAAAGGCAATACACTAGTTGCTGATAACAAACTCTCTTTTGAAGAGCTCAACAATAAAATATGGAATGTACCTGCCGAAATTTTTATACCCGCAGCAGCTTCTCGATTGGTAAGCAAAGAGCAAGTTTCTAAATTAATAGCTAATAAGCTTGAAGTAGTTGCTTGTGGAGCCAATGTACCATTTAAAGATCAGGAAATTTTTCACGGACCAATTGCTACATTGGTAGATAATAACATCTCATTGATTCCTGATTTTATAGCCAATTGTGGTATGGCCAGAGTCTTTGCTTACCTTATGGAAGTAGATGACGAAATCAATTTAACAGATGATGCCATATTCCATGATGTTTCTACAACTATTTTAAACGCTTTGGAAAAAACTTATAAATTAGGGAAAGAAAAAAATGGCATTTATAAAAATTCTTTAACTGTGGCGCTTGAGTCCCTGACGTGATCTAGAGCATTATTTAAATCAAAAAAATCTCATTCTGGCAAATTATCTTAATTTAAGAATTGCTAAAAATAACTTGAACGCTTATTTTTCAAAGGGTTAACAATTCTTACATAAAAAATTAGAATATTCCAAAAAAAACTGTAAATCATCCATTAATCTTTGAATTACTTGAACAATTTTCTATTTTTCAGGCAAAAAGAAATTTCTACAACATGAAGCAACTACTGGCAATATTTTTAATAACTATCAGCCTATCCCTGTTTACAGATAATTTACTTTTCGCCAATAGTTCAACTGATATTTTAACTCTAAATGAAGTAGTTTCTGAAGGAGGAGGACACGAAGCGGAGCATCATCTACCTTCTGCATGGTCGGTAATACCTTTCGTAATACTATTAGTCATGATTGCTACTGGCCCATTATTTTACGAACATTTCTGGCATAAAAACTATCCGAAAGTAGCAGTTTTACTTGCTTGTATAGTTATAGGTTACTACATCTTCGTATTGCACAATACACATGGTCCTATTCATGCTTTTTTTGAATATGTCCAGTTTATAGCTTTACTCTCCTCTCTATACATTGCATCGGGAGGTATATTGATTGAAATCGACAAGAAGGGCAAGCCTATTATAAATGTAATCTTGCTTTTTATTGGAGCAATAATCTCTAATATTATTGGAACAACCGGAGCTTCTATGCTTTTAATAAGACCTTTTATTAGGTTAAACAAAAGCAGAATTAAGCCTTATCATATCATATTCTTTATTTTTACAGTAAGTAATATTGGTGGTAGTCTTACACCAATTGGAGACCCTCCGCTTTTCCTTGGGTTTTTAAAAGGAGTTCCTTTTAGCTGGACGCTTACTCACAACTTTTTCCCATGGTTATTTACGGTTATTTTATTTTGTGCAATCTTTTACTTTTTTGATAGAAGAAACAAAGAAATTAACCCTCTATTTGCAGATGAACCTGAAAATTATACTTCTAAGATAAAAGTTACTGGTGCTAAAAACTTTCTATGGCTGGGTGTAGTAATCGCCGCCGTTTTCTTAGATCCTAATGTAAAAGGCTTTGAGTGGGTTCCAAGTATTCCGTATGATGGGCAAAACTTCTCTTTTGTAAGAGAGCTAATTATGTTTTCAGTAGCTTTTATGTCTTTTAAATTTGCTAGCCAAGAAGCTATTAAAGGGAATGAATTTAACTTTGAGCCAATTAGAGAGGTGGCATTTATTTTTGTAGGAATCTTCGGAACCATGATGCCAGCCTTGGAATTAGTAGCCAGTTTTGCATCATCTGACGCAGGACGAGAATTAATCTCACATAATACATTATATTGGGGTACCGGTTTCTTATCTGGATTTTTAGATAATGCTCCAACCTACCTAAACTTCTTAACAGCAGCTATTGCAGCACAAGGAGGTTCAATAAATGAAAAAATGGATGTAGTTAACTTTGCTTATGGAATGGGCGATTTTACTAATTCTGTTGTTCAGTTAACAGCTATATCTGTAGGGGCTGTATTCTTTGGTGCCATGACCTACATTGGCAATGGACCTAACTTTATGGTAAAATCTATAGCAGAACAAATAGGTATTCAAATGCCTTCTTTCTTTGGCTATATTATAAGATTTTCGCTTCCTATATTATTACCTACACTGGTAATTGTATGGTTAATTTTCTTCGCTTTTCTTTAAGTCGTAATTATTTGTATTGGAATTAGTATTCTTAGAAGAGTAAAACAGCCTGTAAATTTAGTTTGTAGAGCATATTATTATACTATCTCAATTTAATAATTGAGAGCAAGAATGGATTTGCCTAAAATAAGAGCCCTAGCTCTTTTATTGATTAAGTAACGATTTAGTTATTTCTTCCCATTCTTCGTCTAAAGTAAGGCAGCAAACTGGTTGCTGAGCTCTTCTATACCAATATGAAGCATTGAACTGATCCCCTTCTTTTCTATGCAAATAGGCATGCACCCAATTGCCAGCAAGATCTTCTTTCTCTTGTGCTAAATCATGAGCTTTATCCCAATCTCCTTTGGCATCATACCAAAGTGCTTGTAGAGCAGCACTCAAACTAAAAGGTGGATAAGTTTCCTGTAATGAAGTTTTAAATATGTCAAGTTTTTCCATAAGCCTGTTTTTAAATTAATAAAAATTCATCTAGGCAGATTGTTTTAGATAACTGTATTTTTTTGAAAAAAATATTACAAATAGCAAACCCTTAAAATTTAGCTAATTTTATTAACATTTTTACATACTGAATATCAATTAGTTACAATGAAATCAAGGTTAATTATTTAAATTTTAAACAATAAAACTTGATTATGTCATTTTTATAAACAATATTTGAATATATAAAACGCAAAGTTAAAAAAATGAACACTTTATATATTCCTTACACAAAAGTTGAAAACATTTTCTGGAATTTGAAATATAACATTCCAAAATCTGCAATCATGTTTGTGCTTATGAAACAACAGGAATATTACGAAAAAGCAGAAGAAAACGAAATAAATGAAACTGCATTTCTAAGTGCTTTTCAATACATTTTTAAAGAGGTAGCACAATCATCTTTTCAGATAAGTAGCGAAAATATAAAGTGCATTCTAGAAACAGAAGAAAATATAATACTGCAACAGCAGTACTCGAGAAGCTTCCAGTGCTTACAGGCTTATTACTAGTATACTGAGTCGCTTTTTAATAAAAATATTCTCATGCTGAGAGAACCTAAACAGTCGATGTAGCCCTACTGATTGTTATATTGTGGCACAGTTTTATAAACTGTGCTACTTTTTTTTACAATAAAAACGATAAAAAGAATTTCTTTTTTTGTATAATGTTGATTTTCACTATCTTTGCAATCCTAAAAAAAGAAAAGTCTTAAAATTTATATATAGTCATGAAAAAAGGAATTCACCCAGAATACAGAGAAGTAGTATTCCAAGATCTAAGTAGCGACTTTAAATTTCTTACTCGCTCTTCTATAGAGACTTCTGAGAACATCGAATGGGAAGATGGAAATACTTATCCACTTGTTAAAGTTGAGATTAGCTCAGCTTCTCACCCATTCTACACTGGTAAAAATACATTTGTGAGCCGTGCAGGTAGAGTTGAGAAATTTAACCAGCGTTACAAGAAGAAATAATTACGATTCGCTAAGAAACGACAAAGCCGCTTTAAAGCGGCTTTTTTTATTCTATTAGTCCGTAGTCTTGTGCTATATTTATTAATTCGACCACATTTTTAACCTGCATTTTTTTCATAATGTTAAATCTGTGGACTTGAACAGTTCTTATACTACTTTCAAGTTTGTTGCTAATATCTCTGCTACTCATACCCTGAGCAATTAATTGCAAAATCTCTTTTTCCTTTTTAGTTAGCTCAAAAAGCCCTTTTCTATTGGTTTTAGACTCTTGAACAGATTTGATATAATTAATTGCTAAAATATCTGAAACAGCACTTGTAAAGTACTTTTCGCCACTGTTTACTTTCTTTATTGCAGTAATAAACTCTTCTTCGTTAGCATCCTTTAAAACATACCCTGTGGCACCATATTCTATTGCCTGAAGCACATATTCTTCTGCATCATTCATGGTAAGCATAAGTGCTTTTGTTTTAGGAGAATATTTTTTCAGGTATTTAACGGCTTCAATACCGTTCATCTTTGGCATTCTAATATCGAGAATTAGCACATCTGGTTTTAACATTTTAGTTTTTTCAAGTGCTTCTTCTCCATCTGCGGCTTCTCCTATTACCTCTATTCCATCTTCGTTTTCGAGTAAAGACTTAATCCCATTACGAACAAGTAAATGATCATCGGCAAGAATTACCTTAATAGCATCCATAATAAATCATACGCTTAACATATTTTTAAAAGGCAGAGTTATTCGTACAGCTGTTCCTTTGCCAGGCTTTGAAGTCATATTAAAATTGCCTCCAAAAAAGCTTATACGTTCTTTCATATTTAGAATTCCGGAAGTTCCTGCGTATTTTCTACCACCTCTTAAAAACTTTTTTTCTTCAAAGCCTTCCCCATCGTCTTCTACTATTACTTCAAGCAGGTCTTCACTATGTTCAATAGAAACCGAGATATATTTAGGGTTTGCATGCTTTACAGCATTATTAATTGCCTCCTGACTTATTCTGTATAGATTTACTTCCAGATTTCGATCTATTCTGCCAGTAAAGTCAGTTTTATTATGGAATTCTACATTAACTCCTGTATGTCTTTTTACCTCTAAAGCCAATGTTTTTAATGCAGAAGCTATTCCATAATCTTCTAGGTTTCCGGGTGCTAAATTAAAAGATAATCGCCTAGTTTCCCGTATAATATCAGGAATTTGTTCTTTTACTATATCAAGTTTCGTCTGTGCTTTGTCGAGATATAGAAGATTGATGGATTGAATATTGAATTTTAGTGCGGTTAATAATTGTCCTAAGCCATCGTGGATATCTCTAGAAACTCTTTTTCGCTCTTTTTCTAAAGCATCTATAATTCTGATAGAGTTTTCTCTTTGTTCAGCGGCTTTTCGCAAATATTTTTCTCTATTAAGCTGATAAACTTTTTGCTCAGCCCATTTTCTGTTTGTAATATCACTGCATATAATTAATAAATCGTGTAATTCATTAACCTCATTAAATACAGGAACAATTCTAGCATCGAGCCAAAGTGTAGAGTTATTATAGGTTCTCACTTTTAACTCACTCCGCCAAACACTTCTTTCTGCGTTATTTGCTGCCAGTTCGTTTATCCAATCTTTTAGATTAATAAGGTTAAAGAGATTATATGTAAATTTTTTACTGGGATCAAATTGCAGGCTGTCTAGAAAATTTTCACTTATATAATATATCTCCCCATTTTTAAAAGCTCGGGCAAAAAGTGTTGCTTCTTCTAAAGCGAAATGAATATTTCTTAAATCTTTATTAGACTCTTCTAAAGACTTTTGTAAACGCTCAGATTTTTGTACAGTTCGCTTCAACAACCATTCTGAATGCAGCAGTGTACGCAAATGCCCCCTTACATATAAAGCTACTGGTCTAAATATAAAAAACACTTCTAGCACCAGTATAATTAAAGATATTATTGCCAGAATTGATTGTATATTTTTTGCCCTTTCTACCTTCCTTTTTGCCAGAATTTCATAAAGCTTTACTATTTCATCCATGTCGTTTAGAAATGACTTTTCTAGCTCCATTACTTTTTTAATGGCTGGGGTAATCTCGGCTACGGGAATATCCATATCTTCTTCCAGCTTAACAATTACCTCTAGTGCACTAGCCGAAATTGCTAACTGAATTACAGTTAACCTCTCAAATTTTTCATCAAGACTTACAGTGTTATTTTGAGGCAGATGAAGGGCTGAGTCTCCATACATTAAGGCATAATGCGTTTTTGTCCAAATCTCTAATGAGTTTTTAAGATCAGTTAAAGCATCTCTTCTATCTGAGCCTTTTTCTGAAAGACTAATGATTAATAAATCTTTTGCTATTTGTTGTGAATAAGCTCTTTGTCTGCCCGCAAGATTTACTACCCTTGAATCGTATAACTGTCTGTTTAATTGAAACTGCAGATAACGTTCACTCACTATAACAACCAAAGCGATAGCCGCAACAGCAAGACTATAAAGTAAAAGTAATCTTTTAAAAGCCTGCTTGTCAATACGTTGCTTCTTCTGCTGATCATTAACAGGTTTTAATTGCATATTTTTTCACTCAAAAAAAGAGGTAGCTAACCTCTTAGTAAAACTGCCAAAGTTAGCTGGCAGGTTAGAAATTTGTTTTAAGTCAAATATTCAAATTACAAAAAATAGCTGAATCTTAATAGCTATTTCTGTAAAATAAATAAAAATACCATTTTTCTTGTACCCATCATTTTTGAGCTCATTTTACTTTTTCAGAAAAAAAAGCTCTTTGAAGCCAAAGAACTTTTTTACAAACCCCAAATGATAAATAGAGTAGGATAGAAAATCTAACCTTAATTTATATTCTTACCAGTCAGAACTAATTGGAGCGCTTTTCTTTTCTGTGGTATCTGCCACCAGAAGAGATTTACTCATAAAATCTTCTAACATAGTTATGTTTCTTTGTAATGCTTCTTCTAATTGTAAGCAATCACTTTCTTTAAGCAATTCCTCTTTAAGTGTAATCATGTTTAAGGCAACAGATTTACCCGAAGCCGGAACATATTTTCCATACCTGTTTAATTCGTATGGATGAAACACAAAATTATTAATATAATAGCGATATTTATTATCTTTTAATTCTACAACAAGCTTATAGCTAACAGCGCCTTTAGCATGTTTTAATAACCTACCCGGATAGATCACATACTCTTGTTTGCTCTCAAATACCTTCTCCTCTTCGTTAAAAGTTAAATAGCTATATTTTTTTGAAATCAGTTTTTCTAATTTTTTGTCTTTAATGTCGTACCAGGCTTTAAAAAACTCTTTCGCCTTTTTGGTAAGTTCTTCTGTGTTATTATCAGGTGTTTCTACTACTTCATAATAAAGTATATTTCCGGTATCGTCAAAAGGAAAAATATTTTCCTGACCAATAGAAGTAGTATTAAAGTATAATAAGTTGCTTAATAAGAAAAGGAATCGAAACATGACACTTACAATCGTTGCAAAGATTTAAAATCTTTGATGGTTAATAATGAGTATAAGATAATGTGTAAAAAGGCTCCCTTATAGAGAGCCTTTCAATTTTATATAAAACACTAAGATCAGAATCCGAATACAGCAGCTACTAGAAACTGAACAGCAGTTTTTGTAGGAGCATCGTCTGCATCTAAGAATACTTCTTGATCTGCAGAATCAAAACGAAGCTCTGGGATTAATTTAAGAGGACCAGAACCAATGTTACCAGAAATAGTGAAAGCAGTTACTTTAGCTTTACCTTCAGAAAGTATTCCAAGGTTGTCGTCTGTGAAAGTCTCACCTCTTAAACCTAAAGAGAAAGCATCTGTAAATGCATATTGAGCATATAAAGCTGCACCAGTGAAAGATCCACCATCTATATCACCACCTTCTGATTCGAAATCTGGTGCAGAATAAGTTGCCGCATTTAAGCCTAACATAAATGCATCTGTAATTTGGTAAGTAGTAGTAATGTCGAACTCAGTACCTGACTCAGGACCAGTGATCATGTTAATGTAAGCATCCCAACCATCTACTGGAGATAAATATAACTGAGCACCGAAGTCAGCCACATCGTTTTCGTCAGAGTAAACATTCCAGTCGTTAAATAAACCAACCATTAATGCTACTTTGTCAGAAAATGCATAGTCAAATTTTAAACCTGCATTTTGGAAAGGACCATTTGTGAATAGATAAGAAGTAGAGTAGTTGAAGTTTCCAACTGGTGAGATTACTTCGTAACCTACGAATGTACCCATATAACCACCAGTTACACTTAATTTATCTGTAAGTGCATAAGAAACATATAGGTTTTGGATGTTAAATGATGGGTCGAATGCACCTGAGTTACCACCTGGTAAAGAACCAGCAGAACGCGGACCAAATGATAAATCTGCTACGAATGAAGCTTTACCTGTTTCTCCTGAAAAAATAAGATTTGCCATACCAATAGAAAATGAGTTTTGGTCTTCGCCAAAGCTTGTTCCTATATTTTCGTGGTCAGAAAAATCATATTTATAGTAAGTATCAACAGAACCTGAAATTGTAACAGGAGCAGGCTCATCCTGTGCATAACTTAATTGAAATAATACAATACCAACAGTCAGTAAAAATAACCTTTTCATAGATTTTATTCCTTTTATTAATTGATTAAATATTGGCTAGTTAGTTTGATTTGGACATTCCCGGATATGAAAAACACATCGCATAGGTTTATATCCTCCTGTGTGAAATCATAAAAAGCGTTATCGAAATTTTGATTAAATTAAATGATATTATTTCTAAGGGGTATTACTTATCAAACTCAAATCTTTCCTGCGTTAAACACCATCTTCTATTATAATTTGTGGTTAATTGATTTATAGGATGTTTGAAAATAAAGTCAAAAAATACCACTAACAGATTTATTCTGCTTTCTTTAATATCACTAAGTCGTGTGTAGTATATAATTTTCAGTAAATAGCTTACAAAATTCACACACCTGCAAAAAGACTTAATTTAATAGTTAAAACATTAAACATAACAGAGTTACTATCCATAATAACCCTTAAAAAATACTAGTTCCTTTTCTGTTTTAACAGCAAATCTGCATTTACCAGATGTGTGTATTTTAATGCCACTTAATAAGGTTTGAAGTACCTGATGCACGTTGTGTACTTTATTATCTGTGTAGCATATTAAGGAACAAGAGATAAATTTTATCTCCCGTTCCAGTGATTACCACACAGGTATCAGATCATTCGTCGAATATAATAGTATATCCTCTTATGCCGTGTTCGTGGCTATCAAGACCAGCTTTTTCGTGCTCAGGAGATACCCTTAAGCCCATAATCTTGTCTATCACGAAGAATATCAAGAATGCAGATCCGAAAGCAGCAACTCCACAGATAAGCACTGAGATTAATTGAGTTAAGAATTGATCGAAGCTAGCCATTGCACCAAACATACCTACAGCTAATGTACCGAAGATACCGCAAGTTAAGTGTACAGAAACAGCTCCAACGCAATCGTCAAGTTTTAATTTATCTAAAGTTACAGCTGATAACACTACCAAGCCACCACTTATAAGACCAATAATTATTGCATCGATAAAGCCCATTTGGTCTGCACCAGCAGTAATACCTACTAAACCAGCAAGAATACCATTTAAAGCCATACCAAGGTCTAATCTTTTGAATGCGATTACACCAGCAATTGTACCACCAACTGCACCAGCAGCAGCAGCTAAAGAGGTTGTTACAAGAACAAGAGAAACAGCAGCAGGATCAGCAGAAAGTACAGAACCACCGTTAAATCCGAACCAGCCTAACCATAATAAGAAAACACCAATTACAGCTAAAGGCACACTAGAACCAGGGAAATCGTTAGTTTTACCATCCACATATTTTCCAATACGAGGACCTAATACGATGATACCAGCAAGTGCTCCCCAGCCACCAACAGAGTGTACTAAAGTAGAACCTGCAAAGTCATAGAATCCCATTTCGTCTAGGGCTCCACCACCCCATTTCCAACTTCCTACGATTGGATAAACCAAACCAACAAAGAATACTGTAAAGATAAAATATCCAGAAATTTTAATTCTTTCTGCTACAGCACCAGAAACAATAGTTGCCGCAGTTGCTGCAAACATACCTTGGAACAAGAAATCTGTCCAGTAAGTATAACCTGTATTATAAGAAAGATCTAAGCTGCCATCTACAATTGGAGCAGGAAGACCAAAACCAGCAAAACCTAACCATCCTGGAGCTTCAAAACCAGGGTACATTAAGTTAAAGCCAAAAAAAGCATAGGTAATAAGCCCTATTGCTGGCGTAAGCGTATTTTTAAATAATATGTTAACGGTATTTTTTGCTTGAGTAAAGCCTGCTTCAACACCTGCGAATCCCAAGTGCATAATAAATACCAAAGCAGTAGAAATCATCATCCAGATGTTATTGGCTGTAAGAGAAAGTGCAGATAGTTGATTAGCCATATCAACAGCACTAGCATCAGCAGTATCAGAGACATCGGCCACCGTTTTTGTGGCTTCAGCCAACATAAGTGTATCGGCTACACTTACTGCATTAAGTAACATTCCAGTAAAAAGGTTTTCCATAATAGTTTAGATTACAAAAAGGGTAATACAAAAGCACTCCTTCTATTTGAGAAGGATATAAGTTGACGTAAATGAAAAGACACTTATTAGTTAAGTCGGGAATGTGTTGTTAAGGTGTTATTAGTAGTATATTGGTATAAATAAATAAGTATTAATACTTAGGTAACAACAAATATACATTAAAAATTAATTTTTGAAATAGTAGTTGTAATTTTTTTATAACAAATATTAATAAAACCACTAATAAAACCCTTATTTCATTGCCAAATAATTAGCAAAACAGCATTTTAACCTAAAACATATCTAAAGGAAATACTTATATAAATTTAATTTTCAGGTTAAATCACAATTATTTGTATTGTAAATGTGCTATTAAATATTTGTGCAGTTTATATTAGCAAATATTCATTTCTTTAAATATTTACTAATCAATAATGCATATAAAAACATTAAAGACAATTTGCATCATTTCGCTGTTAGGATTATTTAATCAACAGTTATTTGCACAATCAAAAAAAGAACTTAAAGCACAACTGGCTAGCACACAAGATTCTCTCAAAGTATTACAAGATAGTCTCTCTCGAGAAGCTACCGATTTTAATATTGCAATGCATCAGATTAGTTATGCATTAGCAATGAATATTGCTATGAATATTAAACAACAAGGCTTTCTTGATTCTTTGCACGTACCGTCTTTCCAACAAGCTTTTTTAGATGTTAGACACGATCAAGCTAAAATGGATCCTATGGAAGCGGGTGCTCTTATAAAGACTTTTATTAATGAAGTAAATACAAAAAGAACTGCTGCTTTACGTGCTGATGGTGAAGAGTTTTTAGCTGAAAATAAAAAGAAAGAAAATGTAGTAACACTAGAAAGTGGACTACAATACGAAGTATTAACAGAAGGAACTGGTGAAAAACCTGCAACAGACGACAGAGTAAAAGTACATTATAAAGGTATGCTTACAGATGGAACTGTATTCGACAGCTCTTATGATAGAGGAGAGCCAATTGTATTATCGGTACAAGGCGTAATTGCAGGATGGACAGAGGCTTTACAATTGATGCCTACTGGCTCTAAATGGAAATTATTTATTCCTTATGACTTAGCTTATGGAGATAGAGGTGCCGGAAGCGACATACCACCTTATGCTACTCTTATTTTTGATGTTGAACTACTTGAGATCGTAGAATAAATAACAACATCCAACTTATATAAAAAAGCAGTTAGTCTATATTAGGCTAACTGCTTTTTTATTGATAATAGAAAGTACTTATAAATTTCGATATGTAAAAGTCTCTATTCGTCTATTCTTATTTGGAAAATGGCTGTTATTTAATATTTTGACATAAAAAAGTTAAGCCTTTTTCTAATAACTACTACTTAGTTAGCAACTGAAACTATTCTATAAATATGGAAAGAAGAACATTCGTAAAAAAGTCATCAATGGCCAGTTTGGCTTTTTCTGCACTCCCACTTATTAACCTCCATTCAAAAGCAAAAAAATATAAAACAGCCCTTATTGGCAGCGGCTGGTGGGGAATGAATATTCTTAGATTTGCTATGGCTTCTGGTAGTTCTAAAGTTATTGCTCTCTGTGATGTTGATAATAAGCAATTGAGCGCTGCTATTTCCGAAGTGAATAAGCTCTCTAGTGATAAGCCAAAAACCTACAAAGATTACAGAGAATTATTGCAAAAAGAAAAACCAGAGATTGTAATTGTTGCTACACCAGATCATTGGCACCCCCTTATTGCTATTGCTGCTGTAAATGCAGGTGCTCATGTATATGTAGAAAAACCTGTTGGCCATACTATTAGAGAAGGTATCGCAATGGTAAAAGCAGCCAGAGACACTGGTAAAGTAATGCAAGTAGGTTTACATAGGCACGTTTCACCACACAATATGTCTGGTATTGAATTTTTAAAATCTGGTAAAGCCGGAAAAATAGGTATGGTAAGCTCTTTTGTACATTATGGTTATCATGATAGTAAGCCAGTACCCGATGCAGAAGTACCAGAAGGCTTAGATTGGAATATGTGGTGTGGTCCAGCTCCATTGGTACCTTATAACCCTTCTATGCACCCTAAAGGATTCAGGCAATTCTTAAACTATGCTAATGGACAAGCTGGTGATTGGGGCGTTCACTGGTTCGATCAAATTTTGTGGTGGACGGAAGAAAACTATCCTAAATCTGTTCACTCTACTGGTGGTAGAGCTGTAAGAAATGATAATACAGATGCACCCGACCATCAGATAATTACTTATGAGTTTGAATCTTTTACTGCAACTTGGGAACACAGGTTGTTTTCTGCCAATCCTTCTGAAAAGCATAATATTGGTATATATTTTTATGGGACTGAAGGTATTTTCCACATGGGTTGGCTAGATGGTTGGACATTCTATCCATCAAATAAAAATAAAGAAATCATCCATCAAGATCATCAACTACATGAACCAGACTCTCAGAATATTCCAGAACTTTGGGCAGATTTTATGCAATCTATCGAGAATAATAAAACCCCTGCTGCAGATATACAACAGGGGCATTATGCTACTAATATGAGTCTTTTGGGTATGCTCTCTTATAAACTAGGTCGAAGCATTAGCTGGGATGGAAAAAAAGAAATTATCCACAATGATGAAGAAGCTAACAAACTTTTAAGTAGAGCTTATAGAGACCCTTGGCAATACCCAGTTTAATACTTTACAATTATACAGGAGATGGATAGTAAGAATAAATTTCATCCATAAGCTGAGAGATTTTTTCTAATCTTTTTCTGTCTCCTCCTGGTATTTCTGCAGAACCCCAACCAGCATAACCAACTTCGTTTAAAGCAGTCATTACATTTTGCCAGTTGCAATCGCCTTCTAGCAATTCAGCTTTAAAGCCTTCCCAAACACCTTCTTCGTTAGCGAGCTTTCTGCTGTATTCTTTAATATCTACTTTAATAATTCTTTTACCTAAAATTCTGATCCACTGCTCTGGCCAACCATATCTCACAATATTTCCTACATCAAAATACCAGCCTATCATATCACTCTCAAACTCATCTATATATCTGGCAGCTTCTAATGGACTTAGTAAAAAGTTATTCCATACATTTTCGATTGCTATTTTAACACCTGTTTCTTCTGCAATTGGTAATATTTTTTTAATCTCTTCTTGCGAACGTGCATAAGCTTCATCATAAGAAACATTTTCACCCACTACACCTGGTACTAATAAAACTGTAGTACCTCCATATTTTTTACAGTCTTGTAAAGCGGTTTCCATGGAATCTACACATTTCTTTCTTACCGAAGGATCTGGGTCTGATAGAGGAGCTTTCCAGTGTACTGAGTTTACAACACCCGGAATTTCTAAACCAGTTTTATCTCTTGCATCTAAAATTTCTTTTTCTGATAATTCATTTGGACTATCTAATTCTACTCCATCAAATCCTAAATCTTTAAGTAATTTAAATTTATCTAGAACAGATAAATCTTCTTCTATCATCCCGAATTTTAAACTCTTCTTCATTCTGCCAGCATTCTCAGCATTTCCAACAGGAGCAGCACAAGAAGATAACATCCAAGAAGAAAGATAGCCAGCGGCAATAGCTTTGCCTGAATATTGCAGAAACTCCTTTCGATTAATTTTAGATTTCATTTGCTAAATGTTTATAAAGTCTCTTGCAATTTATGATTTTTAATTTTTTTGCAAAGATTCTTTATTAAGATATTCGCCAATCAACTTATGGAGTAGTATATTTATCTACCAAATCATTCAATGAAGCCAGTGTATCAGCTTGTTCGATGGTTTTATCTTTTCGCCATCTTAATATTCTAGGGAACCTTAATGCAACACCAGATTTGTGTCTATTTGATTGCCTGATACCTTCAAAACCTATTTCGAATACTAACTGAGGAGTTACTGTTCTTACAGGCCCAAACCTTTCTTGTATATTTCTTCTGATAAATGCATCTACTTGTTTTATTTCTGCATCTGTTAATCCTGAATATGCTTTGGCAAAAACAATTAATTCGTTTTCGTGCCAGACACCAAAAGTATAATCGGTATATAAACCAGCTCTTCTTCCATGACCTTTTTGTGCATAAATAAGTACACCATCTACAGAAAGGGGATCAATTTTCCATTTCCACCAATCGCCTCTTTTTCTACCAACATGATAAACAGAAGGCTTTCTCTTTAACATCAGCCCTTCTGCAAAATGCTCTCTGGATAAATTTCGGATTTCAGCTAGCTCTTTCCAGCTTTTAAACTTCACTAAAGGAGAAATCACAAATGACTGATGTTTTATTTCATTATTAAGTTCTTCTAAAATTCGTCTCCTTTCTTCGAATGAGATATTTCTTAAATCTTGGCTTTCCCACTCAAGAATATCGTATGCCATAAATGCAACTGGAGTCTTTTTCAATATGCTTTTGGTAATATTTTTTCTACCAATTCTAGTTTGCAATTCACCAAAGGACAGAGGAACTCCATTTTCGTAAGATAATATTTCTCCATCTAACACTGTCCCATCGGGAATATCTATATTAAAAGTTTCGAACTCAGGAAATTTATCTGTAACCAACTCTTCTCCCCTAGACCAAATAAAAAGTTGATTCTTTCGAACAATTATCTGCCCACGAATGCCATCCCATTTCCACTCTGCAAACCATTCATTTACATCACCTAAGTCTTCCACTTTGTCCGAAATAGGGTGAGCTAAACAAAATGGATACGGCCTTGAAATATCTTGATCAGGACTTTCCTCTATAATTAATTCATTAAAAGTAATCTCATCAGGATGCCAATTACCCATAATTCTATGTGCAATAACAGCTTTATCAACTCCTGTAGCTTCTGAAACAGCTCTTACAATTAAATTTTGAGACACTCCTATTCTAAATCCACCAGAGAGTAACTTAATTAATATAAACCTTTCTTGTGAATCTAACTCATCTAAAGCCTGAGTTACTTCCTGTTTTTGTCTTGATTCGTCTAAATTCCCTAAGCTTTTTAAGAAATTCACCCATTCTGTGAGTGTCTTATTTGATTTATGTTTAGGCTGAGGTAATACTAGTGAAATTGTTTCTGCTAAATCGCCTACAATTGTATATGACTCACTAAAAAGCCAATCTGGAATATTCGCAATTTCAGTAACCCAATTTCTTAAAAGTGATGTTTTTAACAGTCTTTTAGGTCTTTTGTGTGTAAAAAGAGCTAAAACCCAAAGCTTATCTTTATCAGGTGCATTCAAAAAATACTCCCTCAAAAGACTAATTTTTTTATTGGTTTTATTAGTCTGATCTATCTCAGAAAATAGTGTTGCAAACCTCCTCATAAAATCAATAATCAATGTTTAAACAGTTTGTTGGCAAACATTCAATATCTCACACATTAAAACACTTAACACTGCGTTTAACTAGGGAAATCTTCAATATGACTATATTAATAATAACATATCCATGAAATTAGAGCAGTTTAACAGCATCAAAAGCAAAATAATTTTAGGATTCCTAATCTTATTAGTATTGTTTTCTGCAAGTGCAATTTTCAATACTATAGTTATTTCCCGCTCAGAATCTGTTATTAAAGATCTTTATGACCAGAAAGACCCTTCATTAAATGTACTCAATGAGTTTAAGTTTTTAGTTACAAGATCAAGAGAACTTACTACAAACTGGGTTTATTTAATTAAAGATGAAGATGACAAAAGAGAATTAAAGACGATCAACAGAGAGGTTTACCCTGAGCTAAAAGTTAGATTAGAAAGGTTATCTACTAATTGGGATAGCGCTTCTAAAGATTCTTTAGATTTTGCCCTTCAGAAATATGAAGCTATTCAGGAAAAACAAAAAGAAATTATGGTTTCTTTAGCGGAGTTTGAATCTTATGATGACCCACTCATCATGTTCGAAGCTGAGGACAAACTAGAATTTCATGTATTGCCGATGTGTAATGCACTTGTTGCAGATTTAGATAAGATTATCGAGCAAAAAAATCAGGAGAAAGAAATAGCTAGAGATAACCTAATGGCTAATAATAGCTATATAATGATAAGTATCATTATCAGTGGTTTGGTGATTTTAATAGTTTCGATATTTACTTCATTATTAACTGCTAGCCGTGTTACTTCACCTGTTAGAAAAATTCAAGAAATTATAGAATTAGTTAGTAAAGGTGAATTGAGTCACAATATTCAAAGTAGCTCAAAAGACGAGATCGGTAAAATGACTGATGCCGTAAATAAACTGGTAACTGGCTTAAGAGAAACTTCTAGATTTGCTCAAGATATTGGTACAGGAAATTATTCATCTGAATTTACCCTTTTAGGTGAAAATGATGAATTAGGAAATGCCTTACTTTCGATGAGAGAAAACCTTAAAAAAGTAGCAGATGCTGATAGACATAGAAACTGGGCAAACGAAGGTTACGCTAAATTTGGAGAGATACTAAGAAGCACTACAGATTCTTTTGAAGTATTAGGACCAAATCTTATTGCCGAAATGGTAAGCTACCTAAATGCTAATCAGGGAGGAATATTCATTGTTAACGACTCAAATCTTGACAATAAACACTTAGAATTAATTGGCTGCTATGCTTGGGAAAAGAGAAAATACATGAAGAAAAAGATTCTTTGGGGTGAAGGCTTAGCAGGGCAAGTTTGGAGAGAAGGAGACACTGTATTTATCACAGATGTTCCTGATGATTACATAAAAATCACTTCCGGATTAGGTAAAGCAAATCCAAAGTCAATACTTATAGTACCATTGAAGTTTAATCAAGAGATACATGGTGTAATGGAAATTGCTTCATTCAATGTATTTAAAGATTATGAAATTGAATTTGTAGAGCGACTTTCTGAAAGTATTGCTTCAACCATCTCAAGTATACTTGTAAACAGAAAGACACGCTCATTGCTAGAAGAGTCTCAAATGCAATCAGAAGAGTTAAGGATGAAAGATGAAGAAATGAGACAAAATATGGAAGAAATGCAGGCAACACAAGAGCAAATTCAAAGAAAAGAACAAGAATTCTTAGAAAAAATAGCGTCTTTAGAGACTGCATTAGATGAATCGCAAAGTAATATTAAGCAGTAACCAACTTCTTGTTTTCTGTCATATTGTTTGCACTTACATTCTTAAAGGTGAAGGAAAATATACTTCCTTCACCTTTTTTGCTTTTCACAAGTAGAACTCCTCCTTGCTTCTCAACTAACTCTTTACATAACATTAAGCCTAAACCTGAACCCTTTTCATTTTGTGTTCCTGGTTTAGAAAAATGGCTATGTGGATTGAATAAATCTTCAATTTCTTGCTGATCCATGCCAATTCCTTCATCCTTAATGTGCACAAGAACTTCCTCATTCTCAATCTGCTCCGTGTATATGGTAATTCTTGAATGAGTTGGAGAGAATTTTATCGCGTTTGAAATTATATTTCTAATAATAATTTTAATCATTTCATTATCAGCAACCACTTTAATAGAAGTATCAACATCGTTGATAATCATAATATCTTTCTTATTGATTGCTGCTTCTAAAAAGCGAGAAGTCTGATTTACAATTTCATTGAGATTTACTAATGAAAAGTTTACTTGCAATCCATTCATTTGAGACATGGACCATCTCAACAAATTATCCATTGTATCTACGGTGTTAGCAATCTTTTCACTCAGGTCTGTAGTAATCTTATTCATTTGCTCTGGAGAAAGACTACCTATGCTCAAAAGGTCAAGCATTCCTTGTAAAGAACCTAACGGACTTCTTAAATCATGAGAAACAATACTTAATAATTTCCCTTTGAGTCTATTTAAATCTAAAAGCTCCTTTTTCTGTTCCTCAATTCTTCTTTGGAACTTCTCATTTATATCTTGTAATACAAATAAGAAAAGCGTGATAGTAATAAAAGCAATCGATATTGTTGCTCTAAACCATTCATACTTCCATGCATCATATTCCAAATGGCTTATTTGAATACCAAAAATGAAATGTAACTCATCGTAAAAAAGCACACAAACACTATTTATGATAAATGAACTCCACATTAATTTCCCATTTTCATAATTGAAAATTACATGAGGAAGCACAGCCATACATAAAATAAAAGCTCTTGGTGCAAGAGCTACCATCACATTTGCTTCATCAGTATTAAGCTTAGCTAAAATTGAAGCAGTAGTAATAAAAATAGTGGGTCCTATACATAATAGAACTCTTGAAGCATTGATATACCCTTTTCTATTGAGTAATGGAACTGATAGATAAGCAAGTATCGAAAAGCTTAAAAAAACAAAATGGCTTACTAAACCAAAAACCAGTGTTGAAAGTAAAAAAAACAAAAAAGGTATTATAAGAATAATAGCCAATTGATTAGCAAGAAATATTCTTTTATTTAAAGCCTCACTTTGGTTTTTATTTACGCCCCAGTTATTAATAATATTCAAATATTGTTTCATAGACCAATATTCCTGTAAAATGTTAATTATATATAATAGCGCATCAAAAACTAGACATATATTTAAATATAAAAGTTTGATTACACACCCTCTAGAGGGCTTCTAAAAGTAACTTTTATGTAATATTTATAGCAAAACAGTTAAGATTACATGCTATGTTATGTAAAAACTAAATGCTTCAAAAGCTCCTTCAACCTCCAATTTGTTAGGAATCAAGAATTGATATTCATTTAAGACGAGAGGTACTGATTTATTACTTGCGTAATATTATGACTAATTATTTAAGAAAAATAAAATTAAAATACTCCATTTTTAAAAAAACAAACATAGGAGCTAAAATGAACAATATTAATTTCAACGTACTTCCACTCAATATCAAAAAAACATTTATTCAGAATGCTAATCAAGTTTCGTCAAACGAAAACGAAGCATTTAGAATAGTATACTATAACTATAAAGAGGCTTTATTTGAGGTGTGTATAGATCTTGAATCTAATTCAGTAGAAGATATTAGATGTATTAATCAAGAGACACTTGATCATTCATTTAAAGAAATAATCCTTAAGTTTTAAGAGTAATTTAGTCTAAGAAGATTTAGAAACTGAAAGCTCAGGCAATTTGACTAGATAAAAAGCACTAGCTGAAAATAAAATTAGCGAAAGGCTATTTTCTGATACTACATCCCAAGAAAACTTATTAGCAAATAAAAAATTTAGTGTAGTTAACCCTAATAGTAATAACAATATACCTAAACCTGCTGCCATTCCTTTGGGTAATTTATTTCTGTAATAAATTAAAGCAGTAAAAACTATTAATATAAATAGAGCTTTATAAAGCATTGTTGGATGCCTTAAAATACCAATTGCTTTAACTTCTGCCTGTAATTTTTGATTTTCTACTTTATTAATCGAAAACTCAAGAGGTTTAACAGAATCAACTCGCACATGTTGGTTAAAGACTTCATAAAATACAATGCTCTTCTTAAAATCTTTATTTAAAAAGGTTTCAGCTTCTTGTTGATCTTTAAGTTCATCAATAAAATCGATATTTATACTTACAGGAACTTGCCCTACATCAGCTATATTTTCTATTTTTTTTATTTGAACTGTATCTATTTTATCAAAGACACCTGCTAAGATACTCTCAGCTTCATTAGTAAAAACCACTCCAAATTTGCTTTCGGTTTGTTTTCCCCAATTACCTGGTTCTAGAAATAAACTTGCCTGCTGAAAAGTTAAAAAAAGAAGTAATGAGAAAACAGCTGTATCCAGTAAATTTAATAATTGAGTTCTAGGAGATTTTTTTGTAAGAAAAATACAAAAAGCAAGTAGAAATAAAATTCCACCAGATAGAGAAAACTCAATTTCTGTTAAGTTATCTATATTACTACTACCTTTAAAAATAGTAGCACATATTTTTGCTCCAATAAGACTTATTAAAAGCCCTGCTCCAAAAAGAAGTTCAGATTTTTTCTTAGGAAAGCTCTCCTTAGATAAAGTTCTGTAAAATAGCTCAAATGCTAAGAACAATCCCAAACCAACTACCAAAACAGACCAATGCAAAGTAAAAAAACTACCTAGCTCAAGTATTCCAGGATCTGTCGACCAAACAAAAGAAATAAAATCTAACATGAGAAATTTATAATACTTCAAAAACTAAAAATCGCTAAATCTGTAAGACAACGAACTTTACCTGATTGAATTATTTATTCTCTCTTATGATAAATAAAGCGATACATTTTAAGGTGGGTCATTGAATTTCATTATCTTAGCCGGCTGAAAATTTTTATTGATGTAATCATGTTTTCACCTGTAGTTTTTCTGGCGGTAAGCCTGATTTTATTTTCGTGTGGAGTAACTGTCGTACTAATTAAAAAAAATGCCATCATTATATTAATTGGTATCGAGCTTATGTTGAATGCAGCAAATTTAAATCTGGTTGGATTTAACCAATTGTACCCCAAAACTCAACACGGACAGGTTTTTACCTTATTTGTAATAGTAGTTGCCGCAGCAGAAGCAGCAGTTGCTCTAGCAATTATTTTAAAGGTTTATCAATTTTATCAAACCGCCGAACCAGATGAAATTCACGAACTAGGAGATAAATAGGCAATCAATAATTAATTCGTATTTTCGCCAAGAATTTTGAGACAATATCCGATAAACACAATTGGAAGCAGTAGAAACTATACATGAACCACTTGGATTAACAGCTATTCTAATAGCAGCTTTTCCCCTCATTGCTTTTATTTTCCTTATGTTTTTCTCTAAAACAACAGGAAGAAAATTCTCTGGTTTGTTTTCTACTTTATTCACATTTATTTCTGCTTGCGTCTCATTATATATAGTAATTCAAATTTTTACTACTAATCAAAATATAGAGGTAGTTTTTCAATGGTTTGAAATAAAAGGACATTCTTATAATATAAGATTATTTATTGATCAAACAGCAGCATTAATGCTTGTCACTGTTTGTTTTGTATCTACACTTGTCCAGTTATTCTCACAAGAATACATGAAAGAAGATGAAGCTTATAGCAGGTATTTTGCTTTCTTAAGCTTATTTACCTTTTCTATGTTGGGTATTATTCTCACTTCCAACCTACTTATTATTTATATTTTCTGGGAGTTAGTTGGCCTATCATCGTATCTTCTTATTGGATTCTGGCATCAGAAAAAATCAGCCCAAAGAGCTTCTAAAAAAGCATTTTTATTAAATAGAATTGGAGATGCAGGCTTTTTATGTGGATTACTGTCTTTATTTGTATTATTCTCCACATCAGATTTACAATTAATTGCTCAAAGCTTTCAAACAGGAAATATTTCTGCTGAGCATAGTACAATTCTATTTATAGCCGGATTCGGAATTTTTTGTGGCGCAGTTGGTAAATCAGCACAATTGCCTCTTTCTTCTTGGTTGCCAGATGCAATGGAAGGTCCTACCCCAGTCTCTGCATTAATCCATGCAGCAACAATGGTAGCAGCAGGTGTTTATATGCTCTTCCGCACTTCGTTTTTATTCACACCTGAAGTTAATTTAATTATAGCTTTTACTGGTATTATTACAGCGTTCGCTGCTGCATTTACTGCTTTAACACAAACTGATATAAAAAAAGTACTGGCATTTTCTACTATCTCTCAACTAGGATACATGGTAAGTGCCATTGGAGTTGGAGCAACCGAAAGTGCTATGTTCCACCTATTCACTCATGCTTTTTTTAAAGCAGGTTTATTCTTAGCTGCCGGAGCAGTAATTCACGCATTACATCATGCTGCACATGCTAGCCATCAAGATTTTGATGCCCAAGATATGAATCTAATGGGTGGACTTTACAAGAAATTACCTTTTACTGCCATTACATTCACATTGTGTGGCTTTGCACTGGCTGGCATTCCACTATTTTCAGGGTTTCTTTCTAAAGATGCCATACTGACAGGTATGCTCCATTTCTCTCTTCAAAAACAGAACTCTTTACTTTTTATCATTCCTTTTTTAGGATTTCTTACTGCAGTAATTACCTCATTCTATACTGGCAGACAATTAATTAAAGTATTTGGAGGTAAAGATGGATGGAAAGGAAATACTCAAGTTTGGAAACACATACAAGAAAACACTTTCAAAATCAAACTACCTCTTGCTCTATTAGCAGGTATGTCTTTGTTTTTGATATTCACCTTAAATCCTTTTAATGCAGAAAGCAGTTGGCTCATGCATATTTTAGGGGCAATGCATTCAGAAAGTGAAAATCATTTATTGGTAGTGGCTATCTCAACAATTCTCTCTCTAAGTGGTATTGGAGTAGCATGGCTCGTGTATCAAAAAGAAAGCATCAATATTTCCAGACTGTTTTCAACCGAAAATGTATTCTATAAGTTATCATATAATTTTTGGTATCTAGACAAGCTTTTTGATCCGGAATTGAAAAATATTTTGATAAAAACTGCAAGTACACTAGCCTATTTTGATAAAAAATGGATTGATAAAACTATTGACAATTTCGCTATTACTCAGGTAGTCATCGCACATGTAATTGCCTGGATAGATAGAATAATTATTGACGGTTTTGTTAAAACACTGGTTTGGCTTACTGGAAAAACAGGAAACTTTAGCAGAAAGATACAAGGAGGAAAAGTGCAATCTTATATTTCGGCAGCATTGGTTACTACTTTGCTCATTGCGCTATTCTTCATTTTTAAATTTTAAGGATTCATTCTTAATAAAATTAGTAATAACTCAATATATATAAATTAATGAGTGAAAATATACTTACCATACTCATTTTTTCACCGCTGGTAGCACTTGTAATGGTGCTTTTGTTACCAAGCAATTTAAAAAAAGCTTATCCTTGGATAAGTCTGGTAGTAACTGGAATTCAATTACTAATTGCTTGTAGTATTATATTACAAGGTGGTGATATTATACAAACAGGAGTCAACGTTGAAAATCAATTTCAACTTATTGAAAAACACCCTTGGCTCCAAATATCGATGGGAGCATTTGGTAACTTTTCGATAAATTATTTTGTAGGAATGGATGGCTTAAACAGCAGTATGATGCTGTTATCCTCTATTATACTATTTATTGCAGCCATTTCGGCATTCGAAATAAAAACCAAAACCAAAGGTTTTCATGCACTTTTCTTATTACTAAACACCAGTATTAACGGTTGCTTCTTAGCATTAGACTTCTTCCTGTTTTATCTCTTTTTTGAGTTTATGCTGCTTCCAATGTATTTCTTAATTGGCATTTGGGGTGGAGTGAGAAGAGAATACGCTTCAATTAAGTTTTTCATCTACACACTAGCTGGCTCAGTTTTAATTTTAATTGTAATGATCGGCTTATACACTTCTGTAATTGATCCTACAGCAACTGCCGTTAAAACTGGACTAGCTCAAAACATACAAGAAGTAACTGATTCGCAGAGAATACAAGTACAAGAGATGTTGTTAAATGGCACACTTTCATCAGAAGATTATGTAAGAACTTTTGATATGATCTCCATGATGGATGCTAAAAACTACATACCTAATAGTGTATTTTTTAAAGGCAATCTAAATTCTTTTTTTGGAGAAAATGCCAGACTTATCGCTTTCTTATTATTAGTTATAGGTTTAGCCATAAAACTTCCTGCAGTGCCTGTTCACACTTGGCTTCCCGATGCTCACGTTGAAGCTCCAACATGTATATCAGTAGTATTGGCAGGTATATTATTAAAAATTGGTGGATATGGTATTCTAAGAATTCCGTACAGTATTTTCCCTGAAGGAGCAATTCATTTTGCTTGGTGGCTCGGGCTCGGTGGCGTAATAGCAATTGTTTATGCGGCTTTTGTTGCACTTGGTACTCATAACTTAAAAAAGATGATTGCCTATTCCTCTATCTCACATATGGGCTTTGTATTATTAGGCATTGCCTCACTTACTGCAGAGGGAGTAAATGGAGCTATTTATCAAATGTTTAGCCATGGCATTATCTCAGGGATGCTATTTCTCGTAGCCGGAGTTTTGTACTACAGAACAAAAGACCTTGAAATTGAACATTACAAAGGAATAAGTAGCAAAATGCCTATTTATTCTGCATTGGTAACTATTGCATTTTTTGCTTCATTAGGCTTACCGGGCTTTTCTGGCTTTATTGCAGAACTATTTGTATTCTTAGGAGCATTCCAATCGCATGAAGTAAACAACCTTTTACCTGCATGGATGGCCATTACAGCAACACTGGGATTAATTTTAGGTGCTGCTTATTACTTATGGACTTTGCAAAGAATGTTTCTTGGTAATTTTTGGAGCCGAAATGAAAGTAAAATCTTTTCTGATGTAACTAGTCGAGAATTAGCAATGCTTATTCCACTTGCTGTAATCAGTTTAATACTTGGTATATTCCCCAAATTACTCCTCGATTTGTTTGAACCAAGTGTAGCTTACTTTGTCGATTTTATACAAGAAACTGGAAAACAGAACCTAGAAATCATTTTTCAGGCAAACAATTGATCTGAAGTAAAGATGAAGGAACAAGTCAACGATATTTTACTTAGTGCAGGAAAACTAATACCTGAATTATGGCTGCTAACACTGGCAACTGTTGTATTGCTTTTCAGTATCTTTAGTCAAGATAAAAAACAATTTTTTAATACTGTATTATCTATTGTTGGATTAATTATCCACTTATACTTACTCTATATACAACCTAAAGAAACTGGCAAACTAATTTTAGGAAACCTAGAAATGTATTCACAGACTGTTTTTTTTAAGTTTGTATTTACTTTTTCAGCAATATTTTCAATCTCTCTCAGCTTTTTTGGTAAAAGGAATAACAATATAAGAAGTGGAGAATACCTGAGCTTACTATTATTTTTATTACTCGGACTTCACTTTATGAGTATGGCAGCCAACTTTTTAATGCTCTACCTCTCTATAGAAATCGTTTCTTTTAGTTCTTATATGCTTACATACTTTAATTATGACAAGCGAAGTGTTGAAGGAAGTATGAAGTATTTGCTTTTTGGCGCATTTTCTACAGCATTTATGCTCTATGGAATTTCTCTAATTTATGCTTTTACCAATAGCTTACAATTTGAAACAATCGGAAGTATTACTCAACTTGCAGGAACTGAAATTGGATTATTAGCTTGTGGTCTATTATTTATAGGCTTACTATTTAAGCTTGCTGCATTTCCTTTTCAAGGCTGGGCACCAGATGTATATGAAGCTGCACCAACACCATTTGTGGCATTCCTTTCAATTGCTCCTAAAGCTGGTGCAATATTTATTTTTTGTGTGTTATGGGAAAAATCTGGACTTGCTGTTTCTAACGAAAGTATTCTAAACTATTTGGTTGCTGCAGTTGCCATGCTTAGTATCTTATTTGGTAACCTTTCTGCTGTGTGGCAAACTAGTAGTAAAAGGCTGCTAGCTTATTCTTCCATTGCGCATACAGGTTTCATACTCATTCCTATTTTTGGCATTTCTAATGGAAGCATGGCAAGCCTACAATTTTATGTTTCTATCTTCCTATTCATGAACTTTGCCGCATTTAGCTGGGTATATTTTCTTGAACAAAAATTTGGATCAGATCAGATATCTTTAATGAAAGGAAGTGCCAAAGCACAAATATTCCCTGCTATTTTGATATTGATTACGATGATCTCTTTGACAGGTCTACCAATTACAGCAGGTTTTACAGCAAAGTTGCTCATTTTTTCTACTCTGTGGGAACAAGTACAGTCTGGCAATTCTTTAATGATTACACTCTTCACTGTAGGTATTTTTAATGTGCTTATCGCATTATATTATTACTTAAAAATGCCCTACTTTTCATTTTTTAAAACTCCACCAATTACATCAGTACCATTTTTATTGAATAAAAAACAACAATTATTCTTATCAGTCATGGTATTTCCACTCGTATTATTCTTTTTTAAACCAGACTGGTTATTGGCAGTTATCGATTATTTGAATTAATTCTAAAAAAAATCTCTGCTTTACTTACATAAACTCAAGCTTTTTCGTTGATATCCTGATATTAATTCTCAAAGTAGTACTTTTTCGTTGCTAAAATTTTTTAACCTAAAACAAACCTTATTGGCAATTACTTAAAAGAGAATTTTGAAACAAATACCAATCACGTAATCTATGAGAAAGTTTATTTTTCTTGAGCTAAATGAAGTTCCTTACACTGTTATTGATCATTTTTGCCAAAAATATCCAACATCAACTCTTGCTAAGGTACTTCCAAAATGTGCACAGGTAGAAACTGTAGCAGAAGATGAGGGAGAACTTTCTCCGTGGAAAACATGGCCAACTGTACACAGAGGTGTAACTAACAGTGAGCATAAAATACATGACTTTGGTGAAAACTTAAGTTCTGTAGATGAAAAATATCCACCAATTTGGAAAATATTGGCAGATGCAGGAAAGCAACCGGGGGTATTTTCTTCTATGCATACCTTTCCTATGCCTACTAACTATCAAAATTATTCTTTTTTTATTCCAGACCCATTTGCTGGAGACAGTAACTCTCATCCAAAAAAAATAGAGCCTTTCCAGAGATTCAATCTGGCTATGTCTAGAAAATCTGGCAGAAATGTAGATACTGGAATCGACATGAAGGCTGCATCTGCTTTAGCTGTAAGCTTACCTTCTTTAGGTATTCAGCCAAAAACTTTAGCAAGCGTAGCCGGACAATTACTCGCAGAAAGAAGAGAGAACTGGAAAAAGAACAGAAGAAGGGTATTTCAATCTGTACTGGCTTTTGATATTTATTTAAAACTAGTTGGTACTAAAAAGCCTTCTTTTTCAACATTTTTCTCAAACCATGTAGCATCTACAATGCACCGCTATTGGGCAGCTACTTTTCCAGATCATTACGATACATACAACTTAAGTAATGAATGGAAAAATAGATTTTCTGGTGAGATTGATTATGCAATGAATCATTTCAATAACTTCTTTGAGAAGTTGGTTCAGTTTGCTAACAAAAATCCAGAATACAAAATTGTAGTTAGCAGCAGTATGGGGCAAGAAGCTACTAAAGCAGAGCAGTTGAGCACTGAGCTATACTGTAAAGACATTACCAAATTTTTAAATACCTTTAATCTTAACCATAATGACTGGGAAATTAAACCAGCCATGCACCCACAGTATAACTTTTCAGTTTTTGATGATAAAAAAGCTCAAAAGTTAAATGCTGATTTAAGAGAAGTTTATATAGCAGGTAAGCCAATTATTTTTAGAAATAAAGATAATTTCTTCTCGATTAATTTCGGACACAGAAATCTAGAGGAACAAACTTTCTCTTTTAAAAATGTGCCCGTTGCATTGTCTGCTGCCGGATTAGCGAATGAACAAATCGACGACGAGTCTGATGGAACCGCTTACCATATACCTGAGGGTTGTTTTATTGTATATGACCCACAGGATACATCAGTAAAAAATAGTCGTGTTCATGGAGTTTCAACAACAGCCATCGTTCCAAGTTTTCTTGAACACTTTGGTTTACCTATTCCTGATTACATGACAGACGTTCGGATTGATGCAATAACAAAATAAAAATTTCGCAGGCTGCTTTTTTAAAAGGCAGCCTGTGTTGTTAATTTGCAGTAGCAACTTAATTTCTGATCTAATTTCTTTAACAGAAGAGAAAACTGTATATGGAAAAAGATAAAGCAAAGCATCAAAAAGGAAAAGCAGTAGATCTAAATCAAATTGATTTTGAAAAACTAAAAGATAGTGCAACAGAAAACCCTGGTGTATTACCTTATGCACATAACAATGGTAGTGCAGTAATAAAACCAGAAGATAAAGGTAAAATTAAAGGCCGTTCAGTAAAAGCAATGCATCAACAAACAGATTTACAGATGCAACAATTGTATGAGCAAATGCGCTTACTTGCTGAACAAGCCAATGCTATTAAATCAAGAGTACAAGTCTCTGAAAGAATATATCTTGCTGATATTCCATTCGATCCCCTCATTGGTGAAGTATATTACTTATATCAAAAAAATCAGGAAAAAGATGTTCTATCATTAATTGGCCCTAATGAATGGGGCAGATCAAAACCTTTTGAAAAATATATTGCAACTGTTAAAATGTTAGCTGACCATACTTGGGATATATTAGACAAATCAGAAGATTTAATATAACTCTTATACACTAAGCCATTATTTAAATGGATTTTTTGATTGGTCTTCTGCACTATTATATACTTTAATAGCTATTACTTCTGCTTCTGCTGTTTTCTCCCCTTCTGAAAAAACATCACACTGCATTACAACCTTTTTATTTTTTAGCTCAAGTACTTTTGCTTTTAACAGTACTTCTTTTTCACAACTAGTTGGTTTAAGGTACTTAACTGTAATTGTTCCTGTTGCATAACGATACTCTGGTAAACTATCTAAACCCCTCTCTTCATATTTATATGCTGCAGCCATTGCTGTACACATACAGTGACAATCTATTAATGTAGCTATAATACCTCCATTTAATAAATTTGCCCAGCCATGATACTTTTCTTCTGGTTGCCATTTACAAATACTCAGGTTATCTTCCCAATAACTTTTTATCTGTAAACCCTCTTCATTTTCAATTCCACAACCAAAGCACACATTGCTTTTCATATAATCTTGAAAATATTCCATGTCTTTTTAATTGTTTTTTCATAAAAGTGAATTTTCGCTGGCAAATTCGCTAAAAAAAGTTTTTATATTTGTTTATGCGAATATATGTTTTGGTAATTTTTAATTAATACTGATTTATTAATTAAATTGGTTTATTTTAATAATATCATAATTTAAAACGTTTTAAATTTTAAATATTCAACAAAAACAGCTTTTTTATAAAAAAAATCAATTATTAAGCACTATCACTATTTAACATTAAGTTAATTTATATATATTTATTTAACTTTACATTAACATATAATTAACATTAAATTTACACAAAAAATCGCATAAGCGGTTATGTTTGCATTGAAATCATTTTCAAACAATTTAAAATTTTTCAGCTATGAGGCTAATTAGAAAAGCAATTTTATCGGCATTATTAATGATCGGATCATTAAATGCAGCTGTTTACGCAAACGATATTGCAGACGAACTTTCGCTAACTCTAAAGCCACAAACAGATAATAGCAAGTTATTGCTTACTGTTCGCAACTTAAAAAGTACCGATATGCGTGTTATCATCAAAAATGCAGATAACGCTCAGGTATACACCAAGTATGTAAATGAAAAAGACGTGTACATGGAAATGTTTAATTTTTCAAGATTAAATTCTGGTGAGTACACTTTCTATATTATAAGCGGAAACGCTGAAGTATCGCAAAAGTTCGATATCGATTCTCAAGGTAGAATCACTGTAGCAAACGAAAAAGAATCTGTTGCTATCACTCCTGACATTAGACTACGCGATGGTAAAGTTGAAGTACGTTTAGCAAATCGCTTAAAAGAAGCCGTATCTGTTAGCATCTATGACGAAGAAGGAGCTCTAGTTCACTTCGACGAAGAAAGCAAAAGCAAAGACTACGGTAAAAAATTCAACCTTGACAAAATCACTAAAGGTAGCTATACTTTTAAGATTGAATCAGGAGCAAAATCATTCGAGAAAGTGATCTCTTTCAACGAGTAAGATTAAATTAAATCAGAGTAGTTTATTGGTAATCTATCTATAAGCAGACCTAAAAGGGTCTGCTTATTTTGTTTATAACAAGTTGTATCATTCGTAATTAGATTGATGTTCGTTATATTTGGTTGTAAAAGTTTTCTATAAAAAACTAATCAACAGGCTTGTATAAGCTTTCCTATATGAAAAAGTACAGATATGTTCTTGCTTTATTTTTATTTATAACGACCATTTATTTCTGGTGGAGTAATTTTGACAGAAACCCTACCCTAAAAGAAACCTCATTAAAACTTCGGGAAATATCTGAGTTTGGGCAAGCCGATAATAGCAAAGGCAATATTGTTTCTATACAGCCTTTTATGTTCACTGCAGATTATGCTAATCTCGAAAACTTTTATAATAAAATAGATAGTTATTTTGCCAAAGCACAGGTAGAAGGCTTTTTTAATGAAAACACTGTTGTTATCTTGCCAGAGCACCTTGGTACAGGTTTAATTGCAGAAAATGAAAAAAAATCTGTGTTAAAGGCAAGCAATATTTCTAAAGCCTGTGAACTTGCTATTTGGAGTAATTTGATAAACTTTATTCCAGAATATCTCAATGCCCCTGATATTCCTAATAAAAAACAATATGCTTTATTTTCCATGAAATCTGACAAAATGGCTCATGTTTTTAACTTTGTCTTTTCATCGATGGCTAATAAATACAATGTTTACGTAATTCCAGGAAGTATAATTATCCGAAATCCAAATGTTAAAGATGGAAAATTGAATAGTAATAAAGGCGACCTCTTCAATATTTCTCTTTTATATAAGCCAGATGGAACTGCTTACCCACACATTATAAGAAAGGCATGCCCTTTTAAAAAAGAACAAGATTTTATTAAAAGTGGCAGTTTTGAAAATATCCCAGTATTTGATTTACCTATCGGAAAAACTAAGATATTAATTAGTAATGATGCTTGGTATCCAGAAGCATATAGCAAGAATAACAAAGATGCTTCTGTAATTCTCTCCCCTGGCTTTTTACCCGAAAAGTTAGATGAAGACTGGAAAAGTATTGTAAAAGAACTTGAACCACTACCAAAAGATATCAACCCTGATAAAAATATAACAACAGAGTCTGCCCAGCTTGAACATGGTTTGCCAGGCAGACTCTATAGTAATCATATCCCTACTGGTGTAAGTAGTTTCTTAAGAGGTGATTTATGGAATGTTCCAAATGAGGGATACACCATAGTTTATAATGAAAAAGAGATACTGACAGGTTATAAAATTGAAGGTGCCAGTATTATTAACCTATGGCTTAACTAATTATCTTATCTCCCCATCCAACCTCCATCAACAGTTAAAACAATTCCATTTACATAATCAGATGCTTTAGAAGATAGAAAGACTGTTGCTCCAACTAAATCTTCTGGTTTACCCCATCTACCTGCTGGAATTCTAGCTAGAATTGCATCGTTTCTGGTTTCATCTGCTCTTAATGCAGAAGTATTATCCGTAGCGATATAACCTGGCGCAATTGCATTTACATTTACACCTTTAGATGCCCATTCGTTTGATAAAGCCATTGTTAACTGGCCTACTCCACCTTTACTAGCTGCATAACCTGGTACGGTAATACCTCCCTGAAAAGTAAGTAACGAGGCTGTGAAAATAATTTTTCCGCTTCCACGACTTACCATTTCTTTACCAACTTCTCTACTAAGAACAAACTGAGCATTGAGGTTTACTTCAATTACAGTATCCCAATAATCGTCTGGGTGTTCTGCTGCTGGCTTTCTCATAATTGTACCAGCATTATTTACAAGAATATCTGGAGTTTCATTTTCTTGCTTTAAGAGCTCAATAAATTCATATAACTTTTCTCTTTTAGAAAAATCGCATTGATATGCTTTAAAGCTTCTTCCTAATTCTGTTACTTCTTTCTCTACATCACTACCAGTTAGCTCTAGAGAAGCTGAAACACCAATTATATCAGCGCCTGCTTGAGCTAAACCTATAGCCATTGCTTTTCCAATACCTCTTTTACACCCTGTAACCAGTGCAGTCTTCCCTTTTAAATCAAAAAAATCCATGATTATTTACTTATTTAAAAGTTCAAAATATTATAATAATACATCTGTGCCAGCCGGATCCATATCAGTAAATGCCTGATTTTCACCACCCATTACCCAGATAAAACTATAAGCTGAAGTTCCTGCACCAGAGTGAATAGACCATTCAGGTGAAATAACTGCTTGCTTATTTTTCATAACCAAATGTCTGGTTTCTGTAGGCTCACCCATAAAATGCATTACAATTTGATTTTCAGGAAGGTCGAAGTATAGATAAACTTCCATTCTTCTGTTATGCGTATGTGGAGGGAATGTATTCCAAATACTACCTCTTTTAAGCTCAGTAAAGCCCATTACCAATTGGCAACTCTTAATGCCATTTTCGTGAATATATTGATAAATGGTTCTTTCATTACTAGTCTCAGCAGTTCCTAATTCTACAGGGTTAGCCTCAGCTTGTACAGCTTTAGTAGTTGGATAAGATGCATGTGCAGGAGTTGAACTTACAAAAAATTCAGCGGGAGTAGAAGCATCATCACTGCTAAATACTAAGTTCTTATTTCCTTTTCCTACATATAAGCAGTCTTTATTCGCTAATTCAAATACTTCTCCATCAACAGTTACTGAACCTTTTCCACCGATGTTGATAATACCGAGCTCTCTTCTTTCCAAAAAATAATCAGCCTTAGTAACAGATTCGAATGCTGGTAATTCAAGTGATTTTGTAATAGGTTTCGCTCCTATTGTAACCATACGATCATACAAAGAATAAACCCCAGTAAGTTGATCGTCTACAAATACTGATTCAATTAAAAAATCTTCTCTTAATCGTTGTGTTGTGTAAAGTTTTGCATCGCGAGGATTCGCGGCATATCTCAATTCCATAATGATATTATTTAAAAATATGTAGGTATGTTAATTATTTCTTTATTAGAAAAAACACCCCTATTATACTAAAATGAAGTATAAGGAACATTAAACTATTTCAAAAACAACGGGAACGTTTGCATTTCAAAAAGGGTGACAATACTTCGTAAAATCAAGAAAATCAATTACTTAACTATATTTAAAAAGGATTTCACAATTAATACTATTGCTATAAATCTGGTAAACTGAAAAAATTAATCGCTTTATAATTCAATTACTTTGCTCCTCTTACCATTTTCTCTATCTGATCCCACATCTCTGGCTGAATAAAATCTAAGAAATTAAACTCTCCTGCCCCTTTTAACCATTCACCTCCATCGATAGTTATTACTTCACCATTTACATAAGATGAAAAATCAGAAACCAAGTATGCGGCCAAGTTGGCTAACTCCTGATGGTCGCCAACTCTGCCCAATGGCACTTTCTTTTTAAAATCGAATTTTTCTCTCAAATTTTCAGGAAACAACCTATCCCAAGCTCCTTTGGTTGGAAATGGCCCCGGAGCAATTGCATTTGATCTAATTCCATATTTTGCCCATTCTACAGCTAAAGAGCGTGTAAGTGCCAATACACCCGCTTTTGCTGCGGCTGATGGAGCTACATAAGCAGAACCTGTCCATGAGTAAGTCGTTACAATATTCAAAATGGTTCCGGCTTGTTTGGCTTCTATCCAGTCTTTACCCAAAGCCAAAGTAAAGTTATATGTACCTTGTAATACAATACCTATAATAGTATCAAATGCTTTGTGACTGAGTCTTTCGGTGGGGCTTATAAAGTTTCCTGCTGCGTTGTTAAGTAAGACATCTATTTTACCAAACTTCTCTTTCGCTGTAGCTAAGGTTGCTTCTACCTCATTATATTTTCTCACATCACATTGTACTGGTAATACTTCTCCTCCTGTTGCTTCTGTAAGTTCTTTGGCAGCAGCTTCGAGTTTTTCCATTTTGCGGCTGGCAATTACTACTTTAGCTCCTAATTCTAAAAAATATTTACTCATAGATTTTCCCAAACCTGAACCACCACCAGTTACTAAAATAACTTTTCCTTCTAGGGCATCTTCTCTAAGCATTGGTTTCGAATATTGCATAATTTAAGGTTGTTTAATGATACTTTAAGCTAGTTGTTTACCCTGAATTTTCAAAAAATTGTTACTGAGTCTTTCCTGATATATTTTTACATTGCAGAATAATTTACAGACTGTTACAATTATTAGATTAAATTAATTTGTAGTTGTTATGATGTTACATCTCAAATTACCCACAGATCCAAGATGGGTAAACATCGCTGAAAAAAACATTGAAGATATTCTTATAGACCACGCTTATTGCGAACAAAAAGCAGCGTCAACCTGTATTTCATTAATTGTTCAATATCCTGAAAAGGATGAGCTTGTAGAAATGCTTACACCTGTTGTAGCTGAAGAATGGGATCATTTCGAGAGAGTTTTAAAAGAGATGAGGAAGAGGGGAATTTCTTTGGGTAAAATGAGAAAGGATGAATACGTTAATCAACTTGCACAAAAAATTAAAAAAGGAGGAAGTAGAGAGCAGCAACTCGTTGAGAAGCTTTTAATGAGTGCACTTATTGAGGCTAGAAGTTGTGAGCGATTTAAATTACTCTGGCAAAACCTGGAAGATGAAAATCTAAAAGAGTTCTATTACGAACTAATGGTTTCAGAAGCTGGACATTATACTAATTTCATTACTCTGGCTAGAAATTATTTACCAAGAGAAGAAGTAGACAAACGCTGGCAAGAGTTACTTAAAGAAGAAAAAGCAATTATAGAGAACCTTGAACCCAGATCTGACAGGATGCATTAAATTAGATGTTTTCTAACTTTTTTTGGCGAATCTTTCTGTAAAATAATTCTTTAAGATATAGCCTTTTTTTCTGTTCTTTTGATAAATCAGGGTTGTAACCTGAGAAAAGTACTGGTGAAAGAAAAAACACAAATTTGAAAAAGATGTATTTAACAAGTCTCATAATAAATTGATATTCAATAATATTCTAATAGCTGGAATGTTTTTTACGATGTACGCTGGTATATTGTTGTGCAAATATCATGTTTAGTTATGAACTTATTCTTAAGAATTTGCAAATATTCCTATACATCTTTACTTTTTTTATTGCTAGTACTATTTATAACAACATAATTTAAAGTAAAGTTGAGATCCTGATAAAAAGGCTTGAAGCTTTATGTAATAAAAATTTATATTTGAACCTTTATCACATTTTAACTTTATAAAAATGAGTTTCCCTAAAGAATTAAAATACACTAAAGATCACGAGTGGATAAAAATTGATGGTGATGAGGCATTTATTGGTATTACCGAATTTGCTCAAAAAGAATTAGGAGACATTGTTTATGTAGATATCAATACTGTTGGTGACGAAGTGGAAGAAGGAGATGTTTTTGGCTCTGTTGAAGCAGTTAAAACTGTTTCTGACTTATTTATGCCAATAAAAGGCGAAGTTTTAGAATTTAATGAAGCACTAGATGCAGAACCAGAATTGGTAAACTCAGATCCTTATGGAAAAGGATGGATGATAAAAATAAAAATAGCTGATGGAGCTTCTTTAGATACATTACTTGACAACGAAGCTTACGAAGCATCATTTTCATAAGTAATATTCTTGTGTAAAAACAAAGGGCTAGTCAAAACAATTGACTAGCCCTTTGTTTTTAGCTTCTATCATTCATTAATAATAAACCACATCTACTTGCGGAAAATCTTCTTTGAAACGCCTTGCTTTACCATTAGATACATTGGTATTGTAACATTCTAACCTTTTTAGATTTGGTAATTCTTCTAAAGCATTTAGCTTTTTAATTTGTGTAGCAGAACATTTTACTACTCCCAATTGCTTTAGGTTTTCCAATGGATCAAGCTTTTTCACTGGAGTATTTTCAAAATTGATGTATTCCAGGTTAATTAATCCTGAAAGAGGATCAAGCTCGTAGATCGGGTTTTTAGGGCATTCTAAAATTTTAAGTGTTTTCAATCCACTAATAGCATTTAAACTACTAACTGCGGTATTAGAGAATCTTAGCTCTTCTAAACTAGTAAAATCTGAAAGCGGATTTAAACTGTTAATTCTAGTACCTTCTGGTATATCCAATACTTTAAGACTAGTTATTTGATGTAACTGCTCTCTATCTGGAGAGCCTTCTAGCGCAATTTGCTTACTCAGAATAGATTTCCAATCTTCATCTAGTAATTTCCACCAGCCTTTCAGTTTTTCTGTACGGTAAATCACCAATACATTCTTATTTTCAGAAGCAAACTCTCTTACTTTTTCAGGCTTAATTTGCGTGTTATCACAATAAACCATTCTTAAGTTTCCTAATTTGTTTAAAGCATTTAAAGAAGTAATACCTGTTTTATCTGCAACTACTTTTTCTAAAGAAGTATAGTTACCAAATGGAATATTGCTTACAAGTGTATTGCTAAAATCTAGTGTTTTTAGGTTAGACAGAGATTTTACTGCTTCTAGACCATTTGCAGGCAACATGGTACCAGCACAGTTAATTACTTCTACATCTATCAAATCACTTAAAGGACTCAATGAAGAAACTGTTGTATTTTGGCAGTTGATTTCTTTTAAGTGCAATAACTCTTTTAAAGGCTCTAATGAGTTTATGTCTTTTTTACCAGAAATATCTACATTAGCTAAGTTTGCGACAGTTTGCAACTGCTCTTTAGACGGAGACTCATCCAATTCAACATAAGAAGCAAACACTTCTTTCCAAGCTGGACTAATCGTTATCCACCAATTGCTTAGCTGCTCAGACTCATAAATTACCAGCGTATTTCTATTTTTAGACATAAATTTAGCTGCCTCTTCTCTGGTAATTAGTGTGTTATCACAATAAACTTTCTCTAAATTTGGTAAACCATTTAATGGCTCTAAACTTTTTATCTCATTGCCATCACTATACAATTGCTTTAATGTTGCGATATTCTGCAATGCATCTAAGCTGGTTACTTTAGTATATTCTATATGTAACCTCTCCAAACTCTTTAAGCCGGCAATTGGTAATAGATCAGATACCTGAGTATAAGAACATCTCAGAATTTCCAGATTTTTTAGATTAGCTAAAGGAGTAAGATTAGATACTGGCGTATCGTAGATTCTTAAATCTTTTAATTGTTGCAAACCTGACAAAGCTTTCAGGTCATTAATTGGTGTGGTAAAAGCATATAACTTCTCCAACTTGCTAAAATTAGCTAATGGCATTATATCAGACACCAAAGTACCATCGCAATAAAGCTCTTTAAGATTTGTGCAATACTTTAATGGACTTAAATCATTTACTAAAGTATGAGAACACTGTAATACTTCTAAACGGGTAAGGTTTCTCAGTGGAACTAGATCTACTACGTTTGTATTAGAAATATTGAGTTTACGAAGCTTGGTTAACTTGCTTAGTGCAGAAAGGTCAGCTACCAATTCGTTATTAGAAATATCAAGATCTTCCATGTTTACAGCTACCCTAATTTGCTCAAAGCTCAAAGTATCTTCAACAATCTGTAGTTGTCTTCTAAATGTTGCTTGCCATTCAAGTGTTAAATTGTTCCACCAAGTTGTAAGCTCTTCTTCTTCACTAAGACGCGTAGTATACATACTTACTATGCGTAAATCTCTATTTTCTCTATCAAGATTAACTTCTATATATCTTGGCTTATTTACGTTTACGGTATCATTATCTATTGTAATACCTTGTAAGTTTCTATTGGCAGTTACTTTAAAATATACCTGTCCATTGTCATTTACTTGATGCTCAACATCCGAAATATTAAACTCAAATTGTACTTGCTTAAAAAAGAAATCTATGTCTTTTAAATAAGCCTGTACATCTTTGTTAGATACTACATCACGATTTTCGTCTAGGTCATCTTCCACCTGCACTTTATCATCCCTAAAAATCTTAATATAACTTTGATTTATTATAATATCCTTTTCTTTAGCATTTGTAGTTGGGTCACCAAGGGTATTCATAGTGAACTGCAAGAAGCCTACTAGGTCTCGAGTTTGCACTTTGTACTCTTCAAGTTCTTCTACAGGAATATCCTGCTGAGCAAAGGTTTGATAACTGGTTAGAAAAAATAGTAAACCGAACAGATATCTTGTATTCAATACTTTTTTCATAGTTTCAGATAAAATTAATATCATTTAGTAAGCTTTCTGAACCGACATTAAATTATAAAACCAATCGGTTTTGTTATTGATGATATATTACAAATACTTACAGATTTTAGCCCTTAATGTTTGATTTTTGATAATTTTAAGGTTTCACAAAAATAAGACTATTAACAAAAGAGAGGATTTAATTTTTAGCCTAACAGCAAAAAAATCAGGCTTTATCATCCAAAACCTGAAAGCAAGACTGTTTTAATTGATAGTTTTTAACCTCTGTACACCAAAAATACTATATAAGCAATATAGATAAAGACAAAGGCTATTCCATCCCAACGGTCTATGGCATTTTTTGTTCCCGTTGCCATTGCCAAAAGCAGAAGACTACTAGCAAAAATCAATACTACAATATCTGTATTGGTAGTAATGTCAAATGGTAGTGGCATCGTGATAGAACTTATACCTAATATCCAAAGGAGGTTAAGAATATTAGAACCAATTACATTACCTACAGCTATATCTGTATTTTTCTTTCTGGCAGCGATTGCAGATGTAACAAGCTCTGGTAAGGATGTACCTATAGCCACAATCGTAAGACCAATAAATGTTTGTGAAAAGCCAAAGTGCTCTGCAAGTTTAACAGCACCATCTACCACCCATTTTCCGCCTAAAAATAAAGCAAAGCAACCACCTGCAATCATTAAAATAGATTTATGCATCGGCATAATCACTATTTCGTGATCAGCCTCTACTAATGGTGACTGACTTTCTTTTCCCATTCTAAAAATATAAGCTAGAAAGAGTGCGAAAAAGAATAAAAGGATGATACCATCCGGTCGGCTAATGGTTAGATTCTCTTTACTATCAAACAAGGCTGCATTAGCTAGAAATCCAACTAGAAGTGCACTAGTTAGTGAAAATGGGATTTCACTTAAAACAGTATTTCTATGTAGAGGTAATGGACAAATTACCGAAGAGATACCCAATATGAGGAGAATATTAGCAATATTACTTCCTATAATATTTCCGATAGCTAGCTCAGAACTACCATTTACACTTGCTAATATGTTTACTATCAGCTCGGGCATGGAAGTACCAAACGATACAATCGTCATCCCAACAATAAAATCTGATATATTAAATTTCTTTGCAATTGAAGATGAACCGTCCACCAAATAGTCCGCTCCTTTTATCAGCAATACGAAACCTACAACAAATAAAACGTAAGTTAATGTGTCCCCCATTTAGTCTTTTGACATTAAAAAAATTACCAGAATATATGCTCCTTTAAATGATAATTTGTAAAAATATTACGGAAAATTTAAAAATTATAATATCCATATTATCATTACATTGAATTGCTTTAAATACGATTAAAAAATAGAATAGATACTTGTTTTTTTAAATTTTAATAGGACTATGTGGTTAAAATTTAAAGCGTAAAAAAACAAAACTTATTCTTATAATACCCACAAATAATTTTATTAATTGACTGAAATATAGAAAACATTAATTTTAATTATAGATTAATTAGTATTTTTTATTGAATAATTAAACTGCTCAGTCAAATAGGTGTTATATATTTAAGGCTTATCAGCGGAAATATGATATTTTGAATAAAATTCGCTAAAAATATATAGCTAGAAATATTACTTAAGTTCACATTGAATCGGTATATTTCTTAGTTTTGCAAAGCTTTTTTAAACTCTTTTACCAACCAATATAATTAAAATACAATATGGCATTTGATATTGATATGATTAAGGCAGTCTATTCCCAAATGGGCGATAGAATTGCAGCAGCTAGAAAGACAGTAGGAAAACCTCTAACTCTTTCTGAGAAAATTTTGTATTCACACCTGTATGATGGAGATGCAACGGAAGCATACGAAAGAGGTAAATCGTATGTAAACTTTGCTCCAGATAGAATTGCATGCCAAGATGCAACAGCCCAAATGGCACTTTTGCAATTCATGCAAGCAGGTAAAGACAAAGTAGCTGTACCAACTACCGTACATTGTGATCACCTAATCCAAGCCAAAATAGGAGCTGCAGCTGACCTTCAGAATGCTATCAATACATCTAATGAAGTATTTAATTTTTTGGAATCAGTTTCTAACAAATATGGTATCGGGTTTTGGAAACCGGGAGCTGGTATTATTCACCAAGTAGTTTTAGAAAACTATGCATTCCCAGGTGGTATGATGATCGGTACCGATTCTCACACTGTAAATGCTGGCGGTCTAGGAATGGTTGCTGTAGGTGTTGGTGGAGCAGATGCTGTTGATGTGATGGCAGGTATGGCTTGGGAACTTAAATTTCCTAAATTAATTGGTGTGAAGTTAACCGGCAAAATGAACGGTTGGACTGCTCCAAAAGATGTAATATTAAAAGTAGCTGGTATCCTTACTGTAAAAGGTGGTACTGGTGCTATTGTAGAATACTTCGGCGAAGGTGCAGAAAGCATGTCTTGTACTGGTAAAGGTACCATTTGTAATATGGGTGCTGAGATCGGTGCTACAACTTCTACTTTCGGTTACGACGACTCTATGGAGCGTTACTTAAGAGCTACTGGTCGTGATGAGGTTGCAGACTTAGCAAATGGTGTAAAAGAAAATTTAACTGGTGATGCTGAAGTTTATGCTAATCCTGAGCAATACTTCGATCAAGTAATCGAAATTGATCTTTCTACTTTAGAGCCACACGTAAATGGTCCATTTACTCCAGACCTTGCTACTCCAATTTCTGAAATGAGCGCTAAAGCACAAGAAAACGGTTGGCCAGAAAAAGTAGAATGGGGACTTATTGGTTCTTGTACTAATTCTTCTTATGAGGATATATCAAGAGCTGCCTCTATCGCTGAACAAGCATTAAATAAAGGTTTAAAACCAGCAGCAGAATTCGGTATTAACCCAGGTTCTGAGCAAGTAAGATTTACTATTGAGCGTGATGGGTTTATCGACACTTTCGAAAAATTAGGCACTAAAGTATTTACCAATGCTTGCGGCCCTTGTATCGGACAGTGGGATAGAGCTGGCGCAGACAAAAAAGAAAAAAATACAATCGTTCACTCTTTTAACAGAAACTTTGCAAAAAGAGCAGATGGTAACCCTAATACTCATGCATTTGTTACATCACCAGAGATGGTTGCTGCAATTGCAATTTCAGGTAAGTTAGGGTTCAATCCAATGACTGATACTTTAACTAATGATAAAGGAGAAGAAGTAAAACTTGACCCACCAACAGGATGGGAACTTCCTCCAAAAGGATTTGATGTTGAAGATCCAGGTTATATTTCTCCAGCAGAAGATGGCTCAGGTGTTGAAGTTAAAGTAAATCCAGAATCTAAGCGTTTGCAACTTTTAGAAGGGTTTAACCCTTGGGATGGTAAAAACATCACTGGTGCTAAGTTGTTAATTAAAGCTCAAGGAAAATGCACTACTGACCACATCTCTATGGCTGGCCCATGGTTAAGATATAGAGGTCATCTAGACAATATTTCTAACAACACTTTAACTGGTGCTGTAAATGCTTACAATGGCGAAACAGATAAAGTTAAAAATCAATTAACCGGAGAACTTGGTGGTGTACCTGATGTACAACGTTCATACAAAGCTGCGGGCATCCCTACCATTGTAGTTGGAGACCACAACTATGGTGAAGGTTCCTCTAGAGAGCATGCTGCAATGCAACCACGCCATTTAGGTGTAAGAGCTGTATTAGTAAAATCATTTGCTCGTATTCACGAAACTAACCTTAAGAAACAAGGTATGTTAGCATTAACTTTCGCTAATGAAGCTGATTACGATAAAATCCAAGAGGCTGATACAATCAACTTCTTAGACCTTACTGATTTTGCTCCTAATAAGCCATTAACTTTGGAATTCGTTCATGCTGATGGTTCAAAAGATGTGGTTGTTACAAATCACACTTACAATGAAGGTCAAATTGATTGGTTTAGAGCAGGTTCTGCACTAAATAAAATCAAAGAACAGAACAAAGCCTAAAATTTATAAATAATATAAAATTAAAAGCTCTTTCATTACGAAAGGGCTTTTTTTATGCCTTTGCAGCAGCCTTAAGAATGCTTCCGTACTTTAAATAGTACTTTTCAAATTCAAGCTACCATCTCATGATCAAAAAAATTTGTTATTTTTTCGTATTCGCTTCTATGCTCTCTTGTGTAGAAGGCGACGAACCTTTTGGGGGCACAAGACCAAATGCAGATGCTTTAACTTATATTCCAGTTTATGCAAATGATCAAGATTACTTAAAGATCCAAAAAGCGCCTGCAAAAGCAATTGAAAACCCCGCTAAAATATTTACTTATAACAATTACCTCATCGTAAATATTAAAAATGAAGGCTTTCATGTAATTGATAATTCAAACCCAAAATTACCCCAAAATCTTTTTTTCGTAGAAGTACCCGGTAATAACGATGTTGCTGTAAAAGACGGAGTTATTTATGCCGATAATTATAGTGATATAGTGGCTTTCACTGTGGAAACAAATGGAGAATTACAAATCTTAGAAAGAATCGAAGACATGATTGAGTATAGCTCCGTCCCTCCATTTACCAATGTGTATTTTGAGTGCCCAGACCCTAACAAAGGCATTGTAATAGATTGGATTCCCGGAAATGTTGAAAACCCTAAATGCTACAGATAATGAAAAAGCTATTACCATTTATATTTTTCTCTCTCTCCCTTTTATTCAGTTGCGAAGAAGATTCATCTTCTGATATGAGTCCTTCTTTTGATTCTGGAGGAAATATAAGCCAAGGAGGCTCATTAGCCAGATTTACCATTTTAAACGACTATCTATATGTGGTAGACAACACAAGCTTAATCCCAGTACAAATTAGTAATCTATCAGCTCCATTAGCTTTAAGCAAAGTTGAAATTGGTGTAGGTATAGAAACTATTTTCCCATACAACAACCATCTTTTTATTGGGGCTAATAACGCTATGTATATCTATAACCTAGATAATCCTGCTCAACCTCAACACTTATCAACATATACTCACTTTACAGGTTGCGACCCAGTAGTGGTAAGTAGTAATTATGCGTATGTCACTTTAAGAGAAGGAGTTAGTTGTGCAAGTCCTATTAATATCAATGTATTGGAGGTAGTAGATGTAAGCAATTATGCAGAGCCATTTCAAGTAAATAGCATTTTTATGAACAACCCTAGAGGTTTAGGTATTGGTGGAAATAATAAATTGTATGTATGCGATGGAGACTTTGGTTTAGTACAATTCTCTATTGATGATCCAACAATACCCATACAAGACACTGTTTATACCGCTCATTCTGCTAATGATGTAATTGTAAGAAATGACTTGCTTATTGTAACTGGCGATGATGGCATTTATCAATATCAAATAGGTGAAAAATTAGAATTACTTAGTGTGTTACCAATTACTTATTAGTCCATGTCTTTACAGCATTTTACTATTAAAAGAATCATTATACTACTATGTTTTTGCTATGTTCATATTTCAGCAAAAGCACAAATACATGTTGATTCACTCAAAGTAAAACCGGGTTGGGTAGCTTCTTTAGAACTAGTAAATTTTACAGATAACTATCCTGCATTTTTAATATCAGGTGAAAGATTTATTAATGAATACTTTGGTGTACTCCTAGAAGCCGGACCTATATTAGCTCCCGAAAACTTTAACGAAGAAGCAGCTTTTGATCGTTACATTGGCTTTAAATCAAGAGCTGAGTTTAAACTATACTACCATTATAATCATAATAAAAAGCTCAGAGACTTTTTCTCTTTAGACGCAGGCTATCATGGAGATTGGTATAAAATCACTTACGACATCAGCTATACGGATTACTTTCGAATAGAACAAGGCACTTTTCACAGGAGAATTATAGATTTCCATTTACGATGGGGCAGACAGCGATTTTTATTAAAATCTGAAAGGTTAATATTGGAATGGAGCTTTGGAGCAGGTTTACAAAATTTAAGGTTAAAAGAACCAGAAAGTGATGGCAGTGTTTTTTTCCAATCAGATATCACAACATTTACAGATATAGAACCCATCTCATTTAATGCCAGATTAAAAATTGGTTATTTACTCAGCAAGTAAATTTATCTAAGCACATATCTTTTTTTGATTATTTTAGCCCATCAGAGATTCAGGAAGTAATACTAGTTTACTTCCTGAATTAAGCAATTCCCTTCATTGTTTTATTTATATGAGAAAAATTACATCCGAAGACGAGGAATTAGTAAAATGGGCTATGATATGCCATGGCAGTGGTTTGTTAGGTTTAATTATTCCTTATGCCAACATGTTAGGGCCATATTATATTTTAAAAAACAAGGTAAAAGAATTCCCCGAAATTGAAGTTCATGCCAAAGCAGCACTCAATTTTCAAATTACCATGAGTATTTACTTTACCATTTCTTTTGTTTTGCTCTTGGTATGGGTTGGTATTTTTGGTTTAATCCTACTGGCAGTTTACGAACTCATTGTTGTACTTCTCGCAGTATTAGAAGCCCACGACCTAGAAGTATACGAGTATCCGCTAAGTAGGACTTTTGTTGAGTAGGGAGTTTATTCTAACTCCCCCCTTAAACCACCTTTGCCTCTTCTTTATAAAACATCTTAAAAGCAATAAAAGATGCTGATACAAAACCGAAGTAAATCGCACCGAGCATTAGGTTGTAAACTGTCATTGCTATGAGGGCGACTACTGCAATAGTTAATGCCAAAGCTGGAAAAACAGGATACATGGGTACTTTAAATGGGCGAGGCATATCGGGTTCTTTCTTTCTCAAAGAGAAGAATGTAATCATAGAAATGATGTATAAGCTTAATGCTCCAAAACAAGCTATGGTAATAATTTCACCAGTTTTACCAGTTAATAAAGCAATAATTCCCACCACCATATTGATAATTAAAGCATTTGCAGGAGTCCTAAATTTTTTCTGAACCTTACCTAAAAATCTTGGTGCGTAACCTACTCTACCAAACTCAAAAGTAGCTCGACCAGCAGCCAAGATAATTCCGTGGAATGAAGCAATTAAACCAAAAAGTCCGATGGTGATCAACAGTTCATATAGGAAAGCATTTTCACCCACAACTCTGCCTAATGCCAATGGCAACGGTGAGTCTGAAGCAGTTTCGCTTCCTACAGGAAATACGATGGCTTCCCAACCAGCTACGCCAACTGAAGAAGAAAATGTAAGCAAACATAAAACGACTAAGGTGAGAATCGCAGACCCAAAACCAATCAACACATTCCTTTGTGGATTAATAGTTTCTTCGGCTACGTTGGCTACACCTTCTATTGCTAAGAAAAACCAAATCGCAAATGGAATAGCAGCAAAAATCCCTTCAACACCATTGGGCAAAGCATTTTGCTTTAGGTTTTCAAACTGAAACTCAGGCATGGTAGCTCCTGTAAAAAGCAGTAATTCACCGACAGCCAAAATTGTAATAATTAACTCAAATGAGGCGGCAGCTTTTACACCATAAATATTGAGTCCAGTAAATATAAGATAAGCGACTATGGCTATTGCAATGGTATCAAACTGCGGGAAGGACAAATGAAAATAAGCTCCAATAGCCAAAGCAATGGCAGGAGGTGCAAACACAAACTCAACAATCTGGGCAATTCCAGCGATAAATCCCATATTCTTCCCTAAACCTCTATCGGCATAATCAAAAGCACCACCAGCCTTAGGAATGGCACAAGCCAACTCTGTATAACTAAAGGTGAAAGTTACATACATGATGATGATAAAAAATGTAGCGATTGCTAGCCCAAGTGTACCTCCTTTTTCGAGCCCGATGTTCCAACCGAAGTACATACCTGAGATTACATAACCTACACCTAGCCCCCATAACATGAGTGGCCCTAAAGTTTGTTTAAGTTTTGGAGAGGAGGAAGAATCCTGAAGTTCAGCCATTGAATTTGATAGATAATCTGATTGATGTAATTGAGTAGGTAGTGAATAGTGTTGCTACTCAAGGATATAAATTCAATGGCAGATTTCAAAAGGAATCTGTGGAAATATGGATAAAAGAGCTATTAAGCCAGTTTTTAATTTTCTGAATTATTCATTCAAAAAAGCAGATAAACTCTACCTTCATAAGGTTTTAGACTGAGATTTTCTTTACCTGTATGTGGCACTACCGGATAGTTACTTAACATTACTTTATCTGCTTCTACTTTTACTGCTAGGTTTTGAGGCAGTTGAAATTCTGTATTTTCAGCACTGAAATTTAAAACTACAAAAACCTGCTTATCTTCTAAAGTTCTAGTATAAGCGTAGATTTTAGTATTGGGTTTATCTATTATATCAGTATCACCATACACCAAAACTTCATGTCGCTTTCTTAATTGAATGAGCTTTCTGTAATAATTAAAAATTGAATTTTCATCTTCAACAGCTTGAGCAACATTAATCTCTTTATAGTTTGGATTCACTTTTAGCCACGGAGTTCCAGTTGTGAAACCAGCTTGATTGCTATTATCCCACTGTACAGGTGTGCGGGCGTTATCTCTGCTAGATAAATGTGCTTTAGGTAGAAATACCTCGGCAGAGCCTCCATTTGCTAGAAATTCTTTAAACGCATTTAAAGTCTGAACATCATTATAATCATCCATACTTTCGTAGGCCACATTGGTCATTCCTATCTCATCTCCCTGATAAATGTATGGCGTGCCTTTGAGGGTAAACAACAAAGTACCTATCAACTTAGCTGATTCTACTCTATATGCTTCATCATTACCAAAGCGAGATACTATTCTCGGAAAATCGTGATTGCCCAAAAAAAGACTTCCCCAACCTTCGTTGCCTAATGCTTTCTCCCATTTCTCAAACACCTCTTTAAATTCCACAAGTGACCATTGCTTCCACTCCAACATATCATCGGTCTGGCGATCTAAAAACATATGTCCAAAATGGAAAACCATATTTAACTCATTACTACTTTGCCCAACATAAGCATTCACCTCTTCTTGCTTTACACCTATTCCCTCGCCAACTGTCATAATATCATATTTAGACAGCACTTCTCTGTTCATCTCTTTTAAAAACTCATGCACTCTTGGTCCACTCGCATAAAACTCTGGGAAGTTTCCATCAAAACCGGCAGGAAAAGAAGGCAAGTTGGGCTTTTTAGATATCAACGGAATTACATCCATTCTAAAACCTGCCACACCTTTTTGCAGCCAGAAATGCATCATATCATAGATTTCTTTTCTGAGATTGTCATTCTCCCAGTTAAGATCAGGCTGTTTTTTGGTGAATAAGTGTAGATAATATTCACCAGTGGCTTCGTCTAGCTGCCAAGCACTACCACTAAAAAACGACACCCAGTTGTTCGGCGCTTTTCCATCTACTGGCGGATGCCATATATAATAATCTCTGTAAGGGTTGTCTTTAGATTTTCTAGATTCTACAAACCATTGATGTTCATCTGAACTATGGTTCACCACTAAATCTATAATTATTTTGATGTTTCTTTTCTGGGCCTCTTCTAGCAGTTTTTCAACATCTTCAATCGTTCCAAACTCATTTAATACACCATAATAATCGCTTATATCATAGCCATTATCGTCATTTGGTGATGAATAAAACGGACACAACCAGATTACATCAATTCCGAGATGCTGTAAGTAATCTAGCTTTTCAATAATTCCGGGCAAATCACCAACACCATCTCCATTACTATCATTAAAACTTCGCGGATAAATCTGATATATCACACTTTCTTTCCACCACTGCTTGTTTACTGATGTTGCCATATTGAGTTCTAAAACCGGTTAAAAAATAAACTTTGCTTATTGCACAGGAATTCTAATACCTTGCGATTCAACTTTTACAAGCTGAAGAGGTGCATCGTTTTTAACTACTACAAGTATATTTTCTCCTGCTACATTCAGCATTTCAAAATCGCGTACTTGCCCAGATAAATTAATTCCACTCTTTGCCGAACTCACTGATTCAAATGTACCATCGCCATTGCCTGCGAGTAGTAAACCATAGCTAGCATCGTAGCGACCAACTTCTGGTTTTACATTGTAAAGATTTCCACCTGAAAGAATATCCAGATTACCATCATTATTAAAATCGCCAGTGAGAAAAGCATAAGTTGGGGAAAACTGCACCTCAGCAGGTAAAGGCTCTAAATCGAAATCACCATTCCCTCTATTCATCAACAATACACTTTCGAGTCTGTATGTATTTTGAACAACCGCATCTTTTAGCTCTTGTTCAGTAAAAATATCGTGAATTGTCTGGTTCTTATAGCTATCGTATTTGAGGTATTTCTTTTTAAGATGTGGCATTTGCATTACCAAATCGTGGCGCAACACTATTGGATAAGAAGCATTGGCATAATATTGATTGATAATTTGCTCAGCAGTTCCATTCTTATCAAAATCATTTACATACATGCTGAGTGGCTTGTCTTTGCTGGCTTCAAACCTAGAGTTTAACCCATGGTTCCCTACCACAAAGTCTATCAAACCATCGTCGTTAAAATCACCTGCTTGAATGGTATTCCACCAACCTTCAGACTTATCTAAAGCCGGAATTTTCGTCTCGGTTAATTTACCATTTTCGTTAATAAAAACTTTAATCGGCATCCAGTCTCCTACTACCAGTAAATCTTCGTCATTATCATTATCAATGTCTTGCCAGACTGCCGAAGTAACCATACCCATCGCTTTAAATGTTGGTGCAAAATCGTTGGTTACATCTTTAAACTTCCCCTTTCCATCATTCTCCAACAAATAGCTATTACCACTTACACCATAATTAAATGGAGTAAGGCGATTACCCACAAACAAATCGAGGTCGCCATCGCCATCAAAATCTGATGCTGTTATACAACCAGTACTTTCGTATTTAGTAAAAGGAAGTGCAGATTTATTTCTAGTGAAATTGCCTCGCCCATCGTTGAAATAAATTCTATCTAACAAAGAAGATGAAATAGACGAAAACTCATTACCGCCACTCGCCACGTACAAATCAGCATCACCATCATTATCTGCATCAAAAAATATCGCATCTACATCTTCTGCTCCTTTATCTGCTTCGAATACTGCTGTGTTTGACTTTTCAAACTGTCCATTAGACTTTTGAATAAATAGCTCTCCGGGAGAATCTTTGGCTCCACCAATATAAAAATCTTCTAAACCATCGCCATTTACATCGGCTTTTGCCATCTTAGGACCTTCAGTTGACAACATGTGAAAAATGAGTCTGTCTCGATCAAAGTCTACAAAAGGATTTTCTTTATGAGTGAAGTCGATACCATGACTAGTATTAGACGCAGAGAATAATATTTTCTCTATCACTTTACCTTGTGACTTATCATTATCAGCATCTTTCTGTTTTAAAGTAAGCAACTGGTCAGTTACCACATCGGTTAAAATAGTTGATTTACCATTTGGCCAGTCCACTATTACACTATCTACTTTTTCGGATGTGCCAACTCCTATATTTGGTCGGTGATCTACGGTAGACTCAAAACCTCTTACAGGCATTTGCTCCACATACATGGTTTGCCCTGTATTGTTCTTTACAGTCACTTTTGCACCGATTGCAAATGGATTTTTACCCTCGCCTTCCAGTTTTAGTTTGATATAATGGTTTTCTGGATGGAATTTATTGGTTTCATTCCTGTAGATAAAAGGCGGCATATTTACATTATTTACCACCAAATCCGGATCGCCATCATTATCTAAATCTGCATAAGCTGAACCATTAGAGAAACTCGGTGTTGCCAAGCCCCATTCTTCTGCTTTATTCGTAAAAGTATAATCTCTGTTATTCGCGTAAGCGTAGTTAGATATCTTATTAGAAGGAATCGCATCGATTAGTTTTTGATAATCTACTACTCCGCCTGTAATAATTTCTTTTACAATATTGCCATCACTAAAAAACTGGATATAATCTTGGTTGGTAAGGTCACCCAAAATGCCATTAGAAACATAAACATCTTTCCAACCATCGTTATCCAAATCAATAATTAATGCACCCCAACTCCAATCTGTCGCTTCGATACCAGCCATTCTGCCAATCTCGCTATATGTACCATCAGCATTATTTAACTGAAACATGTTTCTAGTAAACTGATGGTAATAATCATTCTTTACACTTAACTGATATCTATCCCAACTTTCGAAAGTAGTTACTGTTTTTAAACGTTCGTGTGTTCCCGGAAGCATCTCTGTGACAAAAATATCGGCATAAGAATCATTATTAAAATCTGCCATATCTGCACCCATAGAAGCCGCACTGATACTTTTCATTTTATTCTCCAAATCTTCTCGGAAAGTACCATCTCCATTATTCATATAGATGTAGTCTCGCTCAAAAAAATCGTTGGAAACATATATATCTTGCCACCCATCTTTGTCGATATCTCCAACTGTAACACCTAAACCAAAACCGATAATACTTCCATAAATACCAGCTTCTTCGCTTACATCTACAAACTTGTTATTATCATTTCTGAAAAGCTTATCGCCACCAACTGGATCGCGTTTAGGCCTTTCGTTTTTTCTTAGATTGAAACTACCAATTGCCTGATAAGAATTATTGAGAAGATAAAAATCCAGATCACCGTCTTTGTCATAATCGAAGAAAGCTCCATGTGTAGAAAAACCCTGATCTGCTAATCCGTAGGCTTCAGCACTTTCTGTAAAAGTGAGATCGCCATTGTTTATGAACAATTCGTTTTGCTTGTTGTCTCCTTCTATATCTCCAGAGTTACACACATATATATCTAAAAAACCATCACCATTTACATCTGCTACACTTACTCCGGTAGAAAAAGCTTTTGTACCCGAAACTCCCGCTTTTTCTGTAATATCTTCAAATTGAAAATTTCCTTTGTTGAGGTAAAGCTTATTAGATTTCATGTTGGCGGTAAAATAAATATCTACCAGACCATCATTATTAAAATCGCCAATACCTACTCCCCCACCATTGTAAAAATTACGGTAGGTATAGATGTTAAAATCCTTATTAAATTCCAGTTGATTGATAAAGTCGATACCTGTTTGCTCTGCCGGGAGCAATGTAAACAGTTTGTCTTTTTCGGGAATTTGGTGAGTTTCAAATTTAGAACAGGCGACTGTGAGAAAACCTGATATAAAAATGAATATGGATAGTTTCTTGAGGAAATATGCTAACATGCTTTATCACAATTTAGATATTCTTTTTTAATTCCTTTTCGATTAACAAATCGGTAAATAGTACTTCTACTTGTGATTCATTTTTTTTGTAAATTGAAATCCTGCGGTTGCCATCAATTTTCACATAAGCAGTGCCTCTATTTTCTGCACTAATCGTCATAAAATCATCACCATACCATTTCTTGAAAAGTGCCAACACATCTACAACCAAGTGATCTGCATTTAGTTCTTCGTTCCAAGGTGCCCATGCATTGTAAGAAATAACTACAGGCATTTTAGCAATCTTTCCCTCATAGAATTCAGGATAAAAATTCATATCGGCAGGGTGCTTTAGCTCATCATCCAATTTATATAAAACCGAGCTATTATTACTCCCGTTGCTCACTTGTCTTTTCTTATTGAGTTCCCAGCAATGCGCATAAAACTCTTTCTGAGTCATTCCGAAATTAATATCCAGAAATAGGCTGTCGTATCTTGCACCACTGGCTAGTTCTGTATCTAACTTGTCGTAATATTCGTGGCTTCTGCATGAACTGAATAATACAGCACACAGAAAAATACTGGTTAGAATTCTCATAATTACTCTGCTAGTTTATATAATTTACACTTTCAATTTACTCGATTCGTCATTTCAAATACCTGTACGCTATCATTGTTTTTGATAACAAAAAGCCTTTCAGTATCATTCTGATTAAGCAAGATAAAATCTCGAATTTCTCCTTTGCTAGAAAAACCTGATTCTCTGGCTGGCACTGCGCTGAAATTGCCTTTTCCATCACCTTTTAAAAAATTACCATAACTGCCAGCATAGATACCTACCTCAGGCTTGGCTTTAAAAAAATTACCACCAAGAATTAAATCTTTGTTTCCATCTCTATCTACATCTTGCACAAGTATGCTTTTTACAGGTGCAAACTGTGCTTCAATCGGTAGCGCTTTTATAGTAAAATGGTTATTACCATCATTCATGAAAACCACACTTTTCAACTCCTTTGCCTTTAAAAGGCTCATTTCTTCCATTTGGCTTTCACTAAATATATCATATACAGTTTGCTCTTTATAGCTTTCGTACTTTAAATATTTCTTTTTTAAAGCAGGCATCTGTTTTACCAAATCGTGCCTTAACACTAAAGGATAAGTACCCAATCCATTTGGTACCGAAATAATTTGCTCTACAGTACCATTGCTGTCAAAATCATTCACATGCATGGTAACAGGCTGATCTTGGTTTGCTTTAATTCTAGAATTTAGTCCGTGATTTCCTGCTACAAAATCTATGTCGCCATCATTATCTAAATCAGCAGCAACAATGGTGTTCCAAAAGCCTGATGTGTTTGTAAGGCCTGCAGTCTCAGATATGTCGGTGAACTTGCCAACATTGTTTTTTAAAATGGTGACCGACATCCATTCGCCAGCAAGAATTAATTCAGGGAAATTGTCATTATCTAGGTCTGCCCACTCAAAAGCCGTAAACATTCCTTTCTCTTCTAGCATTGGTGCCATCTGCTGAGTAACATCTGTAAACTTCCCTTTTCCATCATTTTCTAATAGATAGGCATTTACCGGAACTCCATATAAAAATGGCTTGGCTCTTATTCCTACTACCAAATCAATATCGCCATCTGCATCGAAATCAGCAGCTCGCACACAAGATGAGTTTTCGTAGCGAGCTACTGGCAAAATCTGGTTAGACAATGTAAAGTTTCCCTGGCCATCATTAAAATACAATCGATCTTTTAATGCAGAAGAAGTTGATGGAAACTCATTTCCTCCACTGGCTACATACAAATCTGCATCGCCATCATTATCTGCATCAAAAAAAACACAATCGGTATCTTCTGAAATCTTTCCTTTTTCGAATACATCTTGAGTTGAGAGCATAAAGGTGCCATCTGCTTTCTGAATAAACAGACTCCCAGACATATCTTTGGCTCCTCCTATATAAATATCTTCTAAACCATCTCCATTTACATCTGCTTTCGCTGCTTTTGGTCCTTCTACAGATAACATATGATAAAGCAAACGGTCTCGATCAAAATCTACAAAAGCATTTTCTGTATGTTTAAAAGAGAGATTTACTTCGGCAGTAATTTCTTTAAATAATTGTGGTTTTGATGTTTTTTGAATGGGTTGTTCTTTCTTAATACTATCGTAGCGAACAATAAGAAACTGATTTGCTTCCTGTTCTTTCAACACGCTTCTTTGGTTATCTGGCCAGCTAATTACGATGGAATCTATTTTTGTACGAGTACCCAACCCAAAATGCAGGCGAGGATCAACACTAGACTCAAATCCTCTAAAAGGTGCCAGCTCTTGATAATAGACATCATCACCTGCATAAACTGTTACCTGAGAACCTAATGCAAAATAGTTTTTAGCATAGCCCCTTAGCTCTATACTAATAAAATTGGCTTTTTTGTTTGAGCTATTCTCGTAAATAAAAGGTGCCGCTTCAATATTGTTGATTACCAAATCCAAATCGCCATCATTATCCAGATCGCCATATGCAGACCCGTTAGAATGACTTGGAGTACCTAGCCCATAAGCTTCTGCCTTATTTTCAAATTTTAAATTCCCTGAGTTTACAAATGCGTAATTAGGCAGTTTGTTAGATGGCATCATATCAACCAGACCTGTAATCACATTTTTCTCTCTGCTCATTATTTTCCTTACTGTTTCAGGGTCTGATGAATACTGAATATAATCTTGATCTGTAAGGTCTTTGTAAATACCGTTAGCAACAAAAATGTCTTTTAAGCCATCGTTATCCATATCGAATATGAGTGCTCCCCAACTCCAATCTGTAGCAAATACATTTGCCAACCTGCCTATTTCGCTAAATGTGTTGTTGCCGTTATTTAGCTGCAAAACATTTCTTGTAAACTGCCTATGGTAACCATTTTGAAAGTTTAATTGGTATTTATCCCAGTTTTCGAAAGTGGTTTTGGTTTTCATTCGGGCATCATCTTCGGGTAGCATATCAGTCACAAAAACCTCTGGAAAGCCATCGTTATTGATATCTGCCATATCTGCTCCCATAGAGCTCTGGCTTATTTCTGGCATTTGGCTCTCCAACTCCTCTGAAAATGTGCCATCTTTTTGATTGATATAGAGATAATCTCTTTCAAAAAAGTCATTCGAAACGTAGATATCTTGCCATCCATCTCGATTTATATCGCCTATGGTTACGCCTAAACCAAAACCGATAGAACTACCATAAATTCCGGCAAATTCACTTACATCGGTAAATTTATCACCATCGTTTCGGTACAGTTTGTTGCCCCCTTCGTTGTCTCTAATTTCTCTTTGTCCTTTTCTTAAGTCATATCCACCCACAGACCTAAAAGAATTATTAAGCAGATAGCAATCGAGATCGCCATCTTTATCATAGTCAAAAAAAGCAGCGTGTGTAGAAAGACCTTTGTCATCAATTCCATAAGCTTTTGCCTGCTCTGTAAAAGTGAGATCGCCATTATTAATAAAAAGCTCGTTGTATCTATTCTCTCCTTCTGGATTTCCAGACTTGCACACATAAATATCTAAATAGCCATCGCCATTTATATCTACCATACTCACACCAGACGACCACACATCTAGGCAGCTTACTCCTGCACTTTCTGTAATATCTTCAAACTTCCAATTTCCTTTATTTAAATAGAGTTTGTTGTCTACCTGATTGCCTGTAAAATAGATATCTGGCAGTCCATCATTATTCACATCACCAATGGCGACTCCACCACCATTGTAAAAATTTCTATATGTGTAGGGATTAAATGATTCGGTATAACTCAATGCATTTAGAAAGTGAATACCTGTTTCTGACTCACTTTTTAAGTTAAAGAGGTAATCTGGTTGTGGGGGTTCTCTATGAGAAGTACATGCTGAAATAGCACAAAATGTTAATATCCATATGTAATTTAATCTGCTCATATACTTGGGTGAAAGTACTGCTTGATGTTTAATTACAATTTAATAGTATTCAGTTATTCTTAGTAAAAAAGAGAGGCTGGCTCTCAGTGAGACAGCCTCCTGAAATATAGCCCAATCTAATTATCAATAGCCTGGATTTTGAGATAGCGCTGGATCAACGTTAAGCTGAGCTTGAGGAATTGGATATAACTCCAAGTTAGCATTGCTATGAGCAGGTTTTTCCCACCATTCGTTACCCCATGCACCGAAGCGAATTAAATCTTGTCTTCTCCATCCTTCTATAAATACTTCACGACCTCTCTCTGCTAAGAATTCATTTTCATCCATTTCACCTGCTGTGTATAAAGTAGCATCAGCTCTTTCACGTAGCATGTTCACCAACATAATAGTTTCAGTGTCGTTCCAGTCACCGTTTAAGCGAGCGATTGCTTCAGCTTTGGTTAAAAGAATATCACCCAAACGGAATATTGGATAATCGTTGTCTAGGTTATCTGTAGCCTCAAGAGCAAAAGTAAATTTAAATAATCTTGCACCAGCTTGGCGTAATGCGTTTGGCTCCAACATATTTACTTCTGGAGTATAATTAATCTGCAAACCATCTGGATCTGCTGGACCACCGTTGTTACCATTTTCAAAACCTACATCACCCACAATATTACCATTAACATCAACCTGAGGACCAGTAAGGAAGTTATTCTCTTTTCTTTCATCACCATCTTCATAAGAGTTATAGAATTCTTCCAAAGTACAGTAACCATTCCAAGGCTGTTGGCTTAATCTAAATGTAAGCTGACTTGGATAATGCAAAGTCATCATAGCAAGGTTAAAACCAGTACCAGTTGCCTGATCGAAAGGAACAACCCAAATATGCTCACCATTTTGCGTATTGTTTGCACTAAATACATCTTCGTAGTTTGGAGATAAACCAAACAAACCAGAGTTAATTACTTCGTCTGCTGCATCAATAGCATCTTGCCATCTTGGAGTGCCAGTGTACACCTCAGAGTTAAGATATAATTTTGCTAAAAGTGCTGAAGCAGCCCATCTATTTATTCTACCATAAGTAGAAGCATCGTTGCCAATAGAAAGATCGTCGATGTTATCTAAAATTTCACTTTCAATAAAATCGAAAACATCATCTCTTGACGATTGCGCAGCATCTTCTCCTGGAGTAGTTACAATTTTAACATTACCGAAAGTATCTAAAAGTCTAAAGTAGAAATATGCTCTAAGTACTTTTACTTCTGCGGTAATGGTAGCATCTGCCTGTACGTCTGCGTCTTGTAATAAAGTATTACACTCAAAAACACCTCTGTAAGTATCATTCCAAGCATTGTTAAAACCGTCTTCTTGAGGAGTATACTCATGCCTGTGAACTCTTAACCATGTTCCACCATCGTACCAGTCAGCACCTCTTTGTGGAATAACAACTTCGTCTGTAGAAACCTCTTGTATTGAAAAGTAAGAGTTGTGGTTTGCCGTTCCTGAAAATAGCACAGAGTATGGAGCACCAATGTTGATGCCACCGCCGCCGCCGCCGCCACCGCCGCCACCGCCGGTCTCGGGAACTGATGTTACGTTATCTAATATTTCTTCTTCTAAATCGGTACATGATTGCCATGATAACATAGCAAAGATCATGATGAGGATTTTGATTATATTTTTGTTTTTCATTGTCATATTAAAGTTTGCTTAGAATGATGCTCTTACACCTACTGTGAAAGTTCTAGAAGTAAAGTAATTGTTACGTCTGTCGACACCAGGAGCTAAAACATTAGGGTTTACATCTGGTCTGTTTCCGTTATCTACTGAACCAAAATCTTGTAGTGCTGGCTCAGGATCAAGACCTGTATAATCTGTAATTACAAATGCATTCTGAACATTTACATAAGCATTTAGTGAAGATAACCAACTTACATCGCCAACATTAAAGTTGTAGCCTAATGTTACGTTGTCTAGCTTAAAGAAATCTGCTTTTTCTACATAGTAAGAATGGAAAGACGCAGTAGTAAGGTTATCTAAAGCAAGTTCAGTATTTATTCTGTTGTAGCTATTGATTGAACCTGGAACTCTTGGCTCATAGAAGTTTCTAAAAGTATTTACTAAGCTATGACCAAAAGCACCTCTAAAGAACATATTCAAATCGAATCTTTTGTAGCTAATTTGGTTAGTAAAACCTAATTCTAAATCAGGAAGACCATTACCTAATAAAGCAAAGTCACCATCTTCTGCCAAAGCATTACCTTGATCTGTTTTTAATGTTCCATCGCCATTTACATCAGCTAAAATTGGCGCTCCATCATCAGCAACGCCTTCAAATACTGGCCCCCAAATTTGACCTATTTCTTCTCCTTCTTTTATACGAACCAAGTTAGTTCCATTTAAACCCGGAGCTCCTAACTCAGCAATCATTTGCTCCTCGATCACATAGCTATCTAATGTTGATTTATAGTGCGATAACACTATACCCGGATTCCAAGAGAAATCGGTACCTTCAATAGCTTTATAATTCAATGATATTTCGAAACCATTTGTGCTTAGTTCACCAGCATTTTCAAATCTGGTTGGTGCACCAAATACAGCAGGGTCAACATTTCTTTCTAGAATGAAATCAGAAATTGTTCTGGTGTAAACATCTAATGCAGCAGTTAACCTGTTGTCTGATGTAGTTATATCAACTCCAAAGTTAAATTCTTTTTTTACTTCCCACTTAAGGTCTGGATTAGCAGCTCTAGATTGTGTAAAGTTCGCTTCTAAAGAACCATCAACTTCGCTATAGTTTACATCATAAGAAGGTTTAGATAAGCCATTGTCTCTTGGTAATGAACCAGTTACTCCATAACCAGCTCTTACTTTTAACTGATCAAAGGCAGCAATTTCGAGATATCTGTTTAAGTTAACACCAAGACCTACCGCAGGGAAAACACCGTATTTGTTATCTTCTCCTAGTTTTGTTGAGCCTTCACGTCTTACAGAAGCATTTAAGAAAATCGCTTCGTCCCAGCTAAAATTAGCTCTTGCAAACTGTGCTGCAATTTCTGATTTTGGAGTAGCACTACTTTCTAATGTCAATCTGTTTGCCTGACGAATTTCTCTAGCCCACTCTAATGCATTAAATGCAACAGCATCCACAGGAATACCTCCTACGTCAACCAAGAAGTCTTCGAACTTTTCTTGCTGATAAGAATAACCAGCAGATAATGTCATATTCAAATTACCGAAACGCTTAGTGTAAGTCGCATAAGTTTCAAACAATGTAAATTGTCTGTCTTCTGCTCTTCTTCTTGCTAAACCACTTCTGTTGAAACCTCTATAGTAAGATGTTCCTGGATAATACTCACCAAACATACCATCTTCTAATTGTTGAGCGATGTTACCAGTAAGTGTAAGTCCATCAATTACTTCAAAATCAATCTTACCATTATAGTTGAATTTTTTAGTTTTACCTAAGTTTTGGTTTAACTCGATGATTCCTACTGGGTTGTAGTTATCAAAAACAACTACTTGGAAATAAGAACCGTTTTCATCGAAAATAGGTGCAGTTGGATTGTATAACAAACCATATCTCAATGCTTCTGGAAATGAGAAGTTAGATTCTCTTTGCGTTGTAGAAAAGTTAAAAGTTAGGTTTAACCTATCGTTAATAGCAGAATGGTTTATGTTAGCACGGAAGTTAATCTGCTCAAAGCCAGATTTTTCCAATATTCCGTTGATATCACGATAGTTAGCTGCCATACGGAAAGTAGTAGATCCACTACCACCAGAAATTGACAAGTTATGTACTTGAGAGTATGAATCACGAGTTAGCTCATCAATCCAGTCAGTTTCTCCACCTAAATCGTTACCACCTAAAGCTAGAAACTCGTCTTTTGATAGAATATCTAAGTCTCTTGCTCTGGTATCCATAGAACCGTATACATGGTAATTCACTTTTACACCACCAGCTTGACCCGTTTTTGTTGTTACCAAGATTACACCACTAGAACCTCGGCTACCATAAATCGCTGCTGCAGAACCATCTTTCAATACGTTTATAGACTCAATGTCATTAGGGTCAACGTTGTCTAGAGAAGCACCAATTACACCATCTATAACTACCAAAGGCTCTGTATTAGCACCAATAGTAGAAATACCTCTTAATCTGATAGCAGGTTTGCCATTTGGGTCATTCCCTTTACCAGAAACACTCAAACCAGGAACTTTACCCTGAAGCAATTGGCTTGGGTTATTAATATTTCCCTGATTAAAATCTTTGGCTTCTAAACTCACTACGGCACTAGTAATCTCTTTCTTTTCTTGAGTACCATAACCTACTACCACAACCTCTGCCAAAGACTGAACATCTAATGGCATAGCAATATTTATTGTAGATTGATTAGCAACAGGCACTTCTTGCTTTAAGTAGCCAATATATGAGAAAACAAGAACCGGTTCGTCGCCAGAAACTTTTATACTATAATTACCTTCAAAATCGGTAATTGCGCCTGTTGAAGTACCCTTCAACAGAACATTTACCCCTGGGAGGGGAGATCCATCTTCGCCATCAGTAACTACTCCTGTTACTGTTGTCTCTTGAGCAAATGCAATACTGATGCTCAGTAATAATAAAGAAAGTAAAGATATAGGGATCTTTACAAACTGGTAGTTATACTTCATTTTCATCAATTTAAATTTCCAATGTGTAATCTGTCAAAACTTAGTTAATTAATAATTCCATTTTCATATTTACTTCATAATATTTTATTGTTTTGTTTTTAACAATCACTAAAAAGTCATATTAATAAATCTCCCTAATCAAATTTATTTAGCATTTCTGGTAAGTCAGAGAACATTCTAATTATTAAAACATATGAAATTAGAAGCTAATCATATATAGATTATTTGGGTTTAACAAATTAAAAAGAGGCAATTATTAAATATTTTTCATGCAATCGTCATCGTAATCGATTACGAAAAATTTATTTTTCATATTAAATCTAAATATAGATTTATAAGAATAATTCAATTGAAAAAATACTATTACCAATAAAATATAAAATAACTAAAAGTAAGAGGAATGTCATTTATTGAAATAATACAATTTGTATTTTTTTAACCTTAAATTGCGAGCTAATAAAATCACTTTATACCCAACTACTTTAATAGTGAGATAATTAAACAGATATATAAATGTGAACTTTGTTAAGAATTAATCTTGTTTAAGCTTTAACATGTAAATAAGACATTAATGAAATAATTCATTAAACAAAAAGTCATTTCTGAAAAGCAACCCTTTATAGGTATAAAGATTAAAAAAAAAGATTAATTAACTTGTTAGGTAAGCAAAAAACAAAATTGTATATTTATTTAGCAGGTTCGCTTAATATTATTACTTTAAGCAATTCATGTAAATTATAATAACAAAAAAACAAGATGAAAAGCCGTCAGGTTACTATTAAAGATATCGCACGGCAACTAAATATCTCTCCGGCAACGGTATCAAGGGCTTTAAAAGACCATCCTGATATAAGTAAAACCACAAAAAAAGCTGTTGTAGAATTAGCTGCCTCACTAAATTACCAACCTAACTCAATAGCACTTAGCTTAAGAAGTAAAAGAACATATACAATTGGAGTAATAGTACCTGAAATTATCCACTTCTTTTTTTCTTCTGCGATTAGTGGTATTGAGGATGTTGCCTATCAGGCTGGATACAATGTTATCATATGCCAATCTAATGAATCTTACGAAAGAGAAGTTAGCAATGTAAATACCCTCATTAATAACCGAGTAGACGGTATTTTGATATCTGTTTCTAAAAACACAAAAGATACTTCCCATTTAAAAAAGATTACAGATTTAGGCATTCCTTTGGTCTTTTTCGATCGTGTTTGTGATGATATTGACGCCCATAAAGTAATTGTAGAAGATGAAAGAGGCGCATACGACGCGGTAAAACATTTAATAGATCAAGGCTATAAAAAAATAGCACACTTGGCTGGGCCAGAAACACTTATCATTAGTAAAAATAGAATTAATGGCTATGTAAGAGCTCTTAAAGACCATAATATTGAAGTGGACGAAAGCCTAATGATGGAAGCAGATAATAAAGAGGCAGGTATGGATGCTATGAAGAAACTATTAGCAAGACCAGATATACCCGATGCTATTTTTACTGTGAACGACAATGCTGCAATTGGCGCTCTTCAAGTTATTAAAAATGCAGGTTATAAAGTACCAGAAGATATTGCCTTAATTGGTTTTAGCGACGATCAGAAAATAACATCTTTGGTAGAACCTCATTTAAGCAGTATTGCACAACCTGCTTTTAAAATTGGTCAAACCGCTGGTGAATTATTCCTAAAACAGATTGAAACCCCTGAACCAAATAAGTACGAAAAAATAATTTTAGATACAGAATTAATAGTAAGGGCATCGTCTGATTTTTCTAAGAATTAAAAAAATGCTTTATGCAACCGTTTGAAATTTTGCTTTTAGATTAAATAAGTCTAATTGGTTTCTTTTGTATATAGAAAAAAACTATCTTTACGCAGTCATATTTACACCCTTTCTTCTTGGCATTTCTTATTGTAAGTCAGATATATGTAGAAACTTAAACATATACTCTTACTTCAATAAACTATGTACTTTCATCTGAGACTATCATTATCTCTAACACTTATCTTTTTTACTTCCCATTTAATTATGGGGCAAATCGTCACGCTCAATCCTCAACCGGCATCAGCAGATGACACTGAAATTGCCATTATTTTCGATGCAACGCAAGGAACTGGAGCCCTTACAGGAGCCACTTCTATATATATGCATTCAGGTGTAGTAACAGAAGGGCCAAATGGTACTTCTTGGGAAAATGTTGTAGGCAACTGGGGACAAGATGATGGAATAGGAAAAATGAGCAAGGTGGATGGAGAAAGCGACAAATGGCAAATTACATTGAGCCCTGATGCGCGCTCTTATTATAATGTACCTGAGGAAAATAAAATTTACAGACTGGCCATGGTCTTTAGAAATGCCGATGGAAGTGCTGAAGGAAAAGGCACCACCGGAGATTTTGATGGAGGTAGTGTTGCAGCAAATGGAGATATATTTCTCAATTTAGATGCAGGTAATTATGTAACTATTTCTGAACCAGTCTCTGGTATTTATTTTTTAGAAAATGGTTCAAGCTTCAATATTAAAGCCAATGCTTCACAAACTGCTAGCACTTTTACCTTATCCAATTTAGATGGAGAAGGCAGCCTACAAGAACTAGCAAGCAACACAGATGCTGATAATATAGATTATGAATACACCGTAACCGAAACAGATAGCATAACTATAATAGCTTCTGCCGAAATAGAAGGTGAGATTTATTCAGATACAGCAGTTTATCAAATCTTTCTAAAAAGTGGATCACCTGTTACTAATCTTCCTGATGGAGTTATGTCTGGTATTAATTATAGTGAAGATGCTACCAAAGCTACTCTAGTACTTACTGCTCCAGATAAAGAGTTTGTGTATGTAGTCGGTGACTTTAATAACTGGCAAATAGAAAGCAAATATAAAATGAATGTTACACCAGATGGTGAAACTTTTTGGATAACACTTTCTAATTTGGAACCGGGTAAAGAATATGCTTTTCAATACTGGGTTGATGGCACTATTAAAATTGGTGACCCATATGCCGACAAAGTAGCTGACCCCTGGAATGATGCTTATATTCCAACTGAGACTTATCCAGATTTACCAAGCTACACAAATACAGAAAACGGAATAGCTACTGTATTGCAAACTAACCAAGAAGACTATAATTGGACTGCAACCGAAATTACAGGTGGCAAACCTGCTCCAGAAGACTTGGTTATTTATGAGTTGTTAGTGAGAGATTTCTTGGGATCGCACAGCTATCGAGATTTAGCAGATACTTTAGATTACCTCGCCAACCTTGGTGTAAATGCCATTGAGCTTATGCCTATTATGGAATATGAGGGTAACCTAAGCTGGGGCTACAATCCTTCTTACTTTTTTGCTCCTGATAAATATTATGGTTCTAAAAACGACCTTAAAAACTTTATAGAAACAGCTCACGAAAAAGGTTTTGCAGTTATTCTAGATATGGTTCTTAACCATGCTTTTGGGCAAAATGCCATGGTTAAAATGTATTGGGATGAAGAAAATAACAGACCTGCGGCAGACAATCCTTGGTTTAACCAAGAAGCTAAACACCCTTTTAATGTAGGTTATGATTTTAACCACGAGAGCAGTTACACACAAACTTTCATAGACGATGTAAATGAGTATTGGTTAACTGAGTTTCATTTCGATGGTTTCCGATTCGATTTATCAAAAGGATTTACCCAACAAAACAACCCAAATGATGTAGCTGCTTGGGGAGCTTATGATGCCAGTCGTATTGCTTTACTAAAAAGAATGGCAGATCACATCTGGTCTGTGGATGATGATGCTTATATCATTCTCGAACACTTTGCAGACAATACAGAAGAAAAGGAATTGGCTGAATATGAAAATGGCATGATGCTTTGGGGCAATCTAGCACATGATTATGGAGAAGCTTTAAAAGGAAATACTGATGCGAATTTTGAATGGATATCTGCTGAAACAAGAGGTTGGAAAAACGACCGTGTAGTGGGTTACATGGAAAGCCATGATGAAGAAAGACTTATGGTGAAAAACTTAAATGAAGGAAGTTCAAATGGAGCTTATAACATTCAGAATGAAGCTATAGCAATAGATAGAGTTAAATTAGGCTCCGCATTTTTCTACACAGTTCCTGGCCCAAAGATGTTGTGGCAATTTGGCGAAATGGGTTATGATTTTTCCATTAACTCCTGCCCCCCCGATTGGACGACTATTAGTAACGATTGTAGGGTTGATAACAAACCAATTCCTTGGGGAAATTTTCACAATCTCGATTATTACAATGATGCATTGCGATCTAAACTAAGAGCAGCAGTAAGTTCCATCATTCAATTAACTACAGATTATAACACAGCTTTTGAAGAAGGTGATTTCTCTTGGACACCAACTGGTAAACTTAGAAAAATCAACATCACTCATGAAACCCTTGATGTAACAATAGTAGGAAACTTTGGAACCACAGAAGGTGATATCGATCCAGCATTTAGCAAAACTGGTATGTGGTACAATTTCTTTGCTTTAGATAGCATGGAGGTTTCTGATGTAAACAGTACTATAACACTAGCTCCCGGAGAATTCCACATTTATACAGATACTGCCCTATTTGCATCAGAGGCTGGCTTAGCTACTCCATATCAACCAATTGTTACTGTAGATCCTTCTACCTTTAAAGCTGATGAGGAAATTACTATCACCTTTAATGCTTTAGCTGCTGATGCGGGAGAAACTGAAGGTTTAGTAGATGCAGAAAAAGTATATATGTATGCCGGAATTGTGCTAGATGAAACTGACAGTGAAAATTTAAGCAATTATAAAGGCACTACAGATCAAGATGATGGTATTGGTGAAATGACTAAAGTTGAAGGAGAAGATAACCTTTGGCAAATCACATTTACACCAAGTACTTACTTTGAGATTGAAGATGAGCAAATCTATCGTATCGGAATGTATTTTAGAGAAGTCTCAGGTACTAATACTGGGAAAGATATTGGAGACAAAACCATTTTTATCGATGTACAACCTGATCAAGAGATTGTAACTACTGATCCTAGCACATTTACAATTAATGATAATATTACCATTTACTTTGATGCTAAACTCGCTAATAATGCTGGCACGAATGGTTTAGAAGGAGCAGCAAAAGTATATATGCATTCTGGAATTGTAACCGCAAGTGAAACAAGTACCTCATGGGAAAATGTAGTTGGTAATTGGGGAGCAGACAATGGCATTGGTGAAATGACTGCTGTAGATGATGAAGCAGATGTTTGGCAAATCAGCCTACAACCTAAAGATTATTACAGCATTGCAGATGGAACTACTGTATATCGCTTAGCAATGGTTTTTAGAGATGCTTCTGGAAATGCGCAAGGCAAAGGTGAAGGAGGTTCAGATATTTTTATACCCGTATCTCAGAGTACAACCACAGGTATCGATAAAGAAGATATATCTCAAAATCTAACCATTTACCCTAATCCAGCTAATCAGATGGTTGCTTTTGTATTATCAGACCTTTCAGATAATCATATCCAATTGCAAATCACCGACCTTACTGGAAAAACTATTACAGTTAGAAATTTCACAAGTTCTAGAGGAGGTTTTGTATACCAAATGGATACTAGCAATTTGGCTCAAGGAATGTATCTGGTTAAAATATTTACTTCAAAAAAGCAGGCAATAAAGAAATTGCTCATAGAGCATTAAGATAAACTTTACAAGACTGTGAAGTTGGTTTATAATTTACATGATCGAACAATTGGTTCATTTTATGGACCAATTGTTTTTTATTTTGTTCATATTGCGGTTATCTTCACGAAATATCACTTTACGGTTATTTCATGGCATTAAAAGAAGAATTCAGCAATCGCTGGGGAATTATACTAGCATCATTAGGCATGGCAGTCGGCGCAGGTAATTTATGGCGCTTTCCTAGACTAGCCGGACAGTACGGAGGAACCTTTCTTATACTTTGGATATTCTTTCTCATTTTCTGGTCAATACCAATCTTACTTGCCGAATTTTCTATCGGTAAAAAAATTAGAAAAGGTGTTATAGGCTCATTCGCAGGTATTGCTGGTTCAGGCTTCACGTGGATGGGCTTTTTTATTGCTGCTTGTACACTTGGCATCACTTTTTATTATTCTGTAGTAACTGCTTGGTCTTTGCAGTATCTGGGTTTAAGTATTACTAATCTTTTTAATACTGATACTTCGTTTGCAGAAAAGCTATCAGCAGAACCTGACTTTTTAAATAACTATTGGGCAGATATTTCTAATGCCAATACTGTAACAATTATCCTCCATGTTATTGCTGTAATACTTGGTATTTTACTCCTATATAAAGGCATTCAAAAAGGATTAGAAAAAGCTAACAGAATATTAATACCATCTTTATTTGTCTTGTTAGTTATCATCAGTGTGGTGGCTCTCAATATGGAAAACGGTGTTAAAGGACTAGAATACATGTTCTCTATAAAACCAGAGTTATTTGGAAATGCTACCATCTGGATAGAAGCACTTTCACAATCTGCATGGTCTACTGGTGCAGGCTGGGGACTTATAATGACAATTTCCTCTTATTCAAGAAATAAAGAAGATGTAACACTAAACACATTTGTCGGCAGCTTCGGGAATAATACGGCCTCTATTTTAGCAGGTATTGCCATTTTACCATCTGTTTTTGCGTTGGCAGAGACAGAAGAAGCAGCTATTGCTTTTCTACAAAGTGGTAATCAGTCTTTAACTTTTACAGTAATACCTCAACTTTTTGCAGAAGTTACCGGAGGTGATTATCTCGCCGTAATATTTTTTCTTGCATTTTTTATGGCTGCATTTAGCTCGCTACTCCCTATGTTAGAATTATTTATAAAAATTATTGGTGACATGGGGCTTACAAGGCATCAGGCAAGTATTAGAGCAGGACTTTTTTGTATTATACTTGGTTTCCCTTCAGCGTATTCACTAGATTTCTTTAATAACCAAGACTGGGTTTGGGGCATCGGCTTAGTTATTTCTGGGCTGTTCATCATTTTTGCAGCTGTTAAATATGGTGTATTAAAGTTCAAGAAAGACCTTATAGATATCGATTCAGATTTTAAAGTAAACAACAGCTACTTTGCTATCTGCCTTTACTGTAATATCTTTTTAGGTATCTTTCTAATATATTGGTGGATGTCTCAGGGTTATAGCCAATACCCTTGGTTTAATGAAGCTGGTAACTGGAATTTATTTGATGTATACAGTAATGCATCAATTATTACACAATGGGTATTTTTACTACTTGTTGGGGTTATTTTCAATCGTTTAATCTATAAAACTTTCTCAAAATGAGCATCTCTTCAATTATTAGTATGGTTCTTATCTGCGGTTTTGTAGTAGGAGGATTTATTTACTTTCTAATGCTAGCTATTGGAAAAGAAAATAGCAATAAGTAATAAATCGTCGGGTTTTGAATTGTTAACATATACTACTCAACTTTATCAATTGAACTTAGTAGGATAGCGTAACTGAAAATTATTAAATTTAAAATTGCTGAATTACATTTATACCCGCAATTATTTAATAATTATTAGTATCACTTGTAGGTGTCATTTTTTGAACTTGTACCATGTCAACACTGAAAGATGTTTTTATTTCCTATGGAAGGTTACATAGTCAGGATTTCGCATCCAGATTATATGAAAGGCTGGAAGAAGCGGGGTTTGACGCATGGTACGACTTTGTAAATATTCCGAAAGGTGAAGACTTTCAGGAAAGAATTTACAGAGGAATTGAAAGATCTCACAACTTTATTTACATCATTTCTCCACATGCCAACGAATCGCAATACTGTTTAAAAGAAATTGAATATGCACTTCAGTGTAACAAAAGGATAATCCCTATTCTTCATATTGAAAAAGAACTGGATAAAATCCATCCAGAAATAGCAAAGCTTAATTGGGTGTATGCCAGAGAAACAGTTGAGAGTGAAGACACCATAATTGCTGAGGATAATTTTGAAAAAGCTTTTCTGGAAATTGCAGAAGTAATTGAAAGTAAAAGAGAATTTACTCAATTCCATTCCAACTTACTTATAGAAGCCCTCAACTGGGAAAATAATCAGAAATCGTCAAACTTTCTTTTAACTGGCAAACATCGTTTAGAAGCAGAAACATGGTTACTAAATGAAATTCATCAAATAGAAAACCTGCCTTGTGAGCCTACAGAGCTACATTCTGAATACATCTGCGAATCGCGAAAAAACGCAGAAAACCTAATGACAGACACCTTTATCTCTTATGCAGATGAAGACAAAAATATTCATGAAAAGGTTAGAAAATATTTAACCAGATACCTAATTACCTCTTGGGCTCATTACCGAGATATTCGCAAAGGTGAAAATTTTGAAACAGCCATTTTAGAAGGAATAGAGAAGGCTAACAATGTTTTATATTTCATCTCAAAAAAATCTGTTAAGTCGGAGTATTGCAAAAAAGAGTTAGAATATGCTAAAAAATACAACAAACGCATTATTCCCCTGCTCATAGAAAGCATACCTGAACAAGATTTTCCAGAACAAATAAAAGGCTTGCAGTTTATCGATTTTACAGATAATGTAAAAGAAAATGATTATCTGAAAGATATTGGCAACCTAATAAATGAGCTTAACCACGATAAAAGCTATTACGAACAACATAAAATTACACTCGTGCATGCTTTAAAGTGGCAAAGACAAAATAAGAATGCCAGTATTTTACTAAGAGGTTATAACCTACAAAGTGCACTCTCATTTTTAAAAACTGGCGAAAGAAAATCGCATGCTCCTACTCAGGTTCATATAGATTTTATAGAAGAAAGTAAAGCTAAAACAGCTCAGTTAAACTCAGAGGTATTTATATCTTATTCTAGAACTGATGGTGATTTTGCAAGAAAATTAAATGATGAATTACAGCTTAGTGGTAAAACAACTTGGTTTGATCAGGAAAGTATAGCCGCAGCCGCAGCAGATTTTCAGGAAGAGATTTACAAAGGAATAGCTTCATCAGACAATTTTCTATTTATTATTTCTGAAAGATCTATACTTTCTGAGCATTGTGCAGGTGAAGTTGAACATGCTATTCAATGTGGAAAAAGGATAATTACGATTTTACTAGAAAAACCTGAAAGTTCTCTCCACGATGCTTTGGCAAAAGTAAACTGGATTAACTTTAAAGATAATGATTTCCACCCCTCATTTGGCGAGCTTTTAAGAACTCTCGATACAGATCGACCTTATATTATACAACATACAAAATGGGGGCAACAAGCACTTGAGTGGTTAGAAAAAGATAAATCTAAAGACTTACTACTAAGAGGAGATGAATGTTTACTAGCCAGTAACTGGTTAAACAGAGCTCAGTTAGAAAATAAAAATCCCAAACCTACAGCATTACAGAAAAATTTTATAGAAACTAGTATTGAAGTAGGCAAGGCCGAACAAAGACGAAAAGCTAAATTAATTAAGCGACTTAGAATTTATCTAATTGCTTCTATAATTACTTTAATTACTACTGCTGTTTTTGGAATATATGCCTTCCACCTAAAAAACTTAGCTGAAGAGCAAAAAGAAGAGGCGATTAAAAACAAAGAACAAGCTATTAAAAACCAAGCAGAGATTCAAGCAGCAAAAGAAGAGTTGGATTCTCTTTATTATGTACTTTCTGTGATTAACTTAAAGTATGAGGAGCTTTTAGCCATGAATGAACAAGAAGAGCAAAGCTTGGAAATGGTACCTGAAAAAGAAATACTCACACAAGAAATACAGAAGCTCCAAAAAGGAGTGGAAAGAACTCAGCTAGAAAGAGCTGAAATTGTTCAATCAGAAATAAAAAAAGCAACTGAAGACCTTCAGCTAAAAAAAGAAGAGGATAAACAACCATCTGCTAAAAGTGAAGATAAAAAGGTAACCAAGTCCCGATCTTTTACACCTTTACAAGCACAGCAAAAAACTGAGGAAGAACTGAATGCTGTAGAAGAAAGCATGCAAGAGGTTAAAGTATTAGAAGAGCCAGTAGCTGCTCCTGTTGTAATTCGAGAAGAAGAACCGGTTAGTAAAACTGAAAATAACAAGAGGTTAAAAGTGAGTGAACAACTCGAACAAAGTATAGAAGAAGCTAAAGAAGAAGTAAAAGAAGCGTTCAATTCTGCTAAAAATGCTTATCTGGTAACAAATATTACTGGAAATGTTTACTACGAAAATGGAGAGAAAGTTAGAAAAGGAGATAAGATAAGCGATAGTACTACAATAAAATTCAACAGTGATGACGATATATTACAATTAGTTTCTCCAAAAGGAAGATTTGTTTTCTCTAATCAAGGATTGGTACCAGCAAGTAGAAATATAATCCAAATGAAAAAGAATTAACAAACTTTTACATTTCAAAAAGCGACAAACAAAAGATAAATTACATCAAAATAAAAGCATCAATAATGATGACTTATACTATTTTAACCTAAATTTTAGCTTACAAAAGCATTTAACCTTAAGGTTTATTCATTCTCCATATAAAATCACTTCTATAAACCCTTAACTTTTCTTTAATCTCTTGCATATTACCAATTGAAAAAATTCTTCCTGAAAATTTCTTATCTGGAAATGAATTTGCAACAGAGTTATATAAAAAGTGTAAAACAGGCTTAATTAAGCTTGTTAGTATTACTAACTAAAGTTTTGCTTGCAATTTTTAGGTTGAATGGCAAATAGTATGAAGCATAAAAACATTGTAGTACTAGCTCATCCAGATTGGATAAATGGCTATGAGACTAACACCAAAAAAATTGTACATGAATTTACCAAACAAAACAGGGTATTGTATGTACAAGCACCAATAAATAGGTTTAATGGTATCTTCCAAAAAAATAACCCTGCTGTTAAAAATAGACTGAGTGTTATTAATAAGGAAATTGATCCACTTATTAAGTTGAAAGATAATCTTTGGATGTTATACCCAACTTACAAAGAGGAAGCTCTCAACCTAGCGATTAATAATTGGACTTTCAATTTTATCAATAGAATTAATAGTAGAAGATTCGCAGAAGAAATTCTAAAAGCAACTAGAGAATTAGGCTTCGACAATTTCGTAATATTTAATGACCGCAATCCTGTATTAGGTTTACACTTAAAAGAATTACTAAAACCAGAGAAATATATCTACTACATTTCTCAGTGTGAATTTACAGATCAGTTTCAAAGTCAGATTCTTACAAAGCATGAGCCTAAAATGCTGAGAAAAGCAGATATCGTTGTAACTAATTCGTTATACTACAAAGAATATGCATCTTCAATTAATGAAAACACCTATTTTATTGGTCAAGGCAACGACATAAATATAGATGATACAATAGAAAGCAATTCGTTTGACCTAAGAACTTCCTTAAATAACAATTTACCAATTATAGGATGTATCGCAGATTACACCACTTCAAATCTAGATTTGAAAATATTTGAGGAGATTCTTATAGAAAGGCCCAAATGGAATTTGGTTTTAATGCACTCATTAGCTGAATTACCTACAGCTGTTTATCAACTCGAAAAGTATAGTAATTTTTCAATTGTACCCTTAGAAAGCACAAAACAGAAAAATGCTTACTTACAACAATTAGATGTTTGTATTATTCCAGAAATAGCAAATACACTTGCTAAAGAAAAATATCCTGAAAAGCTAGATGAATATTTAACTCTTGGTAAAGCTACTGTTTCTACTAAATCTATTGCAAATGATATTTTCTCTGAGCATGTTTACATGGCTTCTTCAAGCGAGGAATTCATTGTAAAAATTGAACATGCATTAGCAGAAGATAATAACAGATTAATGGAAGAAAGGAAAGAGTTTGCAAGCCTACATAACTGGCAAAACACTGTACAAGAGATTTATAATTCAATTGAAGGGAAAAGTAATATTGAAAATATGGTTGCTTAATTTAAGCCTCTACTATAATTAAGCAACTCTTTTTAATATAGACCTTTCCTCCTCATATTTTTTCAGCTTAGATGTATTCAAATTAACACCAACTTTTTTTAGATAGTAATAGCCTGATACAATTCCAGTAATTGATATCAGTATATTAACTAATGCAACCCACTCAAGCGATAATCCAGAAACTAATACTAAATAATTTAATGCAACATTTAGAAGCAGCATGAGACCATACCTGTAAAAATTTGCCATAGGTTTCTGCAATGCTTCTAAAGCAACCCCACAAAATCTGTTAAATGGATCTGCTAGTCTGGTTATTAAAAAAATATAGATAATCAATAATGTATTTGAAAACTTTTCACCTCCAAGTAGAGTGATTGCCTGTTTAGCAAATACAGCTACTATTACTGATATAAGTAAAAACACAATGGTACCCATTTTTATATTTCGCTTAAGAAAAGCCTTAAACAAACTATATTTTTTGTTTTTATATGCTGATATTAATTGTGGGTAAAGATTAGTAGCTAAACTACGAGTAAGTAAATCATAAACCTCCGTTAATTTTAGTGGCACTGAATATAATGCAAGACTGACTGGCCCAGCAAAATATCCGATCATCAATACATCCGAAGTTTTTAGCAAATTGATCAAAAGCTGAGTACCCATACTATAGCCTCCAAAAGAACACAATTCCTTTATTTTTAAACCTGAGAAGAGTTGAAACTTAAAGATTGATTTTCTTAGAAAGGTTAAGCCAACAATGCTACCTAATGCATGGGTAAATAAGTAAATATCTTGAGGTTGAAAATTAAAATCAAACCTGAAAATTTCAAGTAACAGATAGATACCAAATAGACCAAAAGTGATTAACTGGATTATAAAATAATTAGAAAACCGCCTTTCTCCCTGCCATATCCACAATATAAAGCTCCTTGGAAAAGACACCAGATAAAATACTGGGAACAACTCAAAAAACAGATGAAGTGCATTAGCATTCTCAAATGTCGATGAAATGCTAAATAAATTTTCTATGGTAAAAACAGACACACTTACTACAAAAGAAATTACTACACCCACCCAGAAAGCTACATGTTGATAGGCATTTTTTATACTTTCTGATTTATCTGTACTAAAATGAATTACTGCACTTTGAATGAGCCCTGTACGAAGCATCTCAAAAAAGGACGCACCAGCTATAAATGCTACCCAATTACCAAAAAAATCTTGAGAATAATAATGAGCTAACAATGAAAAGTTTACAAAACCAATTCCTGCAATTAAGACATTAAATAGAATAAAAATAGCGGCTTTACTTTGTGCCAGATTACGCAAAAAATTCATCAGTTTGAAAACGAAAAAGCCTGATGTATCTTTTAAAAAATGGATATTTCAATATTAAAACATCATTCTGCTAATGATAAGAGAACTTTATACCTCTCTTCATGAAATGCGTAAACGGCTTTAATCATTTCCTGCTTCCATTCTTGTATTTTGTTATACTGTTCTGGCAACTGCTCTAAAATTTCGAGATTGGCACTTGTATCATAAACCTCAAGATTTTGCAAACTAGAAACCACCGAAGATAAAATAGTTTTTTCGTTTTGATTAAAACAAAACTCTTTATCCCCATTTAACTCAACATGTTCTTCGTTTGAAAGAGGTTGTAAAATACCTGCAACAGGTCTACCAGTGAGTGTAAATGTAAATTTTGAGCCTGTACCTACTTCTGATTCTACAGAAATATTACCGCCATGAGCCTCTATAGCCAGTTTACAAAAGGTTAAACCTAAACCTGTAGATCGAATAGTGGTCTCATGTCTATTGGCTGCTTGCCTAAATTTATCAAATATAAAAGGTAATTCTTCCGCAGGTATACCATAACCAGTATCAGCGATACTTATAGCAATAACTTCATTTTCTCTCTCTTCTGAATCCACAGTTACTATGCTACCTGCCGATGAATATTTTACTGCATTTGATAAAAAATTCACCAATACTCTTACAATCATATCTGCATCCGCATCAATCTCATATCCTTCATCTACATTCACATAAAACTTGATGTGCTTCTGATCAAATGAAAGCTTAATTTGATTAATTGCCTGATTTACCAACATAAACAAGTTCACATGCTGCAATCTCAAACCTACTTTAGTTTCTTCAAACCGGTTTACATCTAATATATTTAAAACCATATTAAGCATTTGCCTACCAGCTTCGTGAATTTGAGGTAAATTATCAGACAAAGTAATAATAAGGTTTAAAGGATTTTTAAGGTCATGAACAATCATACTGGTTAAAGACTCTTTAAAATTCTCCAACTCCAAAAGCTTTTTGTAAGCCTCTTCCAGTTTTTGCTTTTCTTGTGAAAGCTCTCGTGTTTTTAGAGCTACTGTACTTTCAAGTTTCTCATTCGCATTAATAAGATTCCTCAACCTGACCTGATAAACAATATACACCAGTATTATAATAGCAGATATGCTAATCACATAAAACCACCACTTCTTCCAAAATGGTTTTTGTATTACTATTCTTAGATCAGACAATGGCTCACTAAACACTCCGTCTTCAGTAATAGCTTCTACAAAAAACTGATAGTTACCATCTTCAAGCTTAGGATAATAAGCACTATTCAAATCTGAAATTTCATTCCAGTCTTGCTCGTAACCAGCCAAATAATATCCATACCTGAGCTTATCCGGATTCTTAAAATAAACTCCTTTAAGGTTAATTCTCATTCTATAACTACCATAAGGCAACTCTAACTGAGAATCTATGCTTTTTTTACTGCCATCAACTTCTATACTTTCAATTTTTACAAGTGGTTGAATATCTGCTTGTGTATTTTCTTGAGAAGAATAAGTAATCAAACCAGTTTCTACACCCACAAATACTTGATCTTTATCAAATGAAAAGGCATTTGAATTGATATTAAATGAAGCATATTCACTCCTCTCATTACTGAACTCTAAAAAGCTTTTAGCTTCTTTATTATAAATATTTAACCCATTACGAGAACCAATCCAAAGATCACCAGATTCACTTTTACCCAACATGTAAATAAAATTTGAGAGAAGCTCATCATCTGTATCATATTGAAATAAACTATCATTTTGCATTTGGAACAAACCGCCACCCTGAGTTCCCAGCCAGATTACCCCATTATCTTCACCTTCTATACAATTGATTTCAAAGCGATTAAAAGCAAACTTATCATCTAGTTTGGTAAACTGTTCATTTTGGATATATCCTAAACCTGGGTCTGAACTGGCAATCCAAATCTTGTTATCTACATCACAATAGAGATCATGAATATTGTTATGCATGATAGAATTAGATGTTGAATATTGTTTTTGGTAGTTTGTAGACTCATTATATACCAAAATTCCTTGTAGCCTGCTGGCAAACCAGATAGTTCCATTTCTATCTACTTCAATATCATTTATATACTTTAAATTATTGGTTTGTAAAACTTGAAAAGGCTGTGGAACATTCGAATTTTTACGCAAAACACTTATTCCTTTACCCAGTGTACCGATCCACAAATTTCCAGATAGATCAACTTTAAGTGATGATATTGGAGTACCTAGAAGATATTCTGTAGTAGAATTACCTTGCTTTTTTAAAAGGCCATTATTAGTACCTATCCAAATTACAGAATCGCCAACAGATTTTACCGACAAAACACCAGAAGCTGTAATGCTTTCATTATCTAGAGAAAATTCATCTCCAGTAAATATACTCACACCTGCCCCTGTAGTTCCAGCCCATATATTTTGCTCTCGGTCTGTACTAATACATTGAATGTAATTACTAGCCAAGCCATTTTCTTCTGTAAAGTTTTTGGAAGTTGATAATTTTTTAGCATCTGAAAAACGAAATACTCCACTCCCATTTGTTCCGGCCCATAGTTCATTATTATTTCCCAAAAACAAATCGTTCACTGAAGTTTCTATTTGCACAGTAGCTTTTTTCTCCCATGTATCCAGATCAAATACTGAGATTCCATTAGCTCCACCTACCCAACAAAGCTTACCTGCTTCATCTGTTTTTATCACATTAAAAACTTCTGGTTGTAAAACTTTATAAGTATAAATAGTATTTGTAGGGCTAATCTGAATAACACCTTTATTACTGGCAACCAAAATACTATCATTACATAGTATAGTTGCATCATAAAAAATCAGACTTCTGTCAGGTGAGGTGTAAACATGTACATTTCCATCTTTATAAGTAGCAACATCTCCATTTTGACTTAGGAAATACATTTGCTTTGTAGAGGATTCCAGAATGCCATTAATTTTACCAGTAAAACCTTCTATTTCTATATGGCTAACTGAATCTGCTTTTTGATTATACTTTCCAACATAACCTTCGAAAAAGCCAAACCACAACGAATTATCACTACTTAAAAAACTACTTGTAGCAAATCTTAATTTGCTATCTTGCGAAAGGTAATTAGTAAATTCAGTTCCATCGAAGCGGGCTATTCCTTCACCTGTTCCCATCCACAAATATCCATCTGCTCCAGACTGAATAGTATACACAAAGTCTTGCGGTAAACCTTCACTACGATTGTAATTTCGAAAATGAATGAGTTGTGCTTGCAGATTTGCAACAAACAGAAATTGAAAAAATATTACAAATAATCTAGACATATAAAATTGCAACTCCTTCGGCTATTCACATAATCATCAAGAATTAACTTCATCTATCAAATCAAGTTAATCGCTATTCAACTTTAAAATTAAAGCGTTTTACAATATGTGTAGTTATTCGTTTGATTTTTTAGTAAAAGTGGCTTAAAACTAACAGTTAATTAGTAAAAAAACAGCAATAAAATTAATTTTAGCTATCAGTCTACATTTCAACACAATTCATCTCTTTTAAAAGCTCCGTTCAAAATTCTAACTTAGCAGAATTAATTTACGTGATTGTAGGTGTAGAGATTGAAATGCAGTTGCGACAATTAAATACTTATTAATCGCATTTTTTACTGCTTAATCTTCAAAAAAAGATAGACTTAAATGCTTTATGGAAAACAGAAGCCTTGAAATACATCAGCTTTTAAAAGAAGCAAGTGAAGAAAAATCTCCAGAGAGAGGAATGGACTTGCTTTCGAAAGCAATTTATCTGGCGGATTTAGAAAATGAAATTGGCCTACAATTCGAAACCAGAGCCCAGTATTTACTTTCTTGTTTTAGATATGGATATCACGACAGAAGCATTGCCACCTTTCCATGGTTACTTTCCCATGCAGAAAAACATCCTGAAATGATCAATCAGGCTTCTATTCTGATTTTATATATAACCATTATCAATGGTATTACAGAGTTTCCAAACATTTCGCTAAATCAAATAAGACAGGTGCTCAACGAAATGAAGGAATGGTACTTAAAAACGGGTTTCAGTTTACAGGAATGTTATAAAATAAGCAGGCATGCTATGCTAGAAATGGGTCGTGTAGAAGATGCAGACCATTACCTTAAATTAGCAAAAAAAGCAGCTCCTGGTATTTTTATTCACGAACCCGGCGCTTTCGATGCTTTTTCTGAAGTGACTTACGCAGATCACCTAGGCAATTACCAAGAAGCCATCGATATTGCCGCTCCACTTTTAAAAGGATTTCCTTTAACCTATGATGTACACGCACCGTTTTCAGCTTTAAGTACTTCCTTTTTAGCTACCGGAAATATGGATTATGCTATTCATTGCTTTAATTTTTCGCAGAGAACACACCAAGGTTTGGAATATAACCATCTTTGGTATGGATATAAGTTTTTGTTTTTTCTAGTGATTGCTAAAAATATGGATGCTGCAGTGAATAACTTTAGAAAGTTTTTTAAAAGAGCCGCCGCTGGCCACGCAAAAGGTTTATCATTTCTTTACTATTTAGCAGCAACTTTTTTCTTAAAAGAATATAGCAAAACCCATGAGACAATAACTTATGTGCCCATGCTTGGTTCATTTGCCCATTACCAACAAAGTCAGGAATATAGTTGTAGTGTTTTAATAGATTGGCTAAAAAAAGAAATTCAAACACTAGCTAATGCTTTCAACAAACGTAATGAGAATGAGTTTTTTACAGATTTAATTGAAAGACATTTAGAAATGGAAAAACTCCAAAGTAAAAATAAAATTGAGCTAGAATTTTAAGTTTAAAAAGTCAATTGCTGATTAAACCAGATAGAAAAAATAGATGAGCCGAAAAAAAGCCAACATACTGATAATCGATGATGACACATACATCACCATGACACTCAGTATGTTTCTGGAACAGCATTTCACTAATATAAAATCAATTAACTTTCCCGAACAAATTCCCGCCATACTTGAGCAGGAAAATTTTGAAGTAGTGTTGATGGATATGAATTTTAGAAAGGGAGATACTACTGGAAATCAAGGACTTTACTGGCTCAATGAGATAAAAAAGCAATCACCAGAATCTAGTGTAATACTTATAACTGCTTATGGAGGAATCGAAATAGCAGTACAGGCTATGAAAAAAGGTGCCATGGATTTTATCGTAAAACCATGGAAAAATGATAAGCTTTTAACTACTGTAAATACAGCTTTAGAACTCAGCAGAACACAATCTAAAGTTCAGCAACTAAAGCAACAATCTAAAATATTAGAAGCAGATGCCGGTATGCATCATGTAAAAATGATTGGCCAATCTCCAGCATTTCACCAAGTAATCGAAAACATTGAAAAAGTAGCAGCGACAGATGCAAATGTGTTAATTCTAGGAGAAAACGGCACCGGAAAAGAATTGGTAGCTCGCGAAATACACCGAAGATCTCAGCGCAAAAATGAGGTTTTTATTAATATCGATATGGGTTCACTTTCAGAAACTATTTTCGAAAGTGAATTATTTGGGCATGTAAAAGGAGCATTTACTGATGCCAAGGAATCGCGAATTGGTAGATTTGAAGCCGCTGATGGAGGTACATTATTTCTCGATGAAATCGGTAATTTATCATCCAACATGCAGGCTAAATTATTAGCTGTACTACAAAACAGAACCATTGTAAAGTTGGGTAGCAACAAACAAATCCCTATAAATATCAGATTGATTTCGGCCACTAATACATCTTTGCAGCAAATGGTAACCGAAGGTACATTTAGACAAGACCTTCGCTTCCGAATCAACACTGTTGAAATTTACATTCCACCGCTAAGAGACAGAATTGAAGACATTCCCCTACTCTGCTCCCATTTTCTTGAAACCTACAAAAAAAAGTATCAAAAAGCTTCTATCTCCTTACCAGACTATGTAGTCAAAAAACTAATGAAATATACCTGGCCTGGTAACATAAGAGAATTACAACATGCCATAGAGCGAGCTGTAATTATGAGTAATAATCAGGCTTTACAATCTTCAGATTTTTCTTTTCTTGAAAGTAGCAGCTCAGCAGAAGAAAGTCCATTAGATACTTACAACCTAGAACAACTAGAAAAATGGGCTGTAGAAAATGCTCTTAAAAAGTATAAAGGAAACATAACAAAAGCGGCACAAGAACTGGGCTTAACCCGAGGTGCCATGTACCGCAGACTAGAAAAATACGAATTATAATTATAAATCTAAATTATACTAAACTTTCTTTAATTGCATCAGTTGTGATACCGTAGTGAGATGTATCAAAAACAGATTTACCTTCTTTGATAACCAGTACTTGAGGAGATTCATGGATTACGCCAAAAACTTCTGCAATTTTATTAGAAATACTTCTGAAACTTAATAAATCAAGGTAATATACTTCTGAAGTTTCGGCAGGAATATCCCAGCTTCTTTCTAACCTGTTTTTAACCATACCACTTATAGAACAAGTAGTGCTATGTTTAAAAATTACAACAGATTTTTCTTTAGATTTTTCAACAATTTCATTTAGCTGATCTTCACTTCGTAGTGGTATCCAAGTGAGTGTGTCTTTAGGTGTATTTTCTCCCTTTTCAGAAGAATTACTGAAAATATTTTTAAAAAAACTCATATAATATTACTATTTGATTGTATGTAATGTCGTTACTTATTGTGCAAACAATTAAACTTTTAAAAAGATTTAAAATTAAACTTATCAGATGAAATTTATGACTGATATTTGCCAAACAATATTTAAAACCGATCCAATTATGAAACCAGTATTCTTATTTTTCGCAGTATTATTTCTGGCTTTTAGCCAACAAGAAGCAAAAGCGCAATTATTCCCAACTAATCTTGAAATCACTGTCTTAGACGACAAAGGTAATATTCAAAGAGGAGTTTCTGTAAAATTGTATGCTACAGAAGACGATTATGATGAAGACGAAAACGTAGTTGTCTCTGGAAAAACAGATGAAAAAGGTGAAATAAAGTTTAAAAAACTGGATACTAAACCTTACTATATCCGTGCCGTGAAAGGTGACATGGATAACGAAAGCTCTGCTAACCAAACAGGAGTACTCGAACAAAAAAGAAACAATAAAGTAAACGTGATCGTCTCTGGATTTGCTTTACCAAAAAATTAAGTATCGAAATTCATTTCATTATGGAGCCTGGAATTAACTTCCGGGCTTTTTTTGTAATATTGCGCATGAAAAACTTCAAAAGCAAAACACCACATAACCCATCACTTATATATGGTATTCACTCTATTTCCGAAGCTTTAGAAGCTGGTAAAGAAGTAGATAAAATACTTTTACAAAGAGGTTTAAAAAATGACTCTTTAAAAGCACTAAGTAGTAAAGCAGCAAGTTTGGGTATACCAGTATCTCAAGTTCCTCTTGAAAAGCTTAATAAGCTTACCAAGAAAAATCATCAGGGAATTGTTGGCTTTCTTTCAGCAATCACCTATTCGAGTTTAGATCACATTATATCAGAATTATATACAAATGGCAAAGAGCCTTTTATACTCATACTCGATAGAGTTACTGATGTTAGAAACTTCGGTGCTATTGCCAGAACTGCGGAGTGCTCAGGTATTCATGCAATTGTGATTCCTGCAAAAGGCTCAGCTCAAGTAGGTCCAGATGCGGTTAAAACATCTGCTGGTGCACTTAATCACATTCCTGTTTGTAGAGTTCAAAACCTTAAGCAAACTGTTAAATTTCTACAAGATAGTGGTTTACATGTTGTAGCCTGCACAGAGAAAACCTCTTCGACCATTTATGATGCAGATTTTAAAAAGCCTTGTGCCATTGTGATGGGTTCTGAAGAAGATGGGATTTCTGATGATATTTTAAGAATTAGCGACGAACTAGCATCTATTCCTATGTTTGGTAAAATAGGCTCATTAAATGTTTCGGTAGCAACTTCGGTAATTATCTATGAAGCCATCAGACAAAAAATTAGTAAATAAAAAGAGGTGCCTTTACAGCACCTCCAAATTTACAGGTTATCCGTCATCTAAGTATATTACCTTCCTGTAGTCTCAAAATCGTCAGCACGATAATTAAACTCTTCAAATATCAATTGTACTGCTTCTTCTACATTATCAGGCTTAACATCAAATACATTGTTATCCATCACTCCAGAAGCATATCCTTGCCATACAACATCACCAGTTCTTGTATCAACCATATGGATTACAATTGAACCTGGCTCAAAACTATAAGTTTCTGCTTCTCCTAGTTCTTCTTTTCCAAAGCCATACCAGTAGTCATAGTAATAATCATCATCTTTCATACTTCCATAACCTTTAAATTCAGTAGGTTTATCAAATACCACAAAGCCTAACATTAAATCAGGTGTTGTGCTTTTTTCGTAACCTAAACCCGTCATCTCATGTTCTACAGTGGTTTTAATCTGATTCTTGAGTACTAAGTTGTTTAATGAAAATGATGCTGTAGTTTCATCTATAATGTGCGAAGCCCATCCAAAAGTTTTGTAATCACTAATGTCTGTTTCAGGTCTTTCGTCTGCATTAATTATATAATTTTGACCATACAGCAATGATGCGAATGATAAAAATGTAAATAGTGCAATTAGTTTTTTCATGGTTTATTGGATTTAATTATTGTATATTATTACTTACAATATCGGAATAACTATACCCAACAAACTAAACTCTCCTAGTAGAAAGAAACTAAGCAAAAAACTATTACCTATGAAAAATAATTTTAACGAAATTATATTTCAAAACACAGCTAAAAGGCAGGTAATTAAATCAGCACAAGCAAACAAACCAAAATTCATTCTTATTTGAATGGAATTTCATTCTCTTCTTTTCATGAAATGAAATGTTAGAAAAACACAATTTCAATTAAATCATAGAATTATTTGTGTGAACAGTGTTCCACAAAGCAAAAGCAGGTGTCTGTTAAATTCTACATACCAAACTTAATTCGTGTTGCTAAAACACTACTTACAGGACTGTTTACCTGATATACCCTTAATTAAAAAAATATTTTAAACTCACGCTAGTATAATAGTTTCTTGGAAACCCGGGGTAATAATAGCGAGGTAAACTAGCGCCAAAACCAGTAGCATTTACACTGATCATAGATGCATATTTTTCATCAAAAAGATTATTAACCCCAGCATATACATCTAATTCTAGCTTAGAAAAGAAAAGTTTTTTATAGCCAATCTTCGAGTTTACTACTTTATAAGCATCCGAATAAACAGCATTATTATCTGTAATCGGCATACTACCCACAGACAACAGATTGATATTGACATATAAGCCCATGTACATTTCTACATCAACTCCAGCATTAAAAACAGATTTAGGCACTCCGGTTAATTCATTACCAGAGTAATCGTTGGTTTCATCTACAAATTCATCAAACACGTAATCGTTCAAAGCCAAAGAACTGAATATAGATGCTTGCTTAAACAACTTATTCTCAGAACTAACTAATTGATATTGTAATGAAGCTTCTAAGCCATTGTGTGTGGTTTTGCCAGCATTTACTCCTACATAAGCATCTGCGGCTGTTCTGCGTGCGACCAGTAAATCTTTAATTCGCATGCTATATGCCGTAATATCGTAAAACAACCTATTATTCAATAAACTTCCTCTATTACCTAACTCATAGTTCATCCCTCTTTCTGGTTGAATTTCTGGGTTTATTTGTCCTTCTGGTGTTAGGGTTTCTTCTAAAGTTGGTGGTGAAAAGCCGTGAGATACTCCTGCATAAAATGTGATATTCTCTTTCCATTGATAGTTAAAAGCCAGTCTTGGAGAGAGAATAGCTTCAAACTCATATTTACCAGAAAGGTCTACATCATCAGCAAAGTAATCGATATAATCGTAAGTGCTTTTATTCAAGTTAAGTCCGGCGGTTGCTTGTAGCTTATTTGTAATACGGAAAGAGGTCTTTAAAAATAGATTGTAGTACTTTCTCAGCTCTTCATTATCACTTAATGCAGCTCCGGTTTCACGTTCATTGTTTTCGTAAGTTTGCCAAGCGTATCTTTCATTATAAAACTCGGCACCCAATGTTACCTCTGGTATAAATGAAAGGTCTTTATTGATAAAACTGAAACTTGTTCTTCCTCCGAAATTAGTATTTCCCTCTCTTAAAATATTAAAAGGTCTTAGCTCATAAGCATTTCTGAAACCCGAAAAAACACTGGTACTATTACTAAAGTTATCTGAAATTCTTTGATGAAGGGCAACACCAAATATACCTTTCTGAGAATCTTCAAAACCTCTGGTTCCACCCCAATTTGCTGCTGCTGCTTTAGGGTTACCGGCAAATGTGGCACTATCTATCGAGCTTGGTATATAAGCTTTTAAATCAATTACACTTGCCAATACATTTACTGTAGTATTTTCTCCGGCATAAAACTCTGCGAGCGATGTAATCGATTGTCTGTCATATTGGTTATTCTCCCTAAAACCATCGCTATGCATTAAGTTATGCACCACGCTTATGTTTGCCTTATCGTTTCCAGTTTTAAAAGCATTGGTATTTCTATATAAACCATAAGAACCCACAGTTAGCTGAGAACTTAAACTGGTTCTTCTATAGGGCGACTTAGCTGTTTGCATCAGAATTGTTCCACCTAAACCCGCTCCATATTCACTTGCAGCAGGTCCTTTAATCACTTCCATTCTGCTGAGCAAGCTCATGTCAATATCTTCTAGCGTAGTTTCCCCAATGCCATTGGTTAATGGAATTTCATTTAAGTAAGCTCGAACTTTTGCTGTAGAATACAATGATCTCGCTCCAATACCTCTTATGGTAATTCTATTGGTATTATAAGCGCCAATGTGCATATAAACTCCGGGAACTCGATTAAGCACGGGAGCAATGTTTACATCATCGTCGCGATGAAGCTCGGCAGGACTTATAAATGTAACCGCAGCAGGAATATTTAGTAACTTTTGCTTACCTCTAAAAGCAGTAATCAACACTTCCGAAATTTCTTTTACATTCTCTTCTAAGCCGATTTGCAAGAATGATGTCTGGTTTTTTAAGGCAAGTTGCTGGCTAATGTAACCCAAAGAACTTATTGTTATCGAATCTATATTTTGAGTAGCTTCAATGCTAAAGTATCCATCTTCGTTGGTTACAGCTCCTTCATTTTTCCCAAAAGTAATTGTAGCTCCAGTAATGCCCTGATTATTGGCAAGGTCAAAAACTTTTCCTTTTATTTGAGCTTTACTCACAAAAGAGATTAAAGAAAATAAGCAAAATAAAGAGGTAAAAGTAATTTTCATAAAATCATATTTTAAGTTTCTGCAAGTATAAGATAGTGTAATGAGAGGCTGATAATTTTGTTTATAAAAAGAGATGGATATTAAAATTTTAAGATATAATTCCTCATTGAAACAAGACTGGAATGACTTTGTTAGTTCACAGGCATTTCCATTTTTTTTTAATAGAGATTTTATGGAGTATCATATTGATAAGTTTCACGATAACTCTGTAATACTTTATTTTAAAGAAAAACCTGCTGTTATTTTTCCTGCGCACCAATACCAAAACAGCATTTATTCGCACAATGGACTGAGTTTTGGTGGATTTCTCTCAAATAATAATCACGGTACAGAAAACCTTTTTCGATTTTTTAGAAGCATACTTCACTATTACAGCAAAGAAGGTTTTACATCATTATACTATAAAAAAACACCACTCATTTATCAACAACACCTCGCCCAAAGCGACGAGTTTTTTCTATTTCAATCCAATGCAAAGTTAGAAAACAGAGAAACTAATCTGGTTATCCCTTTACATATAGAAAACAAATTACAAGATCGAAAGAAAAGGGCAATTCAAAAGTCTACTAGTTACGGACTTTCGGTTACCGAATCTGATAATTGGGATATATTTTGGGAAATGCTAACCGAAAATTTGCAAGACAGACACAAAACCAGACCAGTTCATACAATTTCAGAAATACTAAAACTAAAAAAACTGTTTCCTAAAAAAATCAGATTGTTTATGAGTCAGAAAAACGAAAAGGCTTTGGCTGGCACAGTGCTATTTTTGCATCCAACTGTTATTCACAGTCAATATATTGCCTCTACAACAATAGGAAGAAAGACTGGTGCAGTTGACTTTCTTTTTAAAAATTTGATAGAAAAGTTTAGTGATTATAATTGGTTTAGCTTGGGAGTAAGCAGCTTAAGATTAGGAGGAAAAGTAAACAAAGGGCTTACAGAATGGAAAGAAGGTTTTGGTGCACTTCCGTTTTCACACGACAGTTACCTTATTGATCTCACAAAAATTGACTTTTATAATCAGGTATATGTAAAAGCCATTTAAAATTCAGATAAATTGCAACATTAAACACTGAATTAATGTTTTGCTGCTACCTCTGAGATAAATTATTAGCAAACTATTCTGATTATCTTACAAGAACCCCTATTTTATTTAATGAGGTATTCAGATACAAATGTTAATTTTGCTATTCAGAGCGAAAGGGAATGAAGCCGATATATGAAAGAATACGATGAATTTATTTTTCCTAACGGAATAAGACTGGTTCACAGACAAGTTAGTAATACTAAAATTGCGCATTGTGGTTGCATACTCAACATAGGCAGTCGCGATGAAAAACCACACCAACAAGGCATTGCTCATTTTTGGGAGCATATGGCATTTAAAGGCACTCAGAAAAGAAGAGCTTATCATATTTTAAGCAGGGTCGATTCTGTGGGTGGAGAATTAAATGCCTACACCACAAAAGAAAAAATCTGCTTCTATGCTTCTTTGCTCGACCAACATTTCGAAAAAGCAGTTGAGCTGATTACCGATATTACCTTTAACTCAACTTTTCCTGAAAAAGAAATTACCAAAGAGCGCAGTGTAATACTTGAGGAAATGGCCATGTATAAAGATGATCCTGGTGATGCCATTCAGGATGAATTTGACGAAGTAGTATTCAAGAATCACTCACTTGGATATAATATTTTGGGCACACAAGAAAGTGTAAGAGGTTTTGAAAAAGAAGATTTCTATACTTTTATAAAAGAAAATCTGAATACAGACGAAGTAATTTTTTCTTCGGTTAGTGCACTTCCTTTTAAAAAGGTATTGAAGATTGTTGAAAAACACTTAAAAGATATTCCTACTTATCGCTCTGAGAGAAAACGTAAACCATTTGAAGGTTTTGTACCTGACACAGTAATACAGTCTAAAAGCATTAGCCAAGCTCATTGTATTACCGGAACTACCTCATTCTCATTACACGATAAAAGAAGAGTGCCATTCTTTCTGTTAGTAAACCTTTTAGGTGGCCCCGGAATGAACTCTCGCTTAAACCTTGGTATTAGGGAAAAATATGGCTTTGTTTATTCTATTGATGCATCTGTAACAGCTTATCAAGATACAGGTTTGTTTGTTGTAAACTTTGCTACTGAAAAACAAACCCTTAATCGTTGTATTAGCTTATTGATGAAAGAGTTAAAAAAGTTACGAGAAACTCCATTGGGAAGCATGCAGTTACATCAGGCAAAACAGCAACTAATTGGCCAACTGGCAATGAGTGAAGAAAGCAACCTCGGCTTTATGCTAATGATGGGTAAAAGCATACTAGACCTCGGTCGCGTAGAAACACTCAATGAAGTTTTTGAAAGCATTAAATCTGTTAATACTTCTGACTTGTTGGAGATAGCAAATCTTATTTTACCAGAAGAAAGAATGAGTATGCTTACCTACCTCCCTGAGTAGCATGCCTCTCATTTAATGGTAGATTGTTTGAACTTGTATTGTCTTTATTTACATGCCAGATCATAGATTCATCTTTGCAATCGCAATCTTTTAGATATTGATTACGGTCAGCATATAGAAGCTTAAATTCTGTTCTACGATTGTAAGGATTATCACAAAGCTGCTCAAATTTATTTTTAGAATAATTCTCCTCAGATACATCTACAGGGTATCTTCCATCATAGTGGCAACGTACTAATCTAGCTGTATCTAAATCGCTATAATATTTTTTAAGCCCCTCTACAGCGGCATTATTTCTACGCAAAGAAAGAGCTTCATTGTCATATTCTTTTGGAGCATGAGGACACTCATCTGTATGAGAACTCATTTTAGCATTCAAATGCTTATATTCTCTTAATACATCTGCCAAATTTCTAAACTGAACATCAGGAACCACTTCCTCTTTTTCATTACTAAAATTATCTGAATCAAAACCATATCTAATATTTCGAATCACAACTGGATTATGCACAATGTGATTATAAGACTCTATAGAATCTGGCACCAGAATATTGTTTTCTCTAAAAAATGCTATCAACTTCTCTTTACTTTCTTTTTTTTCCATCTCATCACTTACCAATTTTGAAAGTAACTGATCGTCAGGATTTAGCATTATAACATCTCCATTGTGTGTATTTTGTAAGATGTTTTTGCCATCTTCGAAAGCCAACTCATATAAAATACTGTAATCACTTTTTCCTGCGATTGGAGTCTCGGAAGTCAAACTTTTTACATCTTTACTAAAAGCCAAAAATACCTGTTGCTCGCTTTTAACATTCGCCATTATAATCATTTTCACCTCCGGCTTTTTCTCAAGCAAAATGGTAGCTCTTAAAATTCCGTATTCATCAAAATTTCCTATAACCGTTTCAAATTCAGTTTCATTACTGAAATAAGTTGAATCATGAGGATAAGCAGTTACAGTATAATTTACGTCGAGATCAAATTGATTATAAACTCTAATTACATTATCTAGTGTAACAATTTTTGCATCTGCTTCCTCTTTATTTGGTGTGAGTTCTAAGTCAACATCTTTTATTAAAATATGCTCTCTGGTTTCTTTATCGAGTACAGTTATGTAAACTTTCAGCTCTCTAAATTTGTAAATGTCATCACTCTCTTTTCTGTCTGACGAAAAATAACCGGCAGTTCCTTCTTTATTCAAAATCAACCCAAAATCGTCTGCAGTGGAGTTAATTTGCTCTCCCATATTTTTTCGTTGAGAAAATTCACCCTCACAATAACCTGAATAATAAATATCTAGCTGACCAACACCTTCTCCATCGTGGAAGTTAGATGAGTAATACAAAATTTGAGAACCATCTGGGTTAGTATGCAAGTAAGGAAACATCTCGTTACCGGCTGTATTCACTCCCGCACCTAAATTAGCAGGTTCTCCAAGTTTACCTGTATTAGGGTCAAAAGTACTTACATAGATATCTGTATTTCCATATGAACCTTTAGTTTTTCCATCTCCCGGCATGGGTGCATTAGAAGAAAAATATAACTGAGTACCATCTGCACTAAAAGAAGGATGTGCCACACTAAAGTTTTCGCTATTAAATAAAGACGCATTCTTTCCTTCAAATTCAATTGACTTTACTTGCCAAACAGTATCATCTTTACTTGCATAAAAAAGCTTAAGCGTATTTATTCTATTATTTTCATACACTTTATTTTGCTTTAGTGCTTCTGTTTCGGTAAAATAATTTCCTGTAAAAATAAATTTATCTTTAGTACCAGGATAAAATGCTAGCGGACCTTCATTATAATAGATTCCTCTATTAAAAGAAAAAAACTTAACTGTCTGTGAAGTAGTATCAGCTAAGTTAACTACCTCTCCCGGATGAAAACCAAATACATCATCTTCATTCATCCGCTGAACATATAAATCGAAAGTACTTCTTTCTTCACCATTTACTTCACTTCGTTTATTACCAAGTGGGTTTCTGTCTGAAGCAAAAATTAGTGAATCATTACTGAAATACATGGGGCCATACTCAGAGGAAGAAACTTGATTAATTCCTGAAGTTTTTAACTCACTTACTGAATAAGTTTTATCATATATCGCGCATGGGTCTGTAAAACCTTCGCAAGTATTATATACAATGGTAACTTTATTAATTAAATCTCTGGCTTCGATCATTTTGCCAGAAACATTTAACCTAACCTGAGAGAAGTAAAACTTATCTATATCCAATTCTTCTATTGCATCTAGTTGCTTCAAATAAACTCCTTCTTCTTTTAATAACTGGTCGCAAGTTTCACAATTCTGATTAAATGTAATTACTTGCTTTCCAGTAACTGTATCTTTTTCATTTAGACACTTCTTATACCAGTCTAAAGCTTGCTCTTCTAAACCTGCTTTAAAATATGCTCTAGCAATTAACCTAGAATATTTTGTTTGTATATTCTTGTCGCTATTTTCTGTTTTTAAATAGCTAAAAAGCCTAGCTGCATTCTCATAATAACCTTGGCAAAACAACTCATCTGCAGTAGCCAATAACGATTTATCTTTATAAGCTTCCTTATAAAGTGCACCTGCTTTTGAATAATTAAGCATCTCTACATAACATTGAGCCAGTTTTATTTTGGTTACTTGTGCTAATTCAGAATCGCTAGCGAGTTGTTTATTTAGCTTTTTGTAAATTCTACCTGCGGGTTGATATCTACCAGATAAGAAATACTCATCTGCTATCAGCATTTTGTAGACGTTTAAAGAATCTTTGTAACCTTTAGCATCCGGAATGAGATTTTTTAGGTATTTCTTGTAATACACAAGAGCTACTTCAAAATTTTGCTCAGACTTATCTGGGTAATTCTTTGCGTCATTAAAAAGTATCTCAGCATAATTGGTTAACGCTTTATTTAATGATGTAGAAGCCTGCATTCTAACATCGTCGCTTTTTGCTTTTTTATCTGCCTGTTTATATTTTTTTATGGCAGTTCTGTACGCTTTTAAACCCCATAAAGAATCTGCTTCTGTCAATAGGTTTTGGGTATCCTGCGCGCTCAACGATAAGCTAAAACATAAAAAAGCAGAGGTTAATAGTAAATTTAATCTTCTAAAATTCATCGAATTAAAAAATATAGAAATAAAAACAGAAGGTAGGAGTTTGAGTTTGCGACTGGATGAAATTATTATCAAAATAGATAAATAATATCTAAAAAAACAGTGAATTTTATAAAAAATAATGAAATTGTTCATTAAATATCACATGTAGGCAAGCTAGCTAATAAAAATCACTTTGCTTTTTTATATTTGCCTATTGAGTATTTACTATACACATTTTTTAATCATAATAAAGCCAGCTCACTACATTAAAATCCTCAACCAGATTCCAGCTAGATAAAAACTAAAAGCCGATAACGCAACAGAAATGAATAAGAAGAAAGTAGCCATACTTGGTTCTACAGGATCGATAGGAACGCAAGCGCTTGAAGTAATTAAAGAAAATCCACATCTTTTTGAAGTTACTGTACTTACAGCTCAAAATAATAGCTTATTACTTGCCCAACAATGCCAAGAGTTTAAGCCTGCAATGGCTGTAATTGGCAATTCAGATAAACTTGACGAAGTTAAATCTTACCTTTCTCTAAGTGATACCACTGTCTTAAGTGGTGAACAAGCACTAGAAGAAGTAGTACAAAATCCGGAAATTGACATTGTTTTAACTGCCTTAGTTGGCTATGCTGGTTTAAAGCCAACGATTGCAGCTATAAAAGCGGGAAAAGATATAGCACTTGCTAACAAGGAAACATTGGTAGTTGCAGGTGAGCTCATTATGGAGCTTGCTAAAAAACATCAGGTAGAAATACATCCTGTAGATTCGGAGCATTCTGCTATTTATCAATGTCTATTAGGAGAGTTGCAAAATCCCATTGAGAAAATAATATTAACTGCATCTGGCGGGCCTTTTAGGGGCAGAGATACTCAGTACCTGGAAACTGTTACTAAAGCGCAAGCTTTGAAGCATCCAAACTGGGAAATGGGAGCAAAAATCACGATAGACTCTGCCACTTTAATGAACAAAGGACTTGAAGTGATAGAAGCTAAATGGTTATTTGGACTCAAACCTGAGCAAATAGATGTAATTGTTCATCCGCAATCTATCATACATTCTATGGTACAGTTTGAAGATGGAAGTATTAAAGCGCAAATGGGTTTGCCAGACATGAAACTGCCTATCGTTTTCGCCTTGAGTTATCCTCAAAGAATTAAAACCAGTTTTGAACGATTCAATTTTGCTCAATATCCTGAGTTAACATTTGAGGCTCCTGATAAAAAAACATTCAGAAACTTACAGTTAGCTTTTGATGTATTGGAACAAGGCGGTAATATGCCATGTGCTTTAAATGCAGCTAATGAGATTGCCGTACAGCGCTTTCTTAAAAATGAGATTTCATTTTTGGGGATTGCTCAATTAAATGAAATTTGTCTTTCGAAGACTACATTTATCGCTAATCCGGTGTTAGAAGACTATGTAGAGACCGATAAACAAATTCGTTTGATTGCCTCAGAAATAAATCTATAACCGATAATAATAGTAGATAAAACTAAAAAATATTTTCACCTGTTAAAAAAGGCAGGGAATTGTAAATTTATATTCTCATACTAATTAATAAATAATTCTTGCATGGAAGGACTGATTATGACTGCACAGCTGCTTTTAGGCCTGTCGATACTGGTAGGGTTGCATGAGCTGGGCCATTTAATTGCAGCGAAAGTGTTTGGGATGCGTGTTGAAAAGTATTCCATAGGTTTTCCTCCAAAGCTTTTTGGTGTAAAAATTGGTGAAACTGAGTACTCTTTAGGCGCTTTACCTTTAGGCGGTTTTGTGAAAATATCTGGTATGATAGACGAATCTCTAGATACAGCACAACTAAAAACAGAACCAAAACCTTGGGAGTTTAGAGCAAAACCGGCATGGCAACGCTTAATTGTTATGCTTGGTGGTATTATCGTAAATGTAATTACTGGTATTGTCATATTTATATTTCTGGTTTATCTATTCGGAGACAGATACTATTCAATTAAAGAGGTTAATAAATATGGTATTTATGTAAATGAATTAGGAGAAGAAATAGGCTTAAAAACAGGCGATAAGATTCTAAAAATCAATGGACATGATTTTGAATACTTTAACGATGTAAGAAACCCTAATTTTTTACTAGAAAGTGGTAGTTACTATACAATTGATAGAGATGGAAAAACAATAGATGTTTCTATCCCAGCAGATTTTATAGAAAGATTAAGTGATAATGAAAACAACAGAGATTTTGTACATTGGAGAGAGCCATTTGTTGTAGATAGTGTTTTAGATAATTCTGCTGCTGACAGAGGAGGCTTAAGATCTGGAGATAAGATTCTCTCTGTTGATAACCAGAATATTGAATACTTCCACGAATTTTCTGATATACTTTCTCAAAAAGCCAATTCTACTGTGAATATGGTGGTTAAAGGAAGTAATGGAGAAGAAAGAAATTTAGAAGTAGATGTTACTGAAGATGGTACTGTAGGTTTTTACCCTAAGTCTATGCTTGAGCCATCTATTCGCCAATATTCTTTTGCTGAAGCAATTCCTAAAGGTACTGTAGATGCCTTTTCTGTAATTACTGTTCAGTTAAAAGCATTTAATAAAATTTTTAAGGGTGAAGTTTCAGCAACCAAATCATTAAGTGGTCCAATTGGTATTGCTAAGTTTTTCGGTGGTACTTGGGACTGGGTTAAATTCTGGACAATTACTGGAATGTTATCAATGGTATTAGCATTTATGAATTTACTACCAATTCCAGCTTTAGATGGTGGCCATGTGGTTTTCCTTACTTATGAAATTATTTCTGGTAGACCTCCTTCAGATAGCTTCTTAGAGGCTTCTCAAAAAGTAGGAATGGTATTGCTACTCTGCCTCATGGTATTTGCCTTTGGTAATGATATTTATAAATTATTTCAACCCTAAGTTGAAATAGAGCAAAAAAATAAAGGCTTCCAAAAATTTTGGAAGCCTTTATTTTTATATCATTTCTCAGATTACATAGACATTTCCGATAAGAACTTAATTCTCATTAGCCTGATCTCATCTTCAGAATAATCCTCACCTAATTCATCAAGTGCGGTTTCTATATTGTCAGTATCAGACTCCATAAAATAGTCCCAAATATCGTCTTGTCTTTCATCATCCATTATTTCTTCAATGTAATAATCTAGATTTAGCTTAGTACCAGAAAAACAGATATGCTCAATTTCTTCTATCAATTCTTCGTAAGCCATATTTCTATCTTCAGCAATCTCTTCAAGATCTACTTGCATATCTATTTGCTGAATAATCTGGATTTTATTTTTCGATTTATTGACTTTTGATTTTACAAGTACATCAGAAGCTGTCGCAATATCATTTTCTTCTACATACTTACAAATCAGTTCGATAAATGGCTTACCAAATTTCTTTACTTTTCCTAAACCGACTCCGTTAATTCTAGCAAGCTCCTCTTCTGAACTTGGAAATACAGTAGCCATCTCTTCCAAAGAAGGATCTTGAAAAATAACATATGGAGGTAGACCTTTCTGCTTAGCTAATTTCTTTCTAAGACCTTTAAGCATCTCAAAAAGCTGCTCATCAGAAGCCTGGCCATGTGTTACATTCGTGCTATCATCTTCTTCATCACTAGCCTCAGTAGAGTAATCGTGATTCTTGGTAAATGTAACAGACTTAGGCTCTTCTAAAAATGCATGACCTTTATCTGTTAATTTTAGTATTGTAATATCGTCGATATCTCTAGCCAAAAATCTATTAATCATAGACTGTCTAACCGCAGATATCCAGAACTCATAAGAATCTTTTTTACCTACTGCATAGGTAGAAAGCTTATCGTGACTATAACTTTTCACATATTGGCTATCTTCTCCTTCACTATCCTCTCCTCTTACAATATTTACAATATGCTCCATACTGAAACGCTCACCTGTATTTAAGATGGTTTCCAGTATTATTTTCACGTATTCTTTGCCATTAAACTCTTCTCTGGGCTTTTTACAGTTATCGCAGTAGTCGTAATCTTGTTCAAGATACTCACCGAAATAATGAAGTAATTGCCTGTGTCTGCAAACTGATGAGTTAGCATAATAGCTTACTTCTTGTAAAAGGTGCTTGGCATTATCTCTCTCAGTTACAGTTTTATCTTTACTGAATTTCTCCAGTTTTTGAATATCCTTATCACTGTAAAACATGAGACAATGGCTATCTAAGCCATCTCTACCTGCTCTTCCTGTTTCTTGATAATAGCCTTCTATAGATTTTGGAGCATCATAATGCACAACAAAACGTACATCAGGTTTATCTATACCCATTCCAAAAGCAATAGTTGCTACAATTACATCAGCATCTTCACTAAGAAATGCATCTTGATTTTTTACTCTGGTAGAAGCATCCATCCCTGCATGGTAGGGCAATGCCCTAACTCCATTTACCTGTAATAGCTCTGCAATCTCTTCTACCTTTTTCCGGCTGAGGCAATATACTATACCAGCTTTTCCTTTGTACTGATGCACAAATTTTATCAACTGCTTCTTAGTATTTACTTTCGGCTTAACCTCATAATAAAGGTTTTTACGGTGGAAAGAAGACATAAAAATATCGGCTTCTTCCATCCTTAAGTTTCGCTGAATATCTGATCGCACCTTTGGTGTTGCAGTAGCAGTTAATGCTATAATTGGCAAGCTAGGATCAACCGACTCTATAATAGATTTTATCTTACGATACTCTGGCCGAAAGTCGTGCCCCCATTCAGATATACAGTGAGCCTCATCAATAGCTACAAAAGAGAGCTTAGCTTTCTTTAATAAAGTAATATTCTCTTCCTTGGTAAGTGATTCAGGAGCAACGTAAAGTAACTTTACCACCCCTTCTAAAACTTCCTTCTTTACTTTATTAGCTTCTGACTTTGAGAGGGTAGAATTAAGAAAGTATGCGGAAACACCAAGTGCATTTAATTGATCCACTTGGTTCTTCATTAAAGCAATAAGAGGAGATATCACTATAGCTGTACCGTCCTTAATCATTGCAGGCAACTGGTAGCAAAGAGATTTACCTGCTCCGGTAGGCATTATTACAAATGAGTTCCTACCATTTAAAATATTTTCAATAATCTTTTCCTGATTACCTCTAAACTGATTATAGCCAAAAACTTCTTTCAGCTTAGATTTTAATACGCCTTCGTGCTCTGTGGTCAACATCTACAGCAAGATAATTATGTGAGGAATACAGGACTTCATTTCCTGAAATCGATCGCCTGATTCTAATCAGAAAAAACTAGTCCTTCTTTTAACTGTCGTAATTTAAAAACAATCGTTGTTTTATTTTGTATTTTTACTCTATAGTACTTACTTAATTTATAAAGATTGAGTAAGTGTTAAATTAAAGAAATTTAAGAGAAATCTATGATTTTATCAACAATCTAAAATAAAACTATTTCTTTAAGAATTTCTGCAAAAATAGTGATTAAAGCTTAAGTTCTTTTTAATTTAAATATAAATTAATGATTTTCAGTATATATAGCTATTTAACAGCTTCATTATTTCTAACTAGAAATTAAATAAAAACACTTAATTACGTCAAAATATTTACATTTATTCGCAGAAAAGTGATATTATTTTTCTGAATACAAAAATAGAATAAAACTTTAATTGACTTTATTTTTTCTTAAAACTTTAAGATCAAAGACTAACAAATAAGATTAACAACAATTTAAATATTTAATTCAAATTAAACATCTTATTTTTACGCTTAGAATCAATATTTTTTAATTGTATGCACCGTAAAGGGTTAGAGTTGGTTTGTAAATCGCCTGATGAACTTTTTAAAATTGCTGAAAGCCTCTTATTTTTTGCAGGAGAAAGTAAAGTCTGGACATTTACTGGAGAATTAGGTGCAGGCAAAACAACACTTATTAAAGAAATTTGCAAGAAATGCCATGTTACTGATGCCATGAGTAGCCCTTCATTTTCGATTGTAAATGAATATAGAACCGTATCAGAAGAAAGTATTTATCACTTAGATTTGTACCGCATAAACTCTTTAGAAGAAGCTGTAAATATTGGTATTGAAGAATATTTATATTCCGGAGAACTTTGTTTGATCGAATGGCCGGAAATTATAGAAGATTTACTTCCAGAAGATACTCTTGAGTTAGAAATAACCATTGGCAATTCATTAGAAAGAATAATTAAAGCTTCAAAATATGAGTAAGAAGCAGAAAGTTGGATTCAGTAGTTTAGCAGCCGATTTTTTTCAGTTGCACCCACAAGAAGTGCTTGAAAGACAAAAAACAAAGAAAGGTGAACCAATATCTATTGGAATACCTAAGGAGCGCAGTGAGGAAAAAAGAGTGCCTTTGCGACCAGAGGCGGCTGCAATTTTGATAAACAATGGCTTTAATGTAAGTATTGAAACCAATGCTGGAGTTCATGCTAAGCATGCTGATAATGAATATAGTGAAGCCGGGGCAAAAATTGTTTATTCTCACAAAGAAGTTTTCGAATGCGATATTATTCTAAAAATTGCGCCTCCTACACTAGAAGAAATTGAATATATGAAACCTGGTAAAGCACTTATATCTGCTTTGCAAACTGGTATTCTTACTAGTGAATATTTTAATGCTCTCAATAAAAAAGATATAACTGCACTGGCTTACAACCTCATACAAGATAAAGTTGGCGGCTTGCCAGTAGTTCGTGCAATGAGTGAGATTGCTGGCAGTACTGTAATGTTAATAGCAGCAGAATACTTAAGCTCAACTAATAATGGTAAGGGAATTATTCTCGGAGGTATAACTGGTGTACCACCCACCAAAGTTGTTATCTTAGGTGCTGGTACAGTAGCAGAATATGCAGCAAGAACTGCAATGGGCTTAGGTGCCGAAGTGAAAATATTCGATAATCATATATACAAACTAAGAAGGTTAAAAGAAAGAATTAATCAGCCAAATCTATTTACTTCTTCATTAGATAATGTGGTATTATCAGAAGCATTATCTAGAGCTGATGTTGCTATTGGAGCTATAAGATCTGAAAATGGCAGAGCTCCTGTAGTTGTTACCGAAGAAATGGTTTCACAAATGAAGCCTAACTCAATTATTATCGATGTTAGCATAGACCAAGGCGGTTGCTTCGAAACTTCCGACATGACCAATCATTCTAAACCTGCCTATAGAAAGCATGATGTAATACACTATTGTGTACCAAATATTGCATCAAGAGTTTCAAGAACAGCAACCACTGCAATTAGCAATATTTTTACACCTATGTTTATGCAAATTGTAGAGCTCGGAGGTATTGACGAAATGATTTTTAGCAATAAATGGTTTGCCAAAGGTGTATATAGCTACCGAGGAGGCATCACCAATAAAAACATTGCAAACAAATACAATCTGCACTACAAAAACCTCGATTTAATTATTGCTGCAAGCATATAAAAAAAGCCTTGCAAATTGCAAGGCCCTTTCAACACGTTTAGAAAATTATCTTTTAAGCATGCCAATCAAAATATTGACAGACAGCTTATATTAGTTAATATAGTTATCAATATTTATACCATGCAACCCGTTATGTGTAACTGCAAGAATTTACTTGCCTAGCATATAGAATTATTTTAGTCGAATTACTGAAAAAGGGAACAATTCATTACCTCACGTTTTTTATTAATAAAGGCTCCTACAGCTTTATTATAGTATTCTCAGGCTTATCTCATTTCTAATAACAGATAAATATTTACTGGCAAAAAAATTTTGCGATGTCAGTTTTATTTATGAAATTTAGTATGCATGCAGAGTAAATTCCGCATCTTAACCAATATGAAAATGGCAATTAGTCAAATTAACCGGTCATTTCAAGCAAAATCCGGTACAATGAAATTAGAATTGAATAGCAGACAAATTCAAATTTTAAAATCTGTTTGCGACACGCTCATCCCATCTATTAGCCAAAAAGACAAACACGAAACTTTCTGGGAATTAAAAGCAAGTGATCTGGAAATTCACGAAAAGCTAAGAGAGGTACTTGCTTTACAAAGCCAAAAAGATCAGGAAGAATTTAAAATGCTATTAAAAACTTTTGAGCTACCTCTCATTGGGCTTCTACTTTCTGGAAAATGGAATCAATTTGATAAACTCAATTTTGAGGCTAGAGAAAAATGGCTCCAAAATTTATCTAGCTCAACTATTCCAGCATTTCGAAAAGGTTTTCAAGCACTTAAAAAACTCACCTGTTTTTTATTTTATACCGATACTTCAGTAAAAGACCCTAACCCTAATTGGAAACATATTGGTTATCCTGGCCCTCTCTCCTCACCTCCCGATAAACCAAAAAGTTTTTATCCATTGGTATTTAATGATGAGGCAAACTTAAGCTGTGATGTAGTAATTGTTGGAAGTGGTGCAGGTGGTGGAGTTGTGGCAAAAGAATTAACAGAAGCGGGAAAAGATGTAATAGTTATTGACAAAGGAAGCTATTTTAATGAGGCTGATTTTAATCATAAGGAAACTGAAATGATTAGCCAGCTTTATGAAAAAAGTGGAGCACTAACCAATAAACAAGGCTCTATGTCAATTTTTGCAGGTAGTTGTTTAGGTGGTGGAACGGTTGTTAATTGGGCGGGTACCATCCGTACTCCTGACTATATTTTGGATGAATGGGCTAAAGAACATCAAGCTTCTTGTTTCTTATCTAATGAGTTTAAAAAAAGCTTAGATCAGGCTGAAAAGAATATCTTTACTAATACAGATCAAGTTGCTGTAAACCCACAAAATAGTAAGCTTAAAAATGGCTCAGAAAAATTGGGACATTTATATAAACCCATTCCTCAAAATGTTGTAATCGATAAAAATGAAGACCAGCGATTAGTGGGTTACTCCTGCTTTGGCGATCAACATGGCTTTAAGCAAAGCACCTTAAATACCCACTTAGAAGACGCTCGTAAAAATGGTTGTCGCTTTTTAGTAAATACAGAAATTGAAAATGTAATTATCAAAAATGGAAAGGCAACAGGTGTTTATGGTTGGCAAACCCATAGTGATGGACAAAAAACACGAGTAAGTGTTTTTGCTAAAAAAGTAGTTATAGCCGCTGGTGCTATCCATACCCCAGCTATTTTAATGAGAAGTGGATTGCAACATAAACATATAGGTAAAAATTTACACCTCCACCCTGTAATGGGAGTGTGTGGTATTTACGAAGAAGAGATAAATGGTTGGTGGGGCGGAATGATGACGATTACCAATGACCAATTCACAAACCTAGATGGCAATTATGGATTTAAAATCGAAACTCCTCCTGCTCATACTGGATTAATCGGCTCCTCACTTCCTTGGCAATCTGCCACACAACATAAAGAGATGGTTTTACAAGCTAAACACATGGCTAACTTTATCATTTTAGCCAGAGATAAGTTTGGTGGAAAAATAACTTTAGACAAAGAAAACAATCCTGTAATCGATTATAAGCTAAGTAATTACGATTTAAACCACTTATTGATTGGAATTAAAGAGGGAGTTAAAATACATCTGGCAGCAGGTGCTCAAAAAGCGCATTTCTTGCATAACCAATTACCAGCCATAGAAACATCAGATTTAAACAAGCTTGATGAAATTGTAGACTCTCTTTCTTGGAAAGAAAATCAATACAATCTCTTTTCTGCTCACCAAATGGGAAGTTGCAGAATCGGAGGTAATAAAAAATTACACCCACTATCACCAGAAGGTGAAACTTATGAGGTAAAAGACTTATTTGTGATGGATGCTAGTGCATTTCCAAAATGTAGTGGTGTTAATCCGATGCTAACCATTGAAGCACTCGCCCATTACCTATCACAAGGTCTTAAATAAAAAAAGCAGCCTTTTCAGGCTGCTTTCCATTCATTATAATATATCTTATCCCATAAATGGATATCTGAAATCTGTTGGCGGTACAAATGTTTCTTTTATAGTTCTTGGTGATACCCAACGTAATAAGTTAAGTTTAGAACCAGCTTTGTCATTTGTTCCAGAACCTCTACTTCCACCAAATGGTTGTTGTCCAACAACTGCACCTGTTGGTTTATCATTGATGTAGAAATTACCTGCAGAATGAGTTAATGATTTTGCAGCTAACTCAATTGCATAACGATCTTGCGCAAAGATAGAACCTGTTAATGCATATGGAGAAGTATTATCTACCATATAAAGTGCTTCTTCAAATCGTTCAGCATCATATACATAAATGGTAAGTACTGGGCCAAATATTTCTTCTACCATAGTTGTAAACTGATTGTCTTCAGCTTTAATGATAGTTGGCTCAATAAAATACCCTTTAGATTTATCGTAGTTTCCACCAGCTACTATTTCGGCTAATGGAGATTCTTTTGCATTATCTATATAACCTGCAATTTTATCGAATGCTCTCTCGTCGATTACAGCAGTAAAGAAATTGCTAAAATCTTCTGGAGAACCCATTGTAATTTCTTTTGCATCTTCTATTAAATAGGCTTTTACTTCTTCCCATAGATTCGAAGGAATATAAGCTCTAGAAGCTGCTGAACATTTTTGTCCTTGGAACTCGAATGCACCGCGAATAAGTGCTGTTGCTAATGCTCTTGCATCTGCAGATTTATGTGCGATTACAAAGTCTTTTCCACCGGTTTCACCAACTATACGTGGATAGCTTTTGTACTTATCGATATTTGTACCGATAGTTTTCCATAAGCTTTTGAAAACAGCAGTACTACCAGTAAAATGTAAACCTGCAAAATCAGGATGGTTAAATATCACATCACCAGCAACTGGTCCATCAACATAAATTAAGTTAATTACACCGTCTGGTACGCCTGCTTCTCTAAATACTTCCATCACAACTTGCGCAGAGTAAATTTGAGTATATGCAGGTTTCCAAACCACTGTATTACCCATTAAAGCAGGTGCCGCAGGTAAGTTGCCAGCAATTGCAGTAAAGTTGAATGGAGTAATTGCGAAAACAAACCCTTCTAATGCTCTTTGTTCTAGTCTGTTCCAAATGCCTCTAGAAGATTCTGGTTGCTCTTGATAGATTTCTGTCATGTATTGCACATTAAACCTTAAGAAATCTATTAACTCACATGCTGCATCAATCTCTGCTTGATAAGCAGTTTTCGATTGTGCTAACATTGTTGCTGCATTAACTTTAGCTCTATAAGGCCCTGCAAGCAAATCAGCAGCTTTTAAAAATATACTAGCTCTGTGCTCCCACGACATTTCTTCCCAAGCCTTTTTAGCTCCAAGTGCAGCATTTACAGCTTGTTCTACATGGCCTTTATCTCCTTCTGAAAAATAACCTAAAACGTGTTGGTGGTCATGTGGAGGGTTTAATGGTAATTTTGTATCAGTAAATATTTTCTGGTCGCCAATGTACATAGGCACATCCACCTCTTCGGCTCTCATCTTTTCCAGCATCGCTTGCAATTCAGCTCTTTCCGGTGAACCTGGCGCATAAGATAGTACCGGCTCATTTACAGGCTTTGGTACATTAAAGAATCCTTTTAGCATGTCTTTATTATTTTATTATTGATTTACTTTTTGCAAATGTATAAAAATTATAGGTGCGACAAACGACATAAAGGCGCTCTTTAGACTCCACTAAAAAATTAAGGCTAATGCAGAAATAGTGGTTACAATAATTACGAATAATCTATAAGCTTTTTCTGGAATTTTTTTCACTACATATACTCCAAGAAAAGCACCAATTACTACTGCTGGAATTAATACCAAATCCAGTATAAATGTATCTGGTGTTATGGTTTTCCAGAAAATTACATGTAAGGGTACTTTAAACAAATTAATTATCAGAAAAAACCAAGCTCTGGTACCGATAAATTCATTTTTGGGCATATTCATCGCAAGCAAGTATATGGCCATTAATGGCCCAGCCGCATTGCCAACCATAGTTGCAAAACCACCAGCTAAGCCAGCCAGACCGGCAAGCCACCAGTAATCTGGCACTTTCATAGACTTACCTTTACTAGTTTGCCAAACCATTAAAATAATAGTAATAATAATGATGACAGCCAATATTTTTTTAAACTGTACATCAGATATATTATCACCCACATATAATCCTAAAAATATACCTGCTATAGCCCATGGAAGCAATTTCCAAAGGTGTTTCCACTCAGCATGTCTGTTATAATATTTTACAGCAATTATATCTGCAATTACCAATACAGGAAGTAAAACTCCTGTAGAAAGTTTGCCACCAAACACATGTGCCAATAATGGAACTACTGCCAGTCCCATACCAGCAACACCCATTTTAGACATACCTACCAGAATTCCACAAATAAAAAATAGTAACCAGCTTAAAGGACTTAGTTCAAATGAGTTGAGAAATTGCATTATACGCGATACCTGTTTTTAAAATTTCGGCAATTTGCTAAAATTTCAATAAAACATCCTAAAACTTCTTAAAAACATAAGTGAAGTACCACAATAATGCATTTAAGCTAACAAGATATAGATGTGTATTTTGCCCTAAAAAAGCCTAATCCTTTACGATTTTCCAATAAATATGTTCTCGGAAAACTCTTCAATTTCACTGATTTAAATCATTCAAATTCCGACTCTTTGATCATAGAAATTCAATAAAAATTAGGGTAAATATGATATACAGTTAAGACAACAACTGAAATCAATATTCACCTTAATTCTTATTATCATGTTACAATTACTGAAAATACTCGGACTACCAGGCGTGTTAATTGTCTTTTTCTCTTTAATTGTTTTAAGCATTGCTCTTGTAAAGCTTTTCTTTAGATATGAGAAAAAACATGTGTTAATCCATCACCCTGAAAGTAAAGTATTAGTTAAAAAATATACTGAAGTAGATGAAGCAGCTTACAAGCCGCTCATTTTTAGAGTTGCTTTAATAATCACACTACTTTTTACTATATCTCTTTTTGAATTTCCTGTATACGAAGAAGCTACTTTAGTACAGCTTACCTCAGACAGAGAAATTGTAGACGAAATGTATGAGATACCTCCAACAGAACAAAAACAACCTCCTCCTCCAAAAGTGAAAAGTCCACAAATTGTTGAGGTGGCAGATGAAAAAGAAATTGAATATGAAATTGAGATAGATCTTGACATGGAAGCTGATGAAGAAACTGTGATAGAAGAAGCTCAAGAAATAGCAATTGAAGAAATGGCTGAGGAAGAGGAAGAAAAAACTGAAGAAATATTTATGATAGTAGAAGAACCTGCCGAACCTGTAGGTGGTTACAAAGAATTCTATGCCTATGTAAGTGAAAACTTAAAGTACCCAAGAAAAGCCCTTGAGGTTTCTGTAAGCGGTAAAGTTTATATAAAATTTATTGTTGACAAAGATGGTTCTCTTACCAATTTAGAAGTTGCCAGAGGCATTGGTTACGGTTGTGACGAAGAGGCAATTAAAGTATTACAGAATGCACCTAAATGGAAACCAGGTAGACAACGTGGTAGAAATGTGAAACAACAAATGATTATCCCGATAGTGTTTAAAATGGCAGAAATGTAATTGAAAATAAAACCTAAAATACCTTAAGAATAAAATGAGAGGTTTAAAAAAATGACGTATTACTGGCATTCAAAATAAGGTTTTAGGTTATCAATAAATATTTTCAGTAATGATAGAAAAGGCCGGAATCTATAATTCCGGTTTTTTTTATGCATTTTTTGTGCTGTGTATTTAAATCAGTAATTTAAAAGACTGATTACAAATAAACGGACTCAATATTTATGAAAAAGAACAACAGAAGAAGCTTTGTAAAAAAACTAACGGCAGGCACAGTAGCTTCAACCATGTTACCTCACTTTATATCAGCTAATGATGGCAGTAACGAAATTATCCCTCTCAAAAAATACCCTAAGGTTTCCGCTAACGATAAGGTAAGAGTTGGCTTAATTGGAACCGGTATAATGGGTTTTAGCAATTGCTCAACCACACTACAATGCCCCGGAGTTGAACTTGCTGGTGCTTGTGATTTGTATGGCGATCGATTAATAAGAATAAAAGAACTTTATGGTAAAGACCTTTACACTACCACCAAATACGAAGAGTTACTCGACAGAGATGATATTGATGCTGTAATTATCTCTACTACAGATCACTGGCACGATAAAATTACCATAGAAGCACTGAACAAAGGCAAACATGTTTATTGTGAGAAGCCAATGGTTCATAAGTTAGAAGAAGGCCAAGCAGTAATTGATACTCAGAAAAATACTGGAAAAGTATTACAAATTGGTAGCCAGCGAGTAAGCTCTATTATGCACAAAAAAGCAGCTGAGCTTTACAAAGAAGGTAAAATTGGCCAACTGGTAATGGTTGAAACATGGAACGACAGACAATCTGCCCTTGGCGCATGGCAATATTCTATCCCACCAAATTTCACAGAAAAAGACATTGACTGGAAAAGGTATCTGGGAGACGCTCCTAAAGTTGCATTTGACCCACTTCGTTTTTTCCGATGGAGAAATTATCAAGATTATGGAACAGGTGTAGCAGGTGATTTATTTGTTCACTTATTTTCGGGTTTACATGTAACACTCAACTCTAAAGGACCTGAAAGAATTTTTGCTACTGGCGGGTTAAGATACTGGAAAGATGGTCGAGATGTGCCTGATGTAATTATTGGTAGTTACGATTACCCAGAAGCTCCAACTCACCCAGCATTTAATGTACAAATGAGGGTGAATTTTATTGATGGAAGTGGTGGTGGATCTATGCTAAGGTTAATCGGCTCTGAAGGAGTAATGACTTTAGGTTGGAACTCTATTAGCATTACCAATAGCAAAATGTCTGAAGCACCGGGCTATGGCGGCTGGGATACATTCCATACTTATTCTGAGCAAACTCAAAAAGAATTTAAAGAATGGTATGATGCTAAATACCCGCCTTCGAAATTTAAAATGCAAGAACCAACAGAACTGGTTTATAAAATCCCTGAAGGTTATAGCGATCATTTTGACCACCACATGAGCTTTTATGATGGCATTAGAAACAATACACCAATTGTTGAAGATGCCTCTTTTGGATTAAGAGCAGCAGGACCAGCATTGGCATCTAATGTGAGTATTTTCGAGAAGAAAATTGTAAACTGGGATGCTAATAAAATGAAAATGGTATAAACCCAAATCCACAGAAAAAGCCCCGATAAAATGACTTTATCGGGGCTTTTCATTTATAAGTAATGTTGATTAATTATCTTTTAAAGCTTTTACTGGGTTTTCTATAGCCGCGCTATAAACTTTATAACCGATAGTAAAACCACAAAGTATAAACATTAAAAATATACCTCCAATAAAAGCGAAAACATTCATATCAATATATTGCTCGTATACACTTGCCAACAGCATATCTACTAAATAATACGCAGCCACAGAACCTAATACCGAGGCGATTGACAGAATAATTAAAAACTCTCTATTGATTTTATGTGCTATATTAAATGCACTTGCTCCTAATACTTTTCTAATACCTAATTCTTTGAGTTTCTTTAAGATGTTTAATGAAACCATTGTATATAGACCTGTTACAGAAAGCAGTGTTGCAATGATGGATAGGTAAATAAACATCAGTTTTATATTGTTATTCACTGTATAGGCTTCCTGAATATTTCCCTCTAAAGACCTATCTATAAAAGGCCTATCTATTATTACCTTAGACCAAGATTTTTTCAAAAAGTCCCTCATCTCAGGAATATCCTGCTGAGCCACTTTAAAAGTTAGATAATTGAAATTCTCTTCTTTTACTGGTCTGAAAAAAGTTGGATAAACTGGGCCCCAAAAGCCTCTTAAATAAATATCTTTTACCACACCTACAATGGTTAATGGCAATGTATCATTCAATACCACTCTTTCACCAACTGCTTCAGTAATGCCATAATCTTTTAAAAACTGTTCATTTACAATGATAGATTCGTTACGATCTGTAGCAGAGTTTTCAATAAAATCTCTTCCCTCAATCAGCTTAATATCCATGGTTTTTATGTAATTCGTACCCACCATTAAGCCATCGATATCTTGCTTTCTTTCATTGTACCCTATATTCATGCTTTGCCAATCCCATGAGATGTAGTTTTGAGAACCTGCCAAACTCAATATTTTAGGGTGTTGTATCAATTCATTTTTTAATGCATTGTATTCTTCTTGGCCATTTATTGAAGTAAATATTGTTTGGTCTTTGTCAAAACCCATGTCAAGCGTACGCTGGTATTCTGCATTCTGAGTAAAGATTACACCAGCAATTAATGCGATAAGAGAAATACTAAATTGTAGTGTAAGCAGCGTACGTGTAAAGTTGTTGGTGCCACTTAATTTTAAACTGCCTTTTAATATTCCGGCTGGTTCAAACTTACTAATAAACAGTGCCGGATACGAGCCTGCAAAAAGAGCTGTTACCATTAGTAATGCACCTAAGAATAGCAAAAAGTCAAGATTGTCTGTATAACTCAGTTTAATATCGAGAAAGTCCCATAATTGACTGTATGATGGCACAAATACTTCTGCTATTACCAAGCCCGCCACTAAAGCCATAAAACAAAGCAAGAGGTTTTCTCCCATAAATTGTAAAATTAACTGAAAGCGATTTCCACCTAATACTTTTCTAATACCAATTTCTTTTAACCTCTTGGCTGCAATCGCAATGGAAGTATTCGTAAAGTTGAAGCAAGCAATTAATAGAATTAAAGCAGCCATTACATTCGGAGCAATTACTGCCGCCGGATTCAGCGCTTCCCATAAATATGCTTCTCTTACATCTTCCATATTCTGCGCCATTGTAAGAAATGGCTCTAGGTAATAGGCATTAATTTTCCAGTCTTCTCTTGCTTGATTTTGTATAGGAATATACTTGCCTAGTTGGTTTTCTATGGATTTATATTTTGAAGGATCATTTAGTGTAATGAATGTTACTTGAATTAATTGCTCCCAACTAGTATCATCAAATTCTCTTAGATCAACATAGTTTTCGAAGCGAGTGAGCGCTTCAAACCGGAAACTAGAATTGAGAGGTAGGTTTTTAAAAACACCAGCTACAGTGTATTCTTCTATCTTGCTATTGTTATGTTGAATAGTAATGCCTTTTCCAATCGGATTTTCATTAGGGAAAAATTTCTCTGCCTGTCTTTCGCTCAAAAGAATATTGCTCCTATCAGATAAAGCATTTTTATTACCTTTTACTATTTCTAGTGTAAATATGTCTGCAAAGTTTTCGTCTACATAACCCGTATAGGTAGGGAAATAATCATCGTCAAATTTATAATTTCCAGTAGTACCAGAGTACCTCACAAAATCTTCAACACCACTAATTTCGCTGGCAATGGCTGGTCCCATTGGTGCAGGAACAATGCCGTATTTTAATTCATTTCCATTTACATTTCTAAAACAATTTACTTTAAAAATTTTTTCTCCATTTTCATGAAAAGCATTAAACTCTGAATTGAATTCAAAATTAAGATATGCGACAATACAACATGCGATAGCAATGCCTAATCCTAAAATATTTGTAATTACAAAAAGCTTGTTTTTCCAGAGATTTCTGAGTGTAATAAGAATGTAATTCTTAAACATAAACAGGTAGGTTAAAAATTAAGACTTCAAAAACTTATAAAAAAGACGTGATTAAGCACGTAAGGTTGCACCATTTTTCTAAGCTGAATAAAGCGAATTAATCTCCTAATTTCACTAAAAAAATATAAAAGGAAATATTCTTATATAAGTGGATAAATAAGATTTCAGGATGATGAATATCATGTTAAATGCTCGAAACAATAATTATTTTGCAATGAATAATTTTTTTAAAATTGAATGCTATAGACCACGATTCGTATATTTTCTTTAAGCAATTTCAGCCTTTTAATCAATTACCTGACTTTGCATTACAATCTTTATGTAAAGATTTGCAGCTCACCTACTACGACGAAAATAAATATATTTTTAAAGAAGGAGATGCCGCACATGAGTTTGTATATGTTGTTAAAAAAGGTGCAGTTGCTATTACAAAAATTCAAGAAAGCGCTCAAAACGAAGTATTGGTTGATATTTGTGAAGAAGGTGACATCTTAGGTTTAAGAGTTTTGCTTGCTTCAGGTGATTATGTGCTTAATGCTAAGGTTAAAGAAGAAGCATTACTCTACTGCATACCTGCAAAAGTGGTTAAGTTACTAATGGAAAAATACCCAAAGGTTTCCTTGTTTTTTGCTGGTTTAATTGCTAATCAACTCCCTGAGCGCACTAAGAAAACTGCCCTACTGGACAACCACTACAACCCAAGTTATAATTTATCTAATCAAGAAAATGATTTTAAAATTGTACAAGGAGTAAAACAGGTGATTACCATTTCACCAGAAAGTAATGTGTTTGAAGCAGCCCAGTTGATGAAAACCAAAAACATTGGTTCTTTGCTTATAACAGATACTTCGCAATATCCTTTAGGAATTATTACTGATGCTGATTTAAGAAGAAAGATTGTAGCTGAAAATATTCAACCTTCTGCTGTATTGGTAAAAGAAATTATGAGCTCGCCAGTAATTACTGTAAATGAAACTCCAAAAGCTAGTGAGTTACTCATTTTAATGGCTCAAAAAAATATAAGACATTTTTGTGTAACTAAAGATGGAACCGACAAAAGTGAAATTTGTGGGATTATTTCAGAAAGAGACATAGTAGCTACACAAGGTAATAACCCTGCTGTAATCATCAGAAAAATTCAGCAAAGCAATAGTGTAGTCTCTTTAAAAGCATTAAGAGATACGACTGACGAATTACTACAAAGTTATTTGGAACAAGAAACTGCTCTACGCTTTGTTTTGGAAATTATTACTCAAGTAAATGATGCCATTATAGATAAGGTGATAAGCTTAGCAATTCAAGAATTAGAAACAAAAGGACTTGGTAAACCTCCAGTTTCATTTTGCTGGCTCTCATTAGGAAGCGAGGGAAGAAAAGAACAACTACTTAGAACTGATCAAGATAATGCCATTTTGTATGAAAATGTACCAACTGATAGTAAAGTTGATGAATCAGAGGTAAACAAATACTTTCTTGAGTTGGGCAAAATGGTAACAGAAATGTTATATGAAATTGGATTTGAAAAATGCCCTGGTGATATAATGGCCTCTAACAAAGCATGGTGTAGGCCTTTAGAAAGCTGGAAGAGACAGTTTGAAAGTTGGATATTAACTCCTGAGCCTAATGCTTTAATGCACAGTAATATCTTCTTCGATTTTAGACCTGTTTATGGCAATGAACAACTGGCTATAGATTTACAAAACCACATCTTTAGTTTAATTGATAAAGAAACCCGCTTCCTTACTTTCTTGGCAAACAATGCCATGTTAAACCCCACACCATTGAGTTTTTTCAGAAACTTTATCGTGGAAAAAGGAGGAAAATTTACCGACTTCTTTGACATTAAAGCCAGAGCCTTAATGCCTCTTTCAGATGCTGCCAGAGTTTTAGCTTATCATCATAAAATTCAATTGTACGGTAGCACCATTGAACGTTTTACAGAGCTAATTAAACATGATAATAAAAATGCTGATATTTATTCAGAAGCTTGTATGGCATTCGAAATATTGCTGAGAACTCGTGCAATCAATGCATTTGAACACCAAAATGCTGGTCGTTATATTGATATTAAGAAACTCAATAAACTACAGAAACAAACTCTAAAGAATATTTTCTCTTTAACAGATAAATTAAAGAAAATATTAAAAGTAAGGTTTAGAACTGATTTTATCAGATAAAAAAAGCCCTTTGCTTCACACAAAGGGCTTTTTTTTACAATATTCTTAATTACATCACAGGTTGGTTTCTTGAATCTTTCAAACCTAAAACTGCTCTGATATCTTTATCACTTTCGATTTGAATTTTCTCTTTATCAAATGAAAAATGATATTTAGGCATGGTCTGATTTTTTAAGTTTGAGAAATCTATTTGCTTAAACTTATCATTAGTAAATAACTGCAGCCAACTATTATCACCATTAGAAACTATCGCAAACAGTCTAGCTCCTTCATCAGGTACTAAACCTACTCTGTCCCAATCCGATTCAGGGAATTTAATTAGTGTTCTATTGTCTCCTAAAACCAAATACACTGACTTATCAACCATTTGACCAGTAAAATCTTTTTTATCCACAACAGGCCAATCGATATCAAATGTGGCTTGTACCACAATATTATCATCTTGCTTTAACAAATAGTCATAATTGTAAATACCCATCTGATTCACTTTAAATGAGCGATAAATACTTGCCATTTTCTGTGCTTTTATTTCTTCTTCTTCTAATGCTGTCAATGCTTCATCATAATTTTTCTTCCAGTAATCTGGACTGTGTCGCATCAAATATTTAAGTGGCATTACAGCTTCAATCTCAGTGTATAATTTATGGTACTCCTGCTCTTCTCCAACATTTTCTAACAACAAACCATATTTATTAGCACCATAATAAGTGAATTTCACAGTGTCTTCCCAATAAGACATCTCATTTACCCAGTTTGGAAAACTTTTGCGCTCATCAGTAAACCTCCAAAGAATTTGCCCTGCCGGATAATCTCGGCCATTATATTTTACCGGGCTATAAATATTTAAACCATATGTGCTCATACCATATGCATGCGCTTTCTTTTTAATAGTTGGATCGTCTCTTCTTTTACGAATCTCCCGACTATTATCATTCAGGTAAATATCAAGAAAGTTAAAGTATTCGAATACAAAATATTTGTTAGGATCATATGGAAACTCTTCAGGTCTTCTCTTCTCAATATCTTTTAACAAGTTCACTTTTTCAGTATTTACTTCGCTACCAGGCGTACCTTGCATAGCCCAATTTCTATTTTCTTCATCCAAATAGTAAAAACCATATCCGTCATCTTCTTGAAAAGAAGCTGTTTTTAAATCAATAGATTTTCCATTTTGTAAAAGGATGTTTTTACCGTCTTTTTCTGCTCGTATCTCAAGCATTCCAGCTGTCTGAAAAACATCTTCTTTTCCAAGCGAATCTTTAATCGTCATTGGAATTCCGGATAGTAAGATATCTGCAGCATCATGAAATTCTCTGTACATCACAGTTACTTCTCCTTTAATCACATTTCCTAAACTATCTGTAAAAGCATTGGCAGGAATTATAACCGATGAGCCAGATAGATAATTAATAACACCACCTTCATCTGCCGAAATAGTGTATTTGGCAAATTCAACATCCAAATTATTTACAGGAGGATTGATTAAAGGAGGGAGTTTTTCTTCTTTTTTACTACAAGAACAGGACAAAATAGTGTACATCAACAGCAGCGCTGCAGCTAAGGGGCTAATTGTTTTCATAAATGTGCTAATAAAGTTGACAAGTAAAAATCAACTTTCAAAAAGCATACTAATTCATTAATTTTCAACCAATTAGCAATCAGTAAGTTCTTATAATTGATATTTTGTAAAAAAGTCGAGTGCTATTGCTACATAATTGTACTGCTTACCCAAATACTTTTTACCATAGGGGAAATATGCATTGCTATTTAAAAACTCTTCAATATTAAGCTGAGAAGTTGATGACTCTAAACCTTGATTATAGGCTCTTGATAGAAAAACTACCCTATTCTCTATTAAATCAGTTTTATAAAGTTGCTCTTTTCCGGAATAAAGAGTGATAAAAGTTTTTAAATATTGAATTTGCCATTGCTCATCCTTCAAGCGTTTCAAACGCACTTTTCTTCTATCTTCTTCTGATAATGTTTTATCAAATCCAATTTCCTTATAAACGTGATCATTATTTATCAGCGCATAATTTTCAAGTGCTTCTATAAAAGATGGTTTCATTTGGAATGAGCCTATTGAAAAGTCTACTGTATTTGAGCCATACTGCGTATACAATATTTCCAACATGGTGGTTTCAAAAAAATCTCTCACCATTGAGTATCTAATTAATTCAGGAAAAACTATGGCGATAGCGACTTTTGTAGCAGTTGAATCTTGTTCAAAAATATTAAAAAAATTAACCTTGTTTTTTTCTACATACTCTAATGCATCATCGTAATCATCACCAAAAATTTTATGATAATCTTCTTCAACAAGAAAAAATGATGAAAGAGTAAATAGAATAAAAAGCAAAAATCTCATGCTGTTATAAACAGTTCAATAACAGAGATCATATTCAAAAATCAAACAAAATCTTTTTTTAATAACTTGATATTAGAAACTTCCAGTTCCCAGTTGGTTGTTTTAATTTATCAATCAGTTTAATTCTATTTAAACCATTTGCCCAAGTGCTTTTTAACCTGCCATTTTCATCACCTTCTAGGTTAATAGCTTCTTTTTCTACTTTAAACAATTCAGGATTGTAGTTGATATAAACAGAAAATTTTGTTCCAGCTTCATTGTAGACTAATCTAATTTCACCTGGTTCTGTTAATCGTACCTCACAAGGAGTAATGAGTGATAAGAAGGTGGTATCTGTTACTTTATTCAAGACAAACCTTTCAGATAGTGTTACATTTTTACCTCTATTTAGCTGAATGGTTCTTTTCCAACTCTTTATCTGGGCTTCTTCAGGGTAAGTTTTTGCAAGGTCTAAACTAAACTTTGCCATTCTAGAATTATGCCTATAATTCACTTCGTCTGCCTCAAACTTTCTGCCTTCTTTCTCCATTACTCCATTTACTGTTGGTAAATTGTGATAAGCAGATTGCATATTCCAGATTGTATACCGCTGATTACTAAAAGTTTTAGCTGTATAAGTTCCAACACCAGCATCTACTAACACAGGTTTTGCATTGTAATAAATTATAAAGTTACCTACATCATTATGATTGTGGCTTTCATTATTATGTCCACCTTTGGCAGCTATATAAAACCCAGTATTGTTTGAGTTAGACCGTGCAGCCATAATCTCAGATTCTGGTAGCCAAACATCTTTTGGAAAATTGAATTTCGTTTCACTCTCATACAAATTTTTATAATTTAAAAGAGCAAAAAGTGCTCTGTCAAGACTTACATCTGTAGCAAACTCACCTTCTTTTTTTGCCATGTATGCTCCAAACTGTTGCATTTGCACGTCGTTAATCCTTTTTCCATAACGGAAAATTAAATCGCTGCTTGGATTCATGCTGGCAGCTGCATCTGCAAAATTGATAAAGTAATTGTCGCCTATGTAAGCCTTGTAAATATAAGTCCCAATATTCTTGATAATTTCTTGGTCGTAGATATTAATTTTCCCATCAGTAGCACTATTTAGTAGTTCAAGACAATCGAATAGTGATGCACCTGCCCTTCCCCAATAAGATGGACCTTCATCACATCCCCCATCTCTAGGATATGGATTTAAAAAATTATCCAGCGCTTTCATAATCTTAAATACAGCCGCTGCTCTTTCTTCTTTATTATCTTCTAATAGTAATACTGCTGCTAACCAGTTTGAAGCAATCCAAGGATTCCAGTTGTTTACCTGATGCTGACTCTCACTAAAACCCATCCACCAAAAATCATCTCTTTTAAGAGTTGGCTCTAATATTCTTCTTTCAGTTTCAATTTTTATCCGCTCTCTTATTCGAGGAGAAACCACATCCAGCTTTTCACCAAGTAAATAATCTGTCCAAGCTAGCAAGTTAGCTGTTTGAGCAGCAAACAAATCTACAGTTGGTTCTAAAACATTTGGTAGCTCAGCATTTCCCTTTTGCAGATATAAATGAGCAGGAAGTCCCCAATAAGACTCATCGCAAATCAACCAGATGCCATTTACAATTTCTTCTGTAAACCTGCCTTTAGCTTCTAATAATTCAGCTAAAACTAAGTCTCGGAGATTATACCGTCTATCAAAATATTTTTTTTCGTAGTTTCTTCTATTTCCTGTTTTATGATACTCTAACAATTGGCTTGCAGTAAGAGAGGGCCAAGCAAACTCTAATGCTTCTTCTCCTTTTTTAATTAGTGTATTGTAAGCTTCTTCAGATAATGCTTCCTTATAGACTGAAGCATCTTTGGGAAATGGCTGCCACTCTTCAACAGGAATCAATATTTCATTGAGTACATTCTCAGAATAATACTTGCTAATTAACCATTGATCTGTTTGCGACTGGGCAATAGCATTAATTGTGGGATAAAACAGAATGAGTATCTGTATAAGCTGGAAAGAGTAGTAGTGTCTCTTTAGGTATGAAGGTAGTTTCATTTTCAATTTATCTTCTTGCTAATATTTATAGGGAAGATAAATAAAAAATCGGAATGAAAGAAAAATCAAAAAAAAAGCCCTCTATAGAGAGCTTTTAGAATAAAATTATCCAAGATACTCAGCAAGTAACTTGCTTTTTTCTCTTGATCTAAGCTTTTTAATAGCTTTTTCTTTAATTTGTCTTACTCTTTCTCTAGTAAGATTTAACTTTTCACCAATTTGTTCTAGAGACATTGGATGTTCGCCACCAATACCGAATGACATTCTAATTACTTGTTGCTCTCTGCTTGTAAGAGTTGATAATGCTCTTTCTGTTTCGATTTCTAGTGAGCTTGTATAAGAAAGGTCTCTGTCGGTATTTTGAATGTTTTTGTTTTCAAGTACATCAAGTAATGAGTTGCTTTCTCCTTCTTGGAACGGTGCATCCATAGAAAGTTGTTTTGCGCTCAAACTTAAAGTATTTGTGATGTCGTCAGAATCCATTTCAAGAATTTCTGCAAGTTCCTCAGCTGTTGGCTCTCTTTCATACTTCTGCTCTAGTTCTGCAAAAGTTTTATTGATTTTACTTAGAGCACCAGTCCTGTTTAATGGCAATCTTACGATTCTTGACTGTTCTGCTAATGCTTGCATGATCGACTGTCTAATCCACCATACTGCATAAGAGATAAATTTAAAACCTCTGGTTTCGTCAAATTTTTGAGCTGCTTTAACGAGACCTAAATTACCTTCATTAATGAGGTCATTTAATGATAGATTTCGATTCTGGTATTGCTTGGCAACAGAAACCACGAATCTTAAATTAGCTTTTGTTAGTTTTTCAAGGGCTAACTCATCACCCTTCTTGATTCTTTTAGCCAAGTCAACTTCTTCTTCGGGTGTAAGTAGTTCAACCTTACTAATTTCGTTGAAATACCTTTCCAAAGACTGGCTTTCTCTATTGGTGATAGTTTGTGTGATCTTGAGCTGTCGCATTATCCGTACTAATGTTTAAGTTTAAATTACCGATTGTTATTGAGAAACAAACCTTTAATCAAATGGTCAAATTAATAGCTGCAATTAATCAAAACACTTTTATTAAAGAATTGTTCAATCTTTTTGAAATTTCTTTCTGATTAATTAAGATATTCTTTTTTGAGTTTACTATATTTATGAGTCAGACTCATTAATCACTTTTTTGTTTAAAACACTTTTTTGCTTTTCTAGCATTATATGCATTTCCAACGCAGCTAACTCACTCTTAATTTGATTTATTAACTTATGATTAGGATTCCCCGCCTGATTAAGCTTTTCTGTATGTTTCATAATTAGAACTGACTTGATTACGTAAAAGTTTCTTACATAAATTATACATTGATTATGTAGTCTTGGCCCCTATACAAGGTTGCCAGTATTTCTTTTAGGTAATAATTCAAAGGTTAAGGTAAATACCGTTTAACACAAGTATTTATTACATTAAACTCTATTCGATAGTTACAGTATAATATTAAGCGAGATTTAATGAGGATGTTAGTATATTAATAGCAAATAACGAAGAAATACAAATGCGAAGCAATTTTTTTTTTGAATAAACAGATAATTTTTCGATAAAAGTGATTATTCAAGGTCTAAATGAGGTCAAAAATCTTGTTTTCTCCCTAAAAACTTACTTCCATTTTATATATAACGCTACAAAGTGATGTCTTGTTTTAATTAACTATCCTAATTTTTTGAGTTAATTACCTATTAAAATTTATGCTTAAAAATTACATTACTATTGCATTCCGCAATTTGACAAAAAACAAGATTTATTCTTCAATTAATATTGTAGGTCTTGCTATTGGAATAAGCTGTTGTTTCCTAATACTCGCTCATGTTCAAGACGAATTATCATACGACAAGTTTCATAAAGACTCAAAAAACATCTATAGGGTAGCACTTAAAAGACTGTATTCAACCCATACTACTTTCTATGCAATTATCCCTCACTCTTTTGCCAAAGTGATTGAAGATGATTACCCTGAAGTAGAGAAAACAGTTCGATTATTTGCTAATCAAAATACTACATTATTTAGATATGAAGACGAGAAAGGAGAATTGCATCTTTTTGAAGAAAAACAATTTATGCTGGCAGACTCAAACTTCTTTGATGTATTTACTGTAGAAATTATTAAAGGAGATAAAAACACAGCATTAGATGGAAATAATAGTATTGTTATTACTGAAGAAACAGCAAAAAAGTATTTCGGTGAAGTTGATCCAATAGGCAAAATAATAACCAGTAACCAAACTGACTTTAAAGTAAGTGCCGTTTGCGAAAACATACCAGAAAACTCTCATTTCGATTTTGACATAATTGCTGCACTCGGCACATTTCCATTTTTTAACTCATTAAATTTCACAGGGTTTTCTGCCTATACTTACCTTAAGCTAAAAGAAAATACTAACCCAAAGCAACTGGAAGCCAAGTTTCCAGATATGGTTTTAAAATATGCAGCTCCTCAAATAGAACAAAGTTTAGGCATTAGCTACAAAGAATACCAAGATAAAGGAAATGGTTATCAATACTTTTTGCAAAACCTAGGAGACATTCACTTGCATTCAAATTTAGAAGCAGAGATGAAAGTAAATGGTAACATTACACAAGTTTATATTTTCATATCTATATCGATATTTATTCTGTTTCTAGCCTGTATCAACTTTATGAACTTGGCAACTGCTCGTTCTGCTGAAAGAGCCAAAGAAGTTGGTATTAGAAAAGCTCTTGGCTCATTAAAAAAGCAATTGATTACTCAGTTCTTAACCGAATCTATTGTAATTTCTTTGGTAAGCCTGCTAATTGCATTGGTTATTATTTCATTCGCTTTACCCTATTTTAATAACCTTGCAGGGAAGACTATCAATATAGATTTTTCTAACCTGAATATTATAGCAGGCCTAATCGCATTTAGCATTTTAGTTGGTTTATTGGCAGGCATTTATCCAGCATTTTTTATATCGTCCTTTAACCCTATTGCAGTAATGAAAGGGCAACTTAATACTGGAGGGAAAGGTGCTCTATTGAGAAATGGTTTGGTTGTATTTCAATTCTTTATATCTATCATATTAATAACTGGAACACTGATAGTTTATAAACAAATGAACTATATACAATCTACAGATTTGGGGTACAATAAAGAAAATATAGTTATAATTGAAGGAATAGGAAATTTGGGTAATAAACTAGAGACATTTAAAAATGAAGTAAATAAAGTAACTGGAGTAAGTAATGTTGCTTTTAGCAGTGCCATGCCAGGTCAACCGTTCTTTTTTGGCAGTTCTTTTATTCCAGAATATAAGTCTGAAGCTTTAATTACTAAAACAATGGTAATGGACGAAGACTTTCAAAAAACCATGGGTTTAGAAATTATTGAAGGCAGAGGGTTTGACAAGGCTTATAATGATTCTTCGTCTATAATATTAAATGAAGCAGCTCTCGTAGCCTTAGATATACAAGATCCTATTGGCAGTAAAATTACTAGTAAAAATAACGACCCAGCAAATAATGTAACCTATACAATTGTTGGTATTGCCAAAGATTTTCACTTCCAATCATTACGCGAAAGTATTTCTCCATTGGCGATTCTTGCTCCTTCTGGTTCAAATAATTTTGGTTTTTTGGCTGTTCACATCAATAACTCTGAACTACATAGTAGCTTATCTGACATTGAAAACCTTTGGAAAGAATTTGAAAATGAAATGCCTTTCAAACACACTTTTTTTGAGGAAGACTTAAAAGCTCAATATATCTCAGACAAAAGGTTTGGAGAAGTGTTTATGGTATTTGCTTCATTAGCAATTATAATAGCCTGTGTTGGATTATTTGGCTTGGCTGCCTACACAGCAAGTTTAAAAACCAAAGAAATTGGAGTAAGAAAAGTTCTCGGTGCTTCCATTTCTGGAATTATACTTATGCTTACAACAAAGTTTACCAAGTTGGTACTAATCGCATTTGTTTTGGCTATTCCTTTTACTTACTATGTAATGGATTGGTGGCTATCTTCATTCGCTTACAAAACTGAAATGGGAATACTTCCATTTTTGCTGGCAGGTACATCTGCCTTTGGCATTGCAATTATTACAGTGAGCTACCAATCTATAAAAGCAGCTATAGTAAACCCAGTTAAATCTTTAAAAAGTGAATAAATAAAAAAGCCGTCTCTAGTTAGAAACGGCTTTCAAATATCGATTAAAAGAATTCTATTCTTCTTTTTTCTCTTCTTTCGGTGCTTCCTCTGTAGCTTCAGCTTTTGGAGCTGCTTCTTCAGTTTCAGCAGGAGCTTCTTCAGTCGCATTCGCTGCTGCTTCTTCAGCTGCTTTTGCTTCTTCAGCCGCTTTTTTCTCAGCCTCTGCTGCTGCTTTTGCATCTACCTCAGCTTTTTCAGCTTCTCTTAATTTAAGAATCTCAGCTTCAATACGAGCTTGCTCATCTGCTTTTGCTTGTGCCTTGTCAGATGCAATTTTCTCATATTTAGCAATTTTCTCACTTCTCCAATCCTGATAACGCTTGTCAGCTTCTTCTTGAGTAAGAGCTCCTTTGTTTACACCTATTTGTAAGTGTTTTCTAAGTAATACTCCTTCACGAGAAAGCATAGTACGTACAGCATCTGAAGGCTGTGCACCTGTCATAACCCAATAGAAAGCTCTATCTAAGTCTACATCGAATTCTGCAGGGTGTACATTTGGATTAAAAACTCCTAATTTCTCAACAAATCTACCATCACGTGGTGTTCTTGAGTCTGCTACTACTACATAGTAGATTGGCCTTTTCTTACGTCCATGACGGGACAATCTGATTCTTACTGCCATTTTTTAAATTTAATTTAGTATGGAACACGTCCATTAATTAATAATTAGGAGGAAATGGTCACAAAGGAATTTCCTCAATTGGGCTGCAAATTTAGATAAATACTATTGTATTTACACTAATTATCAGTAAATAAATTAGATATTCACTATGTTATTTTCTCTTAACAGTCATTTTCAGTAAAAAAGCTACCTAATTCACTAGAATTTAAACTATGCCTTAGTAATCTCTGATGATACACAACAAAGCTTATAACCTTTATTTTAGAAAGAACACCTAGCTTTTCTAGCTTGAGTCGGAGCTTGTTTTCAAGAATCACTTCATCATTGTTGCTTGTAACAAGCCAAACATGCTTATTAGCATCAAACAAATCACTAAAAACTTTACGAGTACCAAAAGTAAAATGCCTGTATAACATCCAAGTTGTATAGACTTTTTTTAAAGAATAGAAATGCACCACTTTTTCAGCTACTTTCAACAACTTCTCATCAACAATACGATACTTATTAAAGATTTTGGTGGTTGTGTAAAGCCATTTTTCATGTTTGGTAAATTGCCTGAATAAATAATTGCCCAACCAGTTTTTTGTAGCAAAATGATACCAAACGTTTTCATAAATTCCATCTGGTGCAACTAAGCAAAGCTTATTTACTCTTTCTGGGAAAAAAGCGGCTGTTGCCAAAGCCAATCGACAACCAATAGAAAAAGCAATTACATCAAAACACTGTATTTGCTCCTTTTCAAATAGCTGATGGAGCTCTTGCTTAAAAGCCTCAGGAGAATAATTATAATTCGTAGTATCCCATTTACTTTCTCCATGAGCAAACAAATCGAAACTATAAATAATAATATCTGGATATAACTCTATCAGCATTTTATAAACAGATGCACTCTGTCCAAAACCATGGAAGGCCAACAAAACTTTTGCATTAAATTCCTCACCTAAATCATTATTTTGTAAGACTTCATTTCCAATAAATTTTGTGTACGAATGACTATCCATCAATAATTAAAATGTAATAAAAACTCTTTCTAAAATAATTTACTCATCTTTTAGCTCCTGAAAAGTTTAACTTAATGAACTAATTAAACTTGACAAAAATTAAAAAATCATGAAATAATTATAATTGAAGCACAAAAGCAAACCCACTCAAACACTGCTTTTCATAAAAAACCTCTAACTTTGCAGCTTTAAAAATTTACCAGAATATAAATAATGACTGATGGCAGAATATAATCACCAGCAGACAGAATCTAAATGGCAGGATTACTGGCGCAAAAATGATATTTACAAGGTTGAAAACAACACTTCTAAACCTAAGTATTATGTACTGGATATGTTTCCTTATCCATCTGGAGCAGGACTACATGTGGGACACCCTTTAGGTTATATTGCATCAGATATATTTAGCCGATATAAAAAATTAAAAGGTTTTAATGTATTGCATCCAATGGGATTCGATGCTTTCGGATTACCAGCCGAACAATACGCAATTGAAACTGGCCAACATCCGGCAATTACTACTAAAAATAACATTGCTACTTTTAAAAGTCAACTTGCAAAAATTGGGTTTTCATTTGACTGGTCTAGAGAAGTTAACACCTCTGAACCAGATTTTTACAAATGGACACAGTGGATTTTTATGCAGCTATTTAATTCTTGGTTCGATAACAAAACCAAGTCGGCAAAACCAATTATCGAACTTAAAGTAACTTTCGAGCAATCGGGAAATACTGAGATTGATGCTGCTTGTGACGAAAATACACCTTTATTTACAGCCGACGATTGGAGTGCTTTAACTGCCGAAGAACAAGAAAAAGTATTATTAAATTACCGCTTAACCTATCCTGCAGATGCAGTAGTTAACTGGTGCCCAGCACTAGGAACTGTGCTTGCCAACGATGAAATAAAAGATGGCTATTCTGAAAGAGGTGGCCACCCAGTTGAGCGTAAGAAAATGAAACAGTGGATGATGCGTACTACTGCCTACGCAGATCGCCTGTTAGAAAACTTAGAAACCATTGACTGGTCTGACTCATTAAAGGAAATGCAACGTAACTGGATTGGTAAATCTTTTGGTTGCGAGTTGGACTTCCCTGTGGTTGATAAAGACATTAAATTAACAGCTTTTACTACCCGACCAGATACCATTTTTGGTGTTACCTATGTGGTACTTGCTCCAGAGCATGAGTTAATCGAAGAATTGACTACTCCTGAGCAAAAAGAAGCTGTAGAAGAATATGTAAATACTGCTAAAAACCGCTCTGAAAGAGATAGAATGAGCGATGTAAAAACAGTTTCTGGTGTATTTACTGGTTCTTTTGTCGTGAATCCGATTTCTGGTGAGAAAGTACAATTGTGGATTGCCGACTATGTTTTAGCAGGCTATGGAACTGGTGTCGTTATGGCTGTACCTTCTTCAGATGATAGAGATTACCGTTTTGCACAGTACTTTGGCTTACCAATTAGAATGGTGATTGAAGGTACTGAAACCATGGAAGAGCCCACCGAGAAAAAAGATGGCAAGTTGATCAATTCTGATTTTCTTAATGGATTGTATGGTGAGAAAATATATGGTGAAGGAACTGGCGAAGCTACTTGGGCGGCAATTAAGAAAGCAGAAGAACTAGGTGTTGGTAAACGCAAAGTAAATTATAAAATGCGTGATTCTGTATTTAGCAGACAACGCTATTGGGGTGAGCCTGTACCAGTTTATTTCAAAAACGATATACCTTATCTGTTAGCAGCAAATGAATTGCCACATGAATTACCAAAGATAGACGAATACCGCCCCACTGAAGATGGAGAACCGCCATTAGGCCGTGCTACAGACTGGAAACACGAGGGACAATACCCTTATGAGTTAACTACTATGCCGGGCTGGGCTGGTTCTAGCTGGTATTTCTTACGCTATATGGATGCTAAAAATGAAAATGAGTTTGTTAGCAAAGACGCAGCAGATTATTGGAGAGAAGTTGATTTGTACATTGGTGGCACTGAGCATGCTGTAGGTCACTTATTGTATTCTCGTTTCTGGAATAACTTCTTATGCGATAGAGGTTATATTAGCCACCAAGAGCCATTTAAGAAATTGGTGAATCAGGGAATGATACAAGGAAGATCAAGCTTGATTTATAAGGTAAAAACTAAAAACAAATTTGTTTCTGCTGGCTTAAGCAAAGATTACGATGTAAGTGAAATGCATTGCGATGTAAATATTGTACATAGTGATGTACTTGATCTTGAAGCTTTTAAAAACTGGAGACCAGAATATAAAGATGCTGAATTTGTTTTAGAAGACGGCAAATATATGTGTGGTAGCATTGTAGAAAAAATGTCTAAAAGATGGTTTAACGTAGTTAATCCAGATGATGTAATCGCAAAATACGGAGCTGACACATTGAGACTTTATGAGATGTTCTTAGGGCCAATTGAAGCATCAAAACCTTGGAATACAGATGGAATTGAAGGTGTTGCTAAATTCTTGCGTCGTACTTGGAATTTATTCTACAATAGCAAAGATGAGTTTGAAGTATCTGATGCTGAACCAACAAAAGATGAATTAAAGGCACTACATCAAACCATTAAAAAAGTAGCTTACGATATTGAGCATCTTTCTTTTAACACTTCGGTTTCGGCTTTTATGGTTTGTACCAATGAGCTTTCAAAATTGAAGTGCAATAAGAAAGCGATATTAGAGCCACTATTAATTATTCTTTCTCCTTTTGCACCTCATATCGCAGAAGAGCTTTGGGCTAATTTGGGTAATACAGAAAGCATTACTGGCGCTACATTCCCAACCCATAATGAAGCTTACTTAAAAGAAGATACTATTGAGTATCCGGTATCTGTAAATGGTAAGATGCGTGCTAAAATGGAGTTCCCTGCTGATATGGCTAAAGAAGAGATAGAAAAAGAGGTATTAGCTTCTGAAGTAATACAAAAATGGGTACAAGGAAAAACTCCTAAAAAGGTAATTGTAGTACCTAAAAGAATTGTAAATATCGTGCTCTGAAAGGCATAAAGATTCGTTCATATTACAACTAGAAAAGGCTGATTTGCTTAACATAGCATTCAGCCTTTTTTAATATGAGAAAATTAGGTATTATCTATAATTTAGAAGATATTTGCAGCATAATCGACTGAATATCATAATTTTATTGCACTAACATTATATAAAATAGCATTTTATTAAGATACTCTTTACTAATATTCACAGCTAATTTCAGAATTATAATTAAGCAACCATTAAATAGACCAAAACATGGAACTAACATTTGAAAATCCTATCACAACTCCTGGTGATTACCTTGCACAAGAAAGTAATCCTTTAGTTCATCAATCATTTACTGAACAAGGAAAAATCTACTTTTTAGAAGAAAAATTTGAACTTGCTTTAAAGTATTTTAACTATTCGTTAGAGTTGGCTGTACAAACAGATTCTCCAGAATTTTTTGTAAAACACTATCTTGAATGCTTATTGGAGGCATTAGAAATGATTGGAAATTTTGAACCAGTTATTTCTTATTGCGACAGGTTTATTGGTCTGATTGAAGATGAAATGACAAATGAGGCTGAACAAACTTTTTATTTAGCTCTTTTGTACCAGAAAAGAGGAATCGTTTTAATTAAATCTGGTAAAGCTGACCTAGGTAAGAGTAATCTTGAAAATGCAGTGCAAATTGCTGAGAACAATAACTTCCCATTACTACTCAGCGAAAACATTTTATTCCTACTAAATTCAGGCATCACCCCTGACCAACACAAAATTGTACAGGAGCAAGTACAAGCTGGTTATTTCGTAATTAACTCAGAAACAGTTAACAAAGAAATAGCAATGAGAAACCCTGAAATCAACTAAAGAAATAAATGCTCCTGAAAAAAATCAGGAGCACTAAATTTATTATATCCAGCTACCTTCGTAAGTAAATTCGGATATATCTTTTCTTACTCTTGGTGCAGTTTCCCTATCCTTAAGAGGTTGAGCAAGTATATTGGCATCGCCTTTATAACCCACAACTATAGCAGTAACAGCCTCAAAACCTTCTGGTATATTTAAAGTTTCTTTTGCCTTTTCTGGTGAAAAGCCAGCCATTTGGTGTAAATAAAGACCTTCTGCTGTAGCTTGAATAGACAGGTTTGCTACTGCTGCTCCTGTATCATACATAGCATGTGGATTTGCCTGACCATTTTCACTAAAGGTCGTTTTAGCCACCACTATTATTACAACAGGTGCATGTTTTGCCCAAGCCTGATTAAAACTATTCAGTGTGTCAAATAATTTCTGATAGCTTTCTTCTTGGCTTTTGTCTGCATATATAAATCTCCAAGGCTGCTCATTAAAAGCAGATGCTGCCCAACGTGCTGCATCGAATAGCCTGGTTAATTTTTCTTTTTCAACAGGTTTATCTGAAAATGCTCTAATACTCTTTCTTTCAGTTATATGAGGTAATACTAAGCTTGAATTTTCCATTTTAGTGATATTGTATGTTGTAACATATTTTTTAAACGAAGATGTTTACATTAAGTTCATTACATGTTATTATGTATATATAAAAATCACTTATTAGAAATTTAAGTTATACCATTTAAGTTGATCCTTTTTTCTAATTACCTTTTTTAGGTATTGGTAATTCCTCAACATTAAAGGTGGCTCATCTATAACTTTAAATCCAAATCGCTTTGGCAGTTTTGTATAAAGAGACATTGGAGGCTTAGAACATGTAAGCTCCTTCAAATAGTTGCCCGTTTCGAAAGTGTGAAAATAAATATTACTTATTCCCAGCTCATTATGAATAAATTCAATAGCAGCACTTAGTATGGCTTCGTCCCAAATTTTATAATAAGGAAGCAAGGCATTTACATAATAATTTTCGAATGCAGCAAAGTTACTTTTTATATAAGCTCTAAATAACCAATGTTTATTCGGGTCTTTTTCATCCTTTTTATAATCTAGCAAAATATTATACAGGTTCTTTGCTTCTCTGAGCCAGTCGTTTTGCAGTTCTTCTATTAACACTTCGCCGTTCTCTAAATCTATATCGAGCCTTGCCCAAGCCAATGTATTTCTCTTGTTTAATGCCACCGGATGTGATGTAGAAGCAAAAGGCCCGTCACAATCAAAAGGCTGCAAAAGATTAAAATACGGCATATCATGCTGCCAAGAAAAATTTAACCTTAACACCAAGTTATACCCCGGTCTAGAAGTTTGATACCAAGAATCTTTTCTATGTTTAGAAACAAACTCACCCCATCTACCCAATTCCAAACTAAAGTGCAGGAACTCCTCAGGCCAAATATTAGAGAAAGTCTCTGCATTTACAGACTTACTTGGTAATCGAGAAATTATGTTTTTTACAGGTGCTTTGTCTAACAAAAAACCGATGTCAGATTTTTTTAAATCAGCAATCTTCACGTTTTCAGTTTCCATTGCTCTTAAGCGGGTAGACAATAGCATTAAAGCATATCTATCTTTAAAATACCCGAAATACTTCTGTCCGAAATCCAGACAGCTTTCTATATATTCAATTTCTTTTAGTTCCATTACAAAACAGGATTAATACATTAGGATATGATTTGTCTTATAGCTTCGATCTGATGCTATCTACCTACCAGCCTGATGGAGGAGACAATCCCAGCAGTATTTTGCCTGTTTTGCCTCCTTGATCAGAAAACTTTCGGGAGGCTGACAATAGGCGCTCCCGTGTTTAGGTTACCCTTCTGCCAGAAGTGGAAACCGATTTTACATAGCTTTTTCATTGCTTTATTTTTTAGGTTTATAATGTGTTTAAGAATGCTATCTAAGCATTGTCCATCCGAACAATTTTTGGCTGAAATTTGCCAACAACATCAACCAAGTCTCTTTGCGCTTGCATCACTTTCTCGATGTCTTTATAAGCCATTGGTGCTTCATCTAGACCTCCACCAATTAAGTTTACCTCGTGTTTCTTGAGTATTTGCCTCAACTCTTTTTTAGAGTTAGTTTCTCTGGCTTTTGATCTAGACATTACACGTCCAGCTCCATGCGAAGCAGAATTGAGAGATGCCGCATTTCCTTTACCTCTTACAATGTAACCCGGCGCTACCATAGAACCCGGAATAATACCAAGTTCTCCTTTTTTTGCAGGTGTTGCTCCTTTTCTATGTACAATTACTTCTTTGCCATTTGCCAGTTTTTCTTTCCAAGCAAAGTTGTGGTGGTTTTCAATCTGAGCTACAGGCTTTTCTCCTAGGGCTTTAGCCAACTTTTTATGTATTTGATGGTGGCAAGCCGAAGCATAATCACCCGCCAAATTCATGGCTAGCCAATACTCCTGCCCTGCCTCCGAGTTAAGATCGAGCCAAGCCAAATGCTTTGCTTGATTCGGTAACCTACAAAGCGACATAGCTAATTGAGTATAATGCTTAGCGATATTTGCCCCCAATGCTCTGGAACCAGAATGAGAGAGAATACCCAGATATTTTCCGGTTTCTATACCCCATTCGTTATCTGCATCAGTTATTTCTACTTCGCCAAACTCCACAAAATGATTACCCGAACCAGATGAACCAATCTGCTTGTAAGCTTTATCTTTATTATATCTTACTACTTTAATCTCATCGAATTCTGGTCGATCAAAAATGGGATCATCCATTGGCTTAGAAAATCCATTTCCGGTACCAAATTCTGTATGATCCATTAAATATTGCTTGAGATTACTACGGTGTCTTTCCAGATAATTTTCTGGCATATTGTAGATCGTCATACACATTCTGCAGCCTATATCCACACCTACACCATAAGGTATTACTGCATTTTCTGTGGCTAATACACCTCCAATTGGTAATCCATAACCGTGATGCGCATCTGCCATAAGTGCTGCACCTACTGCAACAGGTAGTTTAGTTGCTATTTCTATCTGGCTACGGGCACCTTTTTCGATGTTTTCGGCACCATAAATAGCATAATCTAACTGCTCAGATCTTAAAGCAATCTCTCTTCTGTATACTTGAGGCTCCAATAATTCAGTCACAAAACTCCCAAAAACTGCATCATCGCTGTACTTTTCAGGTGCTCGCATCACCTCAGAGAGTAGTGCTAATTTTTTTTCCTTCTTATCTTTCTTAAAGTTTTTTTGAAATATATCAAGCACCATAGTGATAGTTCTACCATGTGGTACTCCTAGCTTTAGAAGGTCGTTCCCTCTAATTTTATCTTTAGCCATTATTATTAATTTTCTGATTTACAAATACTTACCAATAAATTACTGGTAAGAAATTTTAGGAGAGGGCAACAAAAAAGCCCAAACTTTATTCAGCTCGGGCTATCAGATATTTAAAACATCTTGAAATAAAAATCCCGAACTGTAAGCCCGGGAGACATGTATATTTATAAATTTACATATTAACTCAACCAGGCAGTTGATTCACACCATCATATAATTGAGGTGAATAATAGTGGGCGATATGTAAACTTATTCTTAGCATTTCTTTGTGATTTTGGCTAAAGTGCAGGTTTAATATTAAGATGTCAAGTTTTTTTTGTTTTTTTTTAATCTACCTAACTTTCCCTTTCGTTTAATGTTCTAATATTAATTGCTAAACAGAATAAAAATATTTTTGGCTAGATATTTTCTTTATACAGCTAAAATAATAGGAAAAGAGGGAATCTTTTTTTCTAATTTAGCCTGATAATTTATCGTTATTTGCAGCTAATATTTTAGGCAAACAATTTTTTAATTAACCATCGATATGAAATCAAAAAACTTATTAAACAATTTTCATTTAAATCGAAGTATCTTTTTCCTTGCGATTGTAATTTTTGCAGGTTTAGGAGTTTCAAGTTGTAAAAAACAACCTTCTTCTACAGTACCTACCGCTGAAGAGCAAAGAATCGAAAAAGCCAAAGCAGATTTGAGAGCACTTCTCAATGACAATGATATGTCTATCGAAGAGATGGAAAACAGATTAGATGCTATAAAAGCTTTAAACATAGAAGACCCAGAAGTGGTAAGTTTAATTGCTCAGGTAGAAGCTAAAATTGCCAGACTAAAAGCAGAAAAACTTCGTGAAGAAGAAGATGCTAGAAGACGCCGAGAAGAAGATATGAGAAAACAGCGTGAAAGCGAGCCAGCTTATAAATTAAATAGTTATTTTAACAGAATAGCAGGCGCAGGTAGCACAGATGAATCTAACTTCCAGATTTCACAGGCATTAACTATGTTCTCTTCTCCAGAAGCACCAGTGTTAATTATTATTGCAAAAGATGGCGACATTGTAGATTACGACGAGCCAACTACAATTAACAAGTATCTTAACTACCTGAAAGATCAGAAGAAAAAAGCTGATACCATTGAAAATATCGTTTTCGATGACAATGGTAAAATAAAGGAACTTGAACTTACCAAATTAAGATAAGACAATGATGAAAAGTATTAAGTATATATTCACAGGGGTTTTTCTCCTATTTTTACAGCTAAACACACAACTTTTTGCCCAAACTAACGAGCCAGAATTAGCTCCGGGTAGAAAAGCTGCTATCGACTCACTCGCACTTGAAAAAGTAAGAGATTTAAGTAAATACATCAGTATTATTGGAGACAAAGAAACTCCTTTTTCAGAAGCCAACAGGGTAATTGAAAGAGCAATGGAATTGTTTGCCGAAGGTGCTCAAATGGGTGTTTCTTCTCTTAATAGCCAAGAAGTTAAATACTACGGTGTAAGAACTTATTTTAGAAGATTAATGGCGTTGAACTACGACAAAGTAAAAATTTCGTGGTTTAATATCCAGTATATTAGTGATCTTGAAAGACAGCCAGATGGCCGTTACGTTGGTGTAATTACCATTTACCAGAAATTCGAAGGGATTTCTGAAGACGGAATGAAATATCAAGATACAACTAAAAAGGATATTACTGTATTTGTTGAGCGCAAGCAAACACAAATAGGCGGTAGATTAATTGGGTTCTGGGATGTATTACTCGGAGACATTAGAGTAAGCGAAACCACTCAATGATAATATATTAAGAATTTATAAAAGCCATGGGTAAAAAAATACTCATGGCTTTTTCGTAATTTATTTTTTTTAGAACAACCTTCTTCTAAGCCTTACGTTTTTTGATGAAGCTAATTAATTTTTACGCTTCACTCATATTTTTTTCACTGAACTAAAGTTAAAGGCTTAAATTTTTTGCTAAACCAGATCAATTCTTATGAAATATTCAATAATCTGTCTCTTCATGTTAATTACCTCATTGGCTTACTCACAAGATCCACTAGGTGAATATCTGGGCGATGAATCTGCATTTTACGCAGAAACAAAGCAGGTAAACCAATTTTTTAGAAGGTTTAACAATGAAGAAAGTAAAGATGGTGTTCGTTACAATCCTGGTGATAAAAAATACCGCGATTTAAGAGAGAGAAAAAATTATTTGGATATATTATTTGATGCTCAAAACTCAAGCATTACAAGAGATTTAAAACAACAGTTTATTGCTGATGTAAATAATGAGACAAACCCTACTTTTCTTGATTTTAGAAATGGTGACTGGTTTTCTGAAGTGGCAGCAAAGTTTGATTATAGAGGACAAGAACAAATTATATATCTCTATTTGAGATTAGAGCAAGACAGAAAAGGATATAAGTGGGTATTGCACCATGTGCATTCTGATAAATACAGTAGCATGATGCCAGAAAAGGAAAGTGAAGAAAAGAAGTTTATCCACCCAATGAGTCATGAACTGGACTTTATGAACCTAAATAAGGCATTTCAAGACACTGACCACCTACAAGATTATGCTGTGAAGGGTTATAAGCCAGATTACCTTACAATGCTTTTATACGACATTAAAAGAGGCGATTTAAAGTTTAAAACTGTTACTGATGTGAAATTTCATTTCTTTCAAGTCGATAACTGGTATTTCGAGATTGCTGAGTTTAACAGAAGTGGGATGAATAGAGGGTGGTTAATTTCGAGCCTCGCCAAAGTGCCAGAAACACAAAAAGAAAATTTCAGAAAATATCTATTTAGAGAATAAAAATATTTGTCTGGTTTAGACATACAAATGCAAAAGGCTCAATCTAGATTGAGCCTTTTTTTGTTTACTTAATTTTCTAAACTATCAATTAATTTTTTCGGCCTTGGACAAATTGCGCAAAGAATTTTTAGTCTTGATTTTATTATTAAAAAATCCGTTGTTTGAGTGCAACGAGTTCGGATTTTTATAAAATCAAGGATGAAAATTTAGCAAATTTGTCCACAGCCTTGATCTTTTGGCACTTTTAAATCAAGTTAAAAGTGCATAACTTACTCCTCATACTGAATATTTACATCTAATATACCCACTGGCGCATCATTTTGAGGAACAATGTTAATTCGAATTCCATCGCATGATAAATCTCCACTAGGATGTATTTGATTATATTGGTCTCTTTGTGTGGCATATGAGTCTGTCGTATACAAGTTAAAAGGCTCCCACTTTCCGTTTTTCTTTACTTCTAGCGACCATTTTTGTGGCAATTCAGCACCAAGAGCAGCAAACCAATAAACATTAATATTTCTGATGGTTTTTGCCTCTTCCAATTCAACTTCTACCCATTGAGCTTTTCCCTTCTCGCTTATCCATACTGGAATGGTGTTATCTTGTGAGTTTGCTGGCTGACGATTATTAGAAATTGCTTCTAAGCTACCGTGATCAGATGTTGAAGAAGCTTTTACTGATTTAAATTTTCCTCCAAGCAATTCATTTCCATTTGCAACATATACCATGTCTTCTTTTTCTGGAAACCAGACAATCATAGATTCATCGCCGCGATTATCCCAAGCATAGTAAGGCACCAATTTTACAATAGTCTCTTGTATGCCATTTACCTCTTTTGCCTTTGCAGGAATATCAACATTTACTACATCTTTGAGTACACCATTTTCAAATCTATGTGAATTTACAGCATTCTGATTTGGTATTTCATCTACAAAAAATCTTTGTACTAAACCATTATTATCAACTTCTTCTGCACAGTAAACTAATGGCCCTTTTGTAATTGCTACTCTGTTCACGTCCGCTTCTACGCTATCTATTGCATGGTTAAACCTTACAGGCATAGGCAAGTGTAACTCAACTTTATCTCCGGGTTTCCAAGTTCTTTTGATGGCAGCAAAGCCTTTGTCTATTGTGATGTTTTGCTGCTCTCCATTTACTTTTACAGTCCAGTTTTCTGGCAAATCGTTTACATAATTATACAATTCACCCGGTACAAACTGCCCTCTTGCCCAAGAGGGGATTCTTAATTTTAAAGTAAAATCCTGCACTTTTTCAGGAGAAACCTCAATGTTGATATTTTCATCAAATGGATAGTTTGTTGCTTGATTCACTTTTACCTCGCCTGATTTTAAAGGAATAGTAGTAGAAGTTCCCGCATAAAAAGAAACATATATCTCATCATCTGTATGGGCATACATCATCCCCGGAACTTGAGGCATTAATCTGGCAATATTAGACGGGCAACATGCAGTACCAAACCAAGGTGAGCGACCAGTTAATCCATAGCTAAAAGGCGTTTTGCCATCAGTTTCAAGAGGATTTACATAGAAAAACTTGTTGCCTTCCATATTTACTCCTGCTAGTGCATTGTTTAACAAAGCGACTTCTGCTACATCCATATATTTTGCATCTTGATGCAACAAAAACATTCTATAGTTAAAAAACACATTACCAACAGCTGCACACGTCTCATTATAAGCTTCTTTGTTGGGCAATACATATTCTGGCCCAAATCCTTCGATTCCATGAACAGCTCCAAGACCACCAGTAATATGCATTTTAGTATCGACTAAATTGTGCCAGATTTTATCTAATGCTGGGTTATATTCTTTACTCCCTGTAAGTGCACCAACATCTGCCATACCTGAGTATAAATAAGTTGCTCTTACTGCATGCCCTACAGCTTTTTCTTGCTCTGTTACAGGTTTGTGTTGCTGTGCATAAGCAGGTGCCATTACACCATCTCCTTCTGGTTGATATGTTTTTCCTCGAATGTCCAGAAACTTCTTCGCCATATCCAGATATAACTGCTTACCAGTAACTCTATATAACTTGGCTAGCGCCAGCTCTAACTCTTCGTGACCGGGTGCTTGGTTTATCGGTTTGCCATTATTGTAATTTTCGTCTCCAACAAAAAACACTTGGTTGATATGTTCGGCATTTTTCTCTGCGATTTTTAACCATTTGTTTTTTCCAGTTGCTTGGTAGTAAGCAATTGCCCCCTCATACATATGCCCCATGTTGTATAACTCATGGCTATGCACTACAAATGAATATGGTTTATCACCCATTCCGCCACCACCCCATTGGTCGTGATTTTTAGAAACTCCTGTGATATGTGCCACATACAAATATCCATCTTCTTTCTGTGCTGCACTAATAATGTCAATAATCCCATCCATACGTTTTTCGAGCGCAGGGTTGGGATTTTCCATTAATATCAATGCAGCACCCTCCATCACCTTGTATAAATCGGAAGAAATAAAACGGTGTGCAAATGGCAAATCTGTAGTATCTCCTTTTAAATATTTGGCGGCTTTTTCGAGGTTTTCTACTGCCGGAATGGTTTTGTCGAGCGCAAAAGGAACCAAAGTTTTTGCTTGTGTAGTTAGGCGAGGTTTCCAAAAATTATCTTCCAGATTTACCTTATTAAAAGGCACAGATTTTAGTAAATAACCTGATTCTAAAGAATTTCCTTGTTCTGAATTTTGACAAGCAAGAAGTGTAAATAAGCTTAATAAGACGGTAAGTAGATTACGAATTGAAAATATCAATTTGTAAGATGTAGTTACTCTCGGTTTCATTTTCAAAATGTTTAAGATATGGTGAGCCGATTCTGGAAAGGCATCGTTAAATTGAGTTTATCTACTTCTATGAGTCAAACAAACCCAGTATTTTCCTATACCAAATCAAAAAAAATCAAACTAATTGAACAGATTTATCAATCTGCAAGCTGTTTATTAATAGCTTACAGCTGTGCTTACAGCCGAACTTTCAGCAGACCATAAAACTAGTTGATTAACTGTTTTTCCAATTCATCGAGATGATTATTCAATTCTGAAAGGGACTTAAAACTGGATGTAGTAATATTATAAAAGGCAAATTTTACTTTTTTGTGTTCCTCTCTTTCGTCATTCCTTTCTTTATATCTAATTAGTAAATCTTTATGATAATTAATGAATTCATAAGATTTCACATCAATATTTTTGGTCACCTGTAACAGATTTCCCCCATCTAGATCGGAAATATACAAATCCATATTATCATAATTATTTAATTTGCCATCATTGTTGCTGTCTTCAAAAGCTATTTCATAAGCTATATTTTGTATTGATCTATCTACTTTTTCTCTGTCTCCCCAAGGTATATTAATATCACTAATGAATGCTTTTTTATCTAACAAGTTTCTAATTACCTGATAATTACTATCTAAAAACACTACATTAAAAATTTGAAGAAAACTCATTGACAAATCACCTGCACTTGACATGACCTTTCTTAAATCTTTTGCTTCTTTATATGTCATGGCACTTATTGGTAAATAATAGTTAGGAGAGTTATAAATTGGCTCAGGATAATCATAATGAATTCCCTGTAGAGCTAGTGTATCACATTTTGCTTGTTCTAGTTCTTCTCCTACAATCAGTCCTTCTTCGTGATATTTATCTTCTTTAGGAAGAAAGCTCTTTATCATTTGATAAAATAGAAAGCATAAAATAACAGGCAACATTAAGCCATTGATTATAATTAGCACTCTTACAAACTTGGTCATTAGTTGAAAGGATTAAAAGATAGGAAATCTCCATTTTTGCCTCAAAAACAGATCTTATTTAGCACCTAAACCTAATGAAAAATTGGCAAGTATAGAGAAAGAAAGCTCAAAATATCGGATGTTAAACTGCTGGGAACTGATCTATTTTAAACTGGATAATCTGTTTGTCTGATTTCGTTTTGGCTAGCTTTAATGCTTTATGTAAATACTTTCTGGCAACTGCATCATCTATATCTGTATACAGCTCTCCCAATAAGATAAAATAGAAATGATTGTCTGCTAATTGCAGCTTTTCAGCTTCTGCAATGGCTGCTTTTTTACCTTTCACTTTAGAAACTGCATAGATGCTATTGAGTGCCGCAATGGGGGAATAAGCGACTTCCAATAGCTGATTATATAACTTTAAAATGTGTTGCCATTTTTCCTGACTATCGTCTTTGATGGTGTGCCAATAAGCAATACTTGCTTCGAGATGGTATTTTGAAATAGAATCTCCCTGAGCTGCTTCTTTGAGGTAATAAGCACCTTTGGCAATTAATTCGTAATTCCAGCGAGTTTCGTCTTGATCGTAGTATAAAACGACTTCACCCCGCTCATTTTTTCTGGCATCAAACCGAGAAGTGTGGAAACACATGAGCGCAAATAGCGCATTTACAGCCGGTAGATTTGTTTGTGGGTTTTGCATTAACAAAGCAGTGAGTCGCATGGCTTCTACACACAAATCTTTGCGCATCACTTCATCTTGTGTTTCTGAATAATAACCTTCGCTAAACAGCAAATACAGAGTTGCCAACACCGCTTCGAGTCGATGATTAATTTCTCTTTCTGATGGAAAAACCATTTGTACATTGGCTTGCCTCAACTTCTCTTTTACTCGGTATAAGCGCTTGTTTATGGTCTCTTTATTATTGAGAAATGCAGTGGCAATCTCATCTATCCCAAAACCACAAAGAATACGCAAAGCTAAACTTATTTGAGCTTCTTGAGTAATTAGCGGATTACAAACAGCAAAAAGCATTTGCAACTGGCTATCGGTAATATTTTTACCAGACATATCAATTTCTTGCTCTTCAGTTGTTTTGTAATTGAGTTCTTTAGCAACTTTATCTGCAAAAAACTTATCTCTATTGATGTGGTTGAGTGCTTTATTTTTAGCCACAGTGTATAGCCAAGACACCGCATTTTCGGGAATGCCTTTAAATGGCCAAGTTTCCATTGCAGCTAAGAAAGTATCGCTGGCAATATCTTGAGCCTGCTCTATAAAATCAAAACCGAAATGCCGACAAAGTACAGCTACTATTTTACTGTATTCTGTTCTAAACAAATGTGGAAGAAGCTCTTGCTGTTTCATAAAAAAGAAAATCCTCTACGAGTGTAAAGGATTATATTGAAATCTATCCGGCTATTTTCCTAACTTCCATGCTGTTACCTTCGCCCTGTAAAACTGGGCAACCTTTGGCAAATTCTACAGCTTCATCAACAGACTCGGCTCTTACTATTATAAATCCACCAATGGTTTCTTTTATATCGCCAAAAGGCCCATTGGTTACCACATTGTTTGGTCTTACCACACGACTATCATCAAAAGATAAACCTTTGCCTCTACTCACTAATTTGTCTTGCGCTGCGATCGAATCGAGCCAGTCCATGGTTTGTTTCATCCAAGCCTGTATTTGCTCTGGTGAGGCAACTTTACCTCCATCCATATGACGCATAATTAAAATAAACTCATCCATGCATTTTAGTTTTAAGTTATCGAAAATGTTTTATATCTCAATAACAAATGAGTTTTTCGGAACTGGACAGGGTGGAGGAAAATATTTATTAATTTTTCTACTGAGATGAATACTGATATGTTTTATTGATAATCTGGGTTCTAATTGTTTTATAAGGTTTATCTGTACCCCATGAACTTACTCTATCTTCAATGGTGATTAAACTCAATATCGGTCTGTCATCTTTATACTTTACACTTTCTATCGTAACTTCTGTTGTTGTAAAACTACTGTTAGTATAAGAAACCAACTGCCACTCACCTTCGCGTTTTCCATTTATATATTGACCTTGTTCATGAATGTTCCCCCTCTTTATCTTTTACAAGCCACTCGCCTTCAAGCTTTCCATTCACTATTTTAAATTTGGCCATAAGTTGATCTTCTTCTAATGCCTCATTCAAATAATTATCTTTAGCTTGATAAAACTCATATTCTCCGTCAGGCTTGTTAATCATTACTTCTAAAAACTTTATGTATTTATTATAGCGCTTTTCATTCCAATACTTTGAAATACTTTTACTGCAATCTGATCGACGTGTATAATAATATCCATGTTGTTCCCAAGCAAAAATTATATTCTCTGAATTAAGTGGAGGGATAAAACCACACGAGCTAGATGTTGGTGCAGTAAGTATTTTAAATGTATCAATTGCTGATAACTGCCTAACTCCCTTATAAAGCTTCTTTACTTTAAAGGTTAATTGGAGCTGAATTAATTCTATATCCTTAAAAAAAATATCTTGGGTTTTTACTTTAATATAGCTTGTATCAACTAATGCACCTGTAAAGATTATGTTATCATCATTTATATCTCTTTCTCTCTCTGAAGTAGCCCAACCCATTTCAACAAATGGCAAATCAATTTTACCAGTTGGCCAAAAGCATTTGCATGCAAAAACTTCTTGAGAAATAGTAAATAAAATGAAGAGCAAAAAGATGTAAATTTTCATGAGCTGAGTCGAAGTTTAGTTTAATTCAGTTTTAGCAATGAAAGTAATTTACAGCCCTTTTTAATCAAAATTTAGGAGGGATTAAAACACACTCAAAGTAACAGGGCAAAAAGCGAATAGAGTAAAACTGTTTTAACCATTAAACTACACTGCCTAAAATTTAAAAATAGTAGCGGCAGCAGCAGGATTCGAACCTGCATCTGTCGGATTGGAAGCTGAAGTAACTCTACTCTACGGCACCTGCATTTTTGAGTGTGTTTATTTTATTTCTCCAGTAAAAGTATATTTATGACCAATGCCTTCTGTTTCTAGGTAGAATCTATCCCCAGAAGTATTTATTACCAAAGTGGCAAATCCCCTTGTATAACAAGAATTAAACGCAGTTTTAAAATCTAAAAACCGATCATCTAGATCATCATAATGGGATATTAAGTAGCATAAGCCATTTTCTTTAAATCTTAACTTCTGTAATAAATAGGCATAATCATCATCAACTTTTGGAAGACATTTAAGCTTTCTTATATCTAATACTCTGTCCCAATCGTGATTAAGTTTATCTGCAAAATGAAGCCTTCGTTTTCTACTACTTAATTCTAATCGAGCACGAGGCCTCCTCTGCTTAATCACAAAACTTCGAATAAACTTTTCAATAATTACCTTTTTATCAACATCATCCATTACTTATTTGCTAATTGGTTTTATAAATGAAATTTTAAAGAAAACCCGGAGCAATAAGCATAAAGCCGATATCAACATTGGCTCGAAGTAAGGCTTTATAACGGCATCCGGGTGTATTTTGAAAAAGGGGTAAAAGGCAGACAGGGAACATATACTGCTCTACCGCTGAGCTACACCACCAATTGGCAGTGGCAGGATTCGAACCTGCGTCACGTAGGTCCCAAACCGAAGTAACCCTATCCTACGGTGGTACGCCACGCGTCACCCTTTTATCCTCTAAATTTCTAAAGATTTGATTTCGTCTATAACATCCGCACCTCTTTCGAGAGCGTCGAGCATATCAAAAACCTTATCTGACCAACCAGCTAGTAAATAAGTACCAGCACTTCTATTTACTCTTATTGGTAGTTGACCATAACCTGCCAAATCGAAAAGATATAGTTTTGCTTTTGGCGCTACTAACCTTTTGTAGTCATTCCAAGCTAGTTCTAATGCGCTTTTATTAGACTTTGTGGTGTTATAGTTTGCACTGTTCCACATTTGCATATCTGTAAAAAACATCACTTTATCTAGTTTGGTCTTGGTTCTAATTAGCTCATTAATCACTAAATGTCCATTTGTGCTAAAACCTACTTTGTTTTGAAGTTTTTTTAGCTTAGATACATTTTGTAAGATATTACCAGAAGGCATATTTACTTGTAGCCAAGAGTCACCAAAAATACCTGAGATTACTCGCTCGCATCTGTTTTTCAACAACATGCTTAACAATAAACCTATATCGTAATACTGCACTGTACTTCTAGGCGAAATTGACTGCATCATAGAGCCAGAAACATCTGAAGCCAGTAAGACTTTAGTGTTACTATTAAAACCTTTCATGTTTTCTACACTTACAGCTACAGCTTTCTCTAGTGCATTCATTAAAATGGATACATCTGTACTTTTTAACAAAGCTAATTCTCTGTAAGCAGACAAAAACCTAAATGGTAATTGCTTTGATCTTCTCACTTGACCAGCATTACTTAGCTTATTAGCTACCATTTTAATATGCGCATAACTCACTTCTGCTTCTAGCATATTTCTCAAGTTTCGCAAAATGGCCATATAACCCAACTTACCACTTTCTATCAGTTCTTCCCACTTTGCAGTAAATGCCGCTTTCTTTTCTTGCTCATTTGCATACTGAGCTTGACCAATCTTAGAAAGTTCAGTCTCCCATGTATAAGGCACTTGCAAGTTATCTGTGGCTATTTTATCGAATAACTCTTGCTGAGATGCATCTTTAGCTTTTGGGTGAGTTATAAACAAAGCATCTTTTAAACTCACAGAAGATTTGCTTCTCACACCTCTGTTATATTTGGCAAATTGGTACTCGTCAAACTTGTTAAAAGAAGCTGCAACACCCTTTTGCAATTGCCTTGAAAGTCTGTTTAGCTTTTTAGTACCGTTACTTCTGTTATTCGCTAACTGATAGCAAGCCAGCAATTCTGTAATCTCATCGGCACGACTAATTACTCTCTCAGTTGCTTTACTCACCAAACTATTACCATTGTTTACTTTGGCTAACTCGGTAAGCAAAACCAAAGGCACAGAACGCAAATTCATTTTTTCTCTAGCATATACAGCAAGTTGTGCCACAAACTCAGGATGGTTTTCGTCAATTAAAGACTGCAATCTTTCGAGTCTTTTCACATCCTTTTCGTAGAAGTTATTGTGAAGACTGGTAGTAACCACAGCACTGTACAATTCCATTTCTGGAGACATTTTGTAAGCGGTTTCGCCTTCGTAATTTTCAATAACATCTGTTGCCCACACATTTTTAATATTAAATTTCATCGCTGTATAATTTTGTTGATGAATAATTAATTTGATGTTTCAAAGATGAAAGGCTATTGCGCAATCTTTTTGCGTAGTGAAAATATTTTTTAAATTTCCTGAAAAAATATTTTATGCCAGTTAACAGAAATGCCCTTATTCGCTATAAAACCATTGATAAATGCCTAAGAAACAGGTATAGAAAATGGACGCTCGACGATTTGATAGAAGAATGTTCAGAAGCTTTGTTTGAGTATGAAGGTATAGACAAAGGAGTTAGCCGAAGAACTATACAGCTTGATATTCAACAAATGCGCAGTGATAAACTGGGTTATAATGCGCCTATCATTGTAGAAGAAAAAAAGTATTACACCTACGAAGACCCAGAATACAGCATAACCAACATTCCGCTTACCGATAAAGATTTGGGTAGACTTTCAGAAGTAGTGCATATACTCAAGCAGTTTAAAGGCTTTTCGCATTTTAGTGAGGTAGATAGCATGGTGCAAAAGCTAGAAGATAAGGTGTATGCAGCCCAAAACCAGACAGAGCCAGTTATCGATTTTGAGAAAAATGATAATTTAAAAGGTTTAGACCTGCTTGACAGATTGTATGAGTCCATCATCAAAAAAGAAAGTCTAGAAATTACTTATCAATCTTTTAAAGCTAAAAAACCGGGTACTTTTCCATTTCATCCATTCCTTTTAAAAGAATATAGAAACCGCTGGTTTTTATTGGGAATAAGAGACGAAACCAGTCCCATTCTCAATCTGGCAGTTGACCGAATACAGAAAATTGATGTAGGCAAATTTCCATATCTGGTAGAAAGAAAGCACGAAGTAAAAGATTTCTTTAAAGATGTAATTGGGGTAACTGTAGATAATGTAAGACCGATGGATGTAAAACTGCATATCGATAAAAGCAATGCTCCTTATATTATTACTAAGCCGCTACATACCTCACAAAAAATTATTTCGCAGGACAACACTGGGATTATAGTTGAGATTAAGGTAAAACCCAATTTTGAGTTAGAGCGAGAAATTTTAGGCTTCGGAGAAAATATTAAAGTATTACAACCAGAGAGATTAAAAAAGCGAATTGCTTATAGGCTAGAAAAAGCCAGAGATGTTTATAATGCCGCAGAAGAAAAAACTGATAATTTATAGTAATTTTTCAAGACCAATTTTGAGTATGGCCGTATCTTTTTAAATAAGTATTATTACATAAATAGACACTTAACTCACCACATTACCACTACAACACGACTCTACTAATTTTTTTATCTCAAAAATTAATTCTGAATATGAAGAAATTTCAACTGGCGCAAATTAATGTAGCAAAAATGAAGGGTGTGGATATTAATGATCCGGTGATGCAAGAGTTTGTGGAGAATCTGGACAGAGTAAATGAACTTGCAGAAAATAGCGAAGGCTTTGTATGGCGCCTAAAAGACGACAGCAACAATGCGACAAATCTAAATCCCTACAATGATGAGCAGATAATTATTAATATTTCTGTTTGGGAAGATGTGGAATCGCTAGAACATTATGTTTATAAAACCTTCCATACAGATTTTTTGAAGCGCCGAAAAGAATGGTTTTATAAATATGGTAAGGCTCATACAACCATGTGGTGGATTCCAGCAGGAAAATTCCCAACCGTACAAGAAGCTGTTGATAAGTTAGATTACTTTCAAGAAAATGGCCCAACCAAAGAGGCTTTCAGTTTTAAAAGCAGGTTTCCAGCTCCGAGTGAGGTAGAGGTTTAAAATTGAGCACAAAATTATTCGACCAGCATGAAACTATATACAAGCACTTTATTTTTTCTATTACTCACAAATTTCGCTTTCGGTCTTCACAATGAAGGAACAAACAATTTTACTATTAGCATTAAGCTACAAGGTCTAATTAATGGAACAAAGCTATACCTAATAAACCTTGAAAAACCTGAAACGATTGATTCTACTTATGTTAAAAATAACTTAGCCACATTTAATGGTTATGTAAGTAATCCTTACTTAGCAAGAATTGGTGATCAAAAAGATTTTTTTAATTTATGGATAGAAGCTGCTGATATTAAAATAGAAGTTCAAAAAAGTAATTTCTACTATGCAGAAATACAAGGCTCTCCTTTGAACGAAACAATGGTAAAATACAGAAACCTGCAAAGAGAGCTTAAGAATGAAAGGGATAGTCTAATGGAATATTCTAAACAACTAATATTTGTTGAGAAAGATACTGGAAAAGCCATTAAAGTTGTAAAAGTTATCGACTCACTAGATCAAAAGACTATTGAAAATAAAATCGAATGTATCAAAGACGAAAATCCCTCTTATTTTACTTTAAATACGTTATTCTCAATTAAAAGTAAAATCGAAATAGCTCATTTAATAAAACTCTTTGATCAATTTCCGACCAATCTACAAACATCTCATTTCGGCAAAAACATCAACACTTACATTCAATCAGAAACTCAAAGTATTGCAATTGGCGATAAGTTTGTTGATCTGGCAGGTTACGATATTAATGGAGAGTTACATAAACTTTCAGATTTTAAAGGGCAATATGTTTTATTAGATTTTTGGGCTTCATGGTGTAAGCCATGTCGAGCACAAAACCCAAATCTTATAAAAACTTATACTGCTTTTAATGGTAAAGGCTTTGAAGTTTTTGGATTCTCGATTGATGACAATATAGAAAGTTGGCTAAAAGCCATTGAAAAAGATCAAATTAATTGGACGAATGTAATTGACATTGAAAGTGATTTTTTGAAAGAAGAATCTGCTTATAGACGAGAAACAGGTATTCCTTTAAACTTCTTAATTAACCCAGACGGGATTGTAATAGCCCAAGATATTAAAATTGAGAAGCTAAGCGAATTACTCCAAGAAGCACTCGACTAAAAAGTAGTTTACTTAAAGCGCTTCCAGTTTTTCTAAACACTCTACAACTGCCTTGTAAATTGTTGGAGCAGTTTCTGGACCTAGAGAGTTTTCCTCTCCATATGGCGATGATGATCTACCATAGGTATTTGGCTCTTCATCATCCCATTGGCTTTTAGGGATAATGTAACCTACCATATCATTTGAGAGACCTACCACAAATTTATATTTACCACGCATCAACTCTCTAAGTGGAGGAGTTTCTATTGGGTCTATATCAAAATCTTGGCCTTCTGGTTTTTCTACTCCACCATTTACAATTTCAGGGTATATCTCACCGGGAACATGAATAAAACTTGCAGGACCTAATTTCCATGCGGCTACCTCTGAGCGGGTTTTCATCCAGCCAACCATTCCTCTATCGAGTACTCCTACAAAAGCAGCCAATCTAAATAATGGGTTCTGTAACTCTAATGTAATTGATTTTGCTACCAAACTGATTGAGGCTTCTGTTAGCTCTTCTGCTGTGCTATCGAGGGCAGCCATTGCTAACATGGCTAGTTTTTTACCCTGTGCATCAATCTTCTCAAAACTCGCTTCTTTATATTCTACCCCAGTTAAAGGATCAGTTACAGTTATTTTTGGTCTGGTTGCCATTAAGCCACCAATTGCACCATTTACATACACCACTGTTCCTCCTAATCCTTCTACAACTAATGAGTCGTTTTCATCATAAATGCCTTCTTCCATATACTTTCGCATAAAATGAGGAAAGTCTGAACTCACCATTAGGTTTTTACTCCACAAAGTTTCTGGATGATCTGCCCAACCTGCCAAGGTGCCTAAAGTTTCTTCGGTTTCAATATCAATGGCTTGCATCATATACAAACCGGGGTCAAACACGGTGGGTTCTCTGGTATCTTCTACTAAGTTAGCAGCTCCGGTTAAATCTTGTGCTATTCTAAATTTGGCGGGTTTTGCTCTTGCTGCGGCTAAAGTTGCTGCTTCAGCAATTTTTTCCCTCACCATCTTCAAATATTTAAAATTGATACCTGTCTTGAAAAGGCCTGGCCCCCACAGCCCCAGTAAATCGGGTACTTCATGTGTATGTGTGGAGGTTACTATGGTATAATCTATTCCGGCAGAATCTGGTATTAATTTTCTTGCAGCAATAATATCGTCACTTCCAAAGCCGATAGCATCAATAGCAACCAAGGCAATTCTCGTATCTCCATCATCTAGCACCATAGCTCTTGCCCAAAGGGAATCGTGTACACCTGCTGCAGCTCTATGTTTATCAAAACCGGCAAGCCAATAGGCATCAAACCTATCATTACCATTGGCATCTGTAAATGTATCTCCATCTTTTTCGTGATACTCTGCATCGTCATTTGCATCAATCCACGTTTCAGCGACATTGGGCGTAATGGAAAGAGCAGCAAAACCTGCTTTTATTGTTGATGGAGCTTTGCCTTTAATTGTGAGGTCAACATTATATCCTGGGTGTCTATCCCAAAGTTGGATAAAACCCCAAACGAGTAAGCCAAAGATTAATGTTGCCAGAATTATTAGACTTCCCCTTAGCCATTTACTTAATTTCATGATTTGAAATTTCTGTATTATGTCAAAAAAGATTGAGAATGTGTATTTTTCGGAAAATTAAACATTTTACAGCCAAAATGTAAAGATATGAGTTGGGATGATGCTTTAACAGAATTTTTGAGTTATTTAAAATTAGAAAGGTCTCTTTCAAAAAATACTCTCGACGCTTACAAACTAGATGTTACTAAATTTAAAAATTTTCTTAGTTGGAATAAAACAGAAGTAGATCCATACGATGTAAAACGTGAGTCTATAGAAGAGTTTTTAGCTTATTTACACGATCTTAAAATTGCTCCACACTCACAGGCAAGAATTCTTTCTGGTATTAAAGCATTTTATAAATACTTACACTACCACGATTTAATTCCGAAAGACCCAACTGCGCTAATTAACTCACCTAAGCTCACAAAAAAATTACCAGACACCCTCGAAGTTCATGAGATAGATATGATACTTGAGGCAATTGATTTATCAAAGGCTGAAGGAGTGCGTAATAGAGCGATTATAGAAACATTGTACAGTTCTGGTGTAAGGGTCTCTGAGTTGGTGAACCTTAAAAAGGGCAATGTTAATTATGGTGCAGGGTACCTAAAAATTACTGGAAAAGGAGATAAAGAAAGATTTGCACCTCTAGGAACTGATGCTTTAAAATACATTAAAATGTATGTTGAGGAGATCAGAAAGAAAGTAAAAATAAAAAAAGGGTATGAGGATTCACTTTTCTTAAATAGAAGAGGTACTTCCATTTCCAGAATAATGATTTTCAATATTATTAAAGAACTGGCAATAAAGGCAGGAATAAAGAAAAATATAAGCCCACATACCTTTAGGCATTCATTTGCTACACATATGGTAGAAGGGGGGGCAGATTTAAGAGCTGTACAAGAAATGCTTGGGCACGAGTCTATAACTACTACAGAGATTTATACTCATATGGATATGGATTATCTGAGACAGGTTATTTTCGATTATCATCCAAGAAGCAATAAACGATACCTCATTCCAGATAATGAGGAAGAAGACGAAAATCAATACTAAAACAAGAAAGGCTTACCGAAGATAATTTGCTTAAAAAGCCAATTATGTTCAGAAAGCCTTTTTTATTTTTTAATTAAAAACGCCGATTAATTACTATAAGGAATTAAGTTGAAATCGATATTCACATCTTCTTCGTATTCTTCACCACTTTCCAACATATCGATATCACCTTCTTCGTAGTACCAATTTACTGTAACCTTACCCTCACTTTCGTCCTGATATTCTTCTAGTAAATTCAGAACTTCTAAAAACCTTCTAGATGAACTTGTATTGAAATAAGTCATCTTAAAGTTCATTGTAATTTCTTTTCCAGGTTCAGTCAAGTATTTATCAAGCCACTCAAACACTGGTTGAAAGAACTCAACTGTATACTCATGGTAAGACTCACCTTCTATTGAAAGAATATTAGTCTCACAGTTAAAATCAATTTTGGGAATATAAGTTGAGCTTTCTATAAAAAAGTTTTCCATATTAATTTATACTCTTGTTTATTTTAGCTGAAAGAATAAAGAATGAATTATTGTGATTAATCTCTCTGATTTCGTAATCTATTCGATTACCAGATTTACGTCTAATATCAATAAAACCTAGGTTAGCACCAGGCTTATCAGGACGCTGAGGCATTTTCCTTCTCTCCTTGTATAAGTTCTTAAGTTCGTCTTCATTCATGTCGTTAATTTCCTCGAACCTTTCACCTATTTCTACTCCATCTTTTTGATCTATAAAATTACCAGAAGTAATTACATAGTAACTTTCTGTTTCACTAATTGCTAATACACCTACTCCTATTTCTCTTTCGTATTTGTTGGAGTAAATTTTCTTTGCAGAATAGTGATGAATATTTTGTCCCATCTCTACTACCAATGAGAAGATTCTTTTAGTTAATGTTTTTGCATTATCATTTTGCTGCAAGCTGATGTTGATCAACCCAATAGTATCCTGAGAAAAACTACCATGAAATGCAAGAGATATTGCATTTCTCTCTAAATCTTCATGGAACCTTCTCAAACTGAATGAATCATAATATTCCATTTGGAGCTTTTTGTTTTAACTTACATCAAAAAATTCAGATCTTTTGTTTTTGTGTGTGATAAGACACATAACTGAATTATCTGATTTCTTAACTTGTTTTTAATGGGATTATTACTTCATTTAAATCATTTCAAATTCATTAAATTGGAGTAATAGTTAAACTATACTTACATGTAGTAATTGTCGTTTGACAATAAATTTTTGATCTTATTAAAATACGTTTGCATTTATCATCATAGAATAGTTCTTGCTAAGGCATTGGATATAATTTTTTAACTTCACATATATTTATTTTTAATCTGAAAGGAAAAGTTTAGCATGGCAACTTTTTATAAAATATCAACTCTAGTATTATTAATTTTTAGCTTCTCATTTGAGGTTTCTGCCCAAGGAAAAATAAAATTTGAAAAAACAGCTCATGTTTTTGGCGATATAAAAGAGGAGGCTGGTCCAGCTGAAATTGAATTTAAATTTAAGAACGAAGGTAGAGAGCCTTTAAAACTTACTTCAGTGAGGGCATCATGCGGTTGTACTACACCAGAATGGAGCCAAGAAGAAATAGCTCCAGGTGCAGAAGGCAATGTTACAGCTTCTTATAATCCCAAAAACCGCCCCGGACAATTCAATAAATCTATTACAGTAAAAACTAATGGAGACCCAGAAGTAGTTGTTTTAAGAATTTCGGGAAATGTTATTCCAAGACCTAAAGGTGTACAAGATTATTACCCGATGGAAATTGGCAACTTGCGTTTTAAAACTACTCACGTGTTTTTTGGAGATGTAATGCACAATGGTACAGATACCGCTTCTACATTGGTGTACAACCAAGGCGATACTCCTGTAAAGCTAAATTTGGAAGCAAGCAGGCTGCCATCACACATTACCATGACAGCAGATAATGATGTAGTTAATCCAAAAGATACAGTACGATTAAGTTTTACTTTTGATGCTGTAAAGAAAAGTGATTGGGGGTATAACTTTGATTACTTCAAATTCATTACAGACGATACAGATACACCTGAAAAAAGATTGAATATTTCTGCTACAATAAAAGAAAACTTTGGTGAAATATCAGCAGACATAAGCAGACCAAAAGTGAAGTTTAACAAACTAAGTCACGACTTTGGCAAAGTATCTCAAAAAGACAAAGTTTCTACCTCTTTCACCATTACTAATGAAGGTGATGCACCGCTTTTAATTAGAAAGACAAAAGCATCTTGTGGTTGTACTGCTACCAAACCCAATAAGACACAATTGGCTCCGGGAGAATCAACTACTATCGATGTTACCTTTAATACTGGTTCTTACAAAGGAAAGCAAAAGAAAAGTCTTACGGTGATAGTAAATGACCCTGCAAGACCAATGACTACTCTTTGGATCGAGTCTGATGTGCAAGTTGCTACAACAGATAACTCAAATGGTGGAGAAGAATAAAATATAAATCTCTTAAAAAAAAGAGAGGCCCTTTTAAGAGCCTCTCTTTTTTTATTTTAAGTTTCCTGCATTTTTTATTATCTGATAATAAAAGACGATTGACTTTTTGTAATCTTCTATGCTCAATCGCTCATTAATATCATGAAATCCGATTGGATCTGTAATCGGTGTAAAGCGGTAAATATTTTCACAAATCTCATTGTAGTATCTAGAGTCAGTTCCACCTACAACCAAATAAGGAGCTACATTCACTTCTGGAAATATTTGTAAAATACTCTTCTCAATTAGTTTAAAGCCACCATTGCTAGTTGGAGACACTGGTGAAGGCTCACTCAAGAAATTCCCTTTTTCTACTACTATTCTATCATCAGCAACTACTTCCTTAATATGAGCCACAACATCATCAGTTGTTTCACCTGGTAAAATTCTAAAGTTAACAGTAGCCTTAGCTTTTGTAGGCAATACATTGTCTTTGTACCCACTATTAAAAATGGTTGGCGCAGTAGTAGTTCTTACAGTTGCATTCCCTACTGATGAGCCTTCGTAAATCTTTACCATCAAACCTTCAAAAAGCCATAAATTGGCAAATACGATTCTTTCTGCAAAAGGCATTAATGGACCAATATTTAATAAAAACTCTTTTGCGGGTGGTGTTAACCTAGATTCTGGTTGTTGCTGTCTAAGTTTTACAATGGCATTAGATAATACTTCTATAGCCAAATCGTCTCCGGGCATAGAAGAGTGCCCACCGGGTAAATCTACAGAAAGAGTAGCTGAAATAAAGCCCTTCTCTGCAATACCAACTAAAGCAACTGGAGCAGTAACATTAGGGATCTTATTGGTAGTGATGATACCACCTTCGTCCATCACAAACTCAGGGTAAACTTTCTCAGACTTTAGTAATTCTACAATAATTTTTGCACCTTCTTCTCCACCAAGTTCTTCATCGTGACCAAAGGCAAAATATATGGTTCTTTCTGGTTTATAACCTTCACGAAGTAGCTTTTCGGCAGCTTCCATGTTACCAATTACACTAATCTTATCGTCTACAGCTCCACGACCCCAAATAAATCCATCTTTAATTTCACCACCAAATGGAGCTACATCCCAAATGCTATTAATGTTAGCTTTTAAATCGTCTGGAGCTTTTTCTGTTTTTAGAGATGACTGAGGTGCAGCAACTGGTACTACATCCATATGACCCATAAAAACCACTGGCTTTAAACTTGAATTTTTACCTTCCCATTTGTAAAGCAAACTAAATCTGTTTACAATCCTTTTTTCCAGAAGCGAATCTGTATAAGGATAGGTTTGCGCTAAGAATTTGGCGAAATCTAAAAAGGGAATAGAATCGAAATCTGCCTCACTTTCATGAGAAACTGTAGGTATTCTTATAGCAGAAGCAAATCTTTCAATAGCCGCTTCGTCTGTTTCTGGAATTTCAACTGGTTCAACTGAAATATCTTTTGGTTTCATTTGAATTGTATTCCATAGTAGCACTGCTACAAAGCATACAGAAAGCAAAAGAAAACCTAATAGTAGTTTTTTTATCATGTTAATTTAAATAATTGATCGTAACTGAAAAGTACAGTTTTATGTTTTCTAAAACAATAAAAAATTAACTTATCTATGATTTTTTTGTACTTTACCATGATTAAAAAATAATATTATAACACCTTATCTAATTTTCAATTGGTAATAATCACTCAGTTGGTCATACACTGACTTAGATTCAAGGTAAGTAAATCCATTTTTCATTAAAAGCATTTTCGAAGCTTCGTTCAGTGGATTAATTATACCGATAAGCTCATTTAGGTTTTCAAATTGCAAGGCGTAATTAATCAAACTTTTTGTAATCTCGCTACCATAACCTTTTCGCCAAAACTCTGGCAATAATGCATAGCCTATTTCGGCACATTCTTTAGACATCAGTACTATCTTGCTTAAACCAATAACTGTATTAGTATTTTTATCAAAGACTGCATAATAACCAAACTCATTATGCCTACCATTTACTTCCATTACAAAGTCGAACCTTTTAAGGCATTCTTCTTCATTCAAAGCTTTGCCCGTAATGTATTTCATGGTCTCATAATTCATACTTTGCCTTTTATATTCCGGCAACATTTTATGTATATACTTTTTAAATAATATTCTATTACTTATAGGAGCTCCCAAAGGCGTTTGCTCCTTTAAATTTTCTGCATCCATATGTAAAAATTAAATATTTATAAAGCTATTACCTTATTCAGTTGCATTTCACTTTTAAACCATTGATCGTGAGAAATTACAATGAGTGTACCTTCATACTCAGACATGGTATCTGTGAGTACTTTCATGTTTTTTATATCGAGGTTATTGGTTGGCTCATCAAGTATAATTAAATCTGGTGATTGATTCTTGATCATAATGCAACAAAGGCAAATTCTTAACATTTCTCCCCCACTTAAAGCAATACATTTTTTATCCCAACTTTCAGCACCAAATAAAAATCTATTTAATCTAATCTTCAGCTCATGTTCTGGAAGCGCATTTTCGTTGAAAGATTCTGCTTGTTCATAAACTGATAAAGCTCGATCTAACATAGTGTATTCTTGATCAATCATTACCCAGTCTTTCACATGAGTTGAAACAGTACCTTTTGTAGGTTTTAATTGCTGAGTGAGTAATTTTATTAATGTTGACTTCCCACTTCCGTTGCCTCCTTCTAAAGCTATTCTATCACCAGAATATATGTTGAATGATTGATCTTTTTCGAATACATTCTTCTGCCTATTAAAAGTAAAGTTCATATTCGAAGCTTCAAATAGCAATTTGCCTTTATGCAAATTACTACTTTGAAAATCCGTTTTCATTAGGTTTTCAGCCTGCTTTTTTGCTTTTAGTTGGGTAATGCTCTCCTGAGCCGAATCTAACTTTTTGGTTTGTCGCTGTTTAATAGTCGACATTGTTTTTTCGCTAGACTGCTTCAATGCATTTACGGTGAGTTTATCAGTTCCTTTATTTTGATGTTTCTTTTCTCCACGACTACTAGCTTTCTGTTTATTAGCAGCTATTTCCCTTTGTTTTTTATGTTGAAGGTTAAGTGTTTTACTTTCATGCTCAATTTTTTGATTGAGCGCTAATTGCTGCTGTTCTTTCTGTTCTTCATAAAAGTCATAATTTCCACCATAGCTGTTTATACCATTTGGTGTTAACTCTGCAATTGTATCACAGAAATTAAGCAATGCTCTGTCGTGACTTACCATGCACAAACCTGTATTTGTTTGCTTAACCCAATTGTACAATATTTCTCTCGAATGCACATCTAAATGGTTGGTTGGCTCATCCATTAGAACTATATCTGGTTTGATAAGCTCTATAGAAGCTAAAAGTGTTTTTGTTTTTTCTCCTCCACTTAATCTTGAGAAATCAGTCTCTAATGAATAGTTGATATTCCATTTGGCCAATGCTCTTTGCGCTTTTTCTTCAATTTCCCAATCATCTGCCAAAGTTTCAAAAAACGCAGTTTCTGTAGAACCTTCAGTTATTTTCTGTAATGCAAATATTTTGTCTGAAATACCTAATGCTTCAGAAATCGTTTTGTGAGCAAACTGTCCATAATGCTGTGGTAAATAATGGATAATACCTTGCCTTTCTACATTACCAGTAGTAGGTTCTAAATTACCAGCAAATATTTTTAATAAGACAGATTTTCCAGTACCATTATCGGCTACCAGACCAGTTACTTTTCCTCTTAAAATATTAAAATTAACATTTTGAAATAGGGTTCTTCCTGCGGGAAGGGTGTATGATATATTTTGAGCTACTAATGTCATGATTTCTATTTGTAGAATGATTTGTTATTGCTGTAAAGGCAGGATGTGAATAAAAAATCATGACAAAAAATTTAGTTTAACAATACTTCAAATATAGAGGATGAGCTGAAAAATGAGAATATAATTTTACAAATGGACAAATTTTACTTTTTCAGGTTAAAATGAATGAATTACATCATTTTTTGTCATTTACCGAATGCCATTATTTATTGGTTTACGTATATAGCATTATTTAACTCTAGCTCAAATTTAACTGTACCGTTATGAAATGCACATTGATTATTTTATCGTTATTTTTTGCTTATAATGTTGCTGGTCAGACTATTTCAGAAAAACTTGGCGGCGTAAAAACTGATTTTGAGTTTTATTCAAATGGTGAACTTTATCCAATTGTTAGCCAGCATATTTTTCCGGAAGAAAAAACTCATACGGTGAGTTCAGAATACAATAGAACATTGATGCTTGGTGATCCATCTCAGGTATATACCACAAACTCATTTATACTTTCTTTTGCTTCAAATTTTGATATCCATAAAGATTCACTTTATGAACAAGATAGAAAACAATCTTACTATGAACTAAAGCTATATGATGACTACGACAAACTAATAGGGGTTTATAGATTAGTAGACGTTGAAGAACACCCAAGAACAAAGTTTTTTCCAGGAAGAAAGTATGATTTTACTTCTGGTGAAAAGTTTGAGTTCCCTTATTATATATACAGTATTCAGATTGATGAAATCCCTATGATTCTGCTAGATATGACTAAAAAAATTGATATCACTTATTCATTTGAAACTTGGAAACAAGAAAAAAATAAAAGCTGATTTTTAGAGAACATACTTAAGCAGATAGTTTAATAGCATATTCATCAACTGAAGGATAGCAAAACCCGGAATAATGATTAACAAGCTAATTACTATGTTTTTAATATTTGGTTTATCTGTAACATTAAGAAAAAGCATTTTTAATATTGTTAGAAGTTTTTCTCTATTCATCAAAAGAATAGTAAACAAACAGAGTAAAAAGAAAATGGCATTTACTGTAGCTCCATGAGGGATTTGGTAAAAAACGTCCACCAAAACGATGTTTACTAAAATGGGAATCAGGATAAAAACTCCTAACAACCTCGTTTTTCTGGGGAATAATAAAATAGCTCCAATTATCTGTGTTATTCCAATAATGTAGGCATAGTAAACTGAATGCCCGAAAAATACCCATGTTAACTCAAACCCAGAAAGCTCACCGACAGGTCTCTCCAACATTTCTCCTTCAAAAACAAACTGACCTTGTACAAGCTTGGCATAACCATAAGCTAAAAGATAAAATCCAGCATATACACTTATTGCCAATTCAATCCGCTCTTTTTTGAAAAAGGATTGAATGCTATTCGTCATGGATTTATTAGTAAATGTTGTTTGCGACATGAAAATAATAGATTTAAAAAAATTCAATAATTAGCTTTTTCTTTTATGCATACAGGCACTACTTGCGACTGATGTTTCTGTGTGATTATATCTCCATATAATTCTGGCCTTCTTGTTTTTCCTTATCTGTAACCAACTTTTTAATTTGAAGCTATCAAATTCATTCTTAACAGAACTGACGCTGTATTTTTTTGCATAAAAAAAGTCTGTAATTTCTGATTAGAGAAATATACAGACTTATTATTTGTAAGTAAATGAGAAAAATGATGAAACGTCAATTAATTAACCTTTCAAAATTATCTTTATAAGACTTTAGACTTCACCCACTCTCTAGCATTTACAAATGCTTGAATCCAAGGAGAAACTTCGTCTGCTGATCTTGTTTCGTCATAATATGCCCAGTTCCAAGGGAAAATTGTTCTTTCGAGGTGAGGCATAATCGCTAAATGTCTGCCATTTGCTGAGCTTATTGCTGCTGTATTGTAATCTGAGCCATTTGGATTACCCGGATACGCCTGATAACTGTATTTACCAACAACATTGTAAGCACTTTCTTCCATTGGCATGTTGAATTTACCTTCGCCGTGAGCCACCCAAATTCCCATGCGTGTACCAGCAAGGTTATTAAACAATACCGAATCATTTTCAGGAATATCCATGTTTACAAAACCACACTCAAATTTACCTGAGGCATTATGCAACATCTTAGTTTTTTGTGGATGTTCTGGATTAAGCAAGTTAAGCTCAACCATTAACTGGCAACCATTACAAACACCTAAACTCAATGTATCTTCTCTTGCATAGAAGTTATCCAATGCTTTTTTCGCTTTTTCATTATAAAGGAAAGCACCAGCCCAACCTTTTGCAGAACCCAATACATCTGAGTTAGAGAATCCACCAACAAAAACAATAAAGTTTACATCTTCCAATGTCTCTCTTCCTGCGATTAGGTCGGTCATATGCACATCTTTTACATCGAAACCGGCGAGATACATAGAATAAGCCATCTCTCTATCACCATTTACCCCTTTCTCTCTGATGATGGCTGCTTTAACACCCGTTGGAGTTCTTCTTGTCGGATCGATGCCTAAATCTTTAAACTTACCTGTAAAACCAGCAGGGAATTTATAAGTAAGCTCTTGAGATTTATAGTTCTCGAATCTTTCTGTAGCTAGTGCTTCACCACTTTGCTTTTTATCTAAAAGATAAGAAGTTTTCATCCAAACATCACGAAGAGCATTTACATCAAATTCTTGAGAAGTGCCATTTTGTGAAATGCTTAGTTTTCTTGCTTCAACTACTTCACCAAGTACTTGTACTTCAACACCTGCATTTGCAAGAATTTCTTCTGCTTTGCTATCTGCACTAACTTGAACAATTACACTTGGATTTTCACTGAATAGTACACTTATCAAATCTTTGCTTTCAAAAGCATCCAGATTGATATTCATACCATAATTATTTCTAGCGAAGAGCATTTCTAACAATGCAGTTACCATACCTCCGGCAGAAATATCGTGTCCAGCTAAAATCTCATCATCAATAATTAATTGTTGTAATGTGTTGAAAGCTGTTGCAAAATATTCGGCACCTTTTACTTCTGGTACTTCATTACCAAGTTGGTTGATAACTTGTGCAAAAGTACTTCCACCTAGTTTGAAGGTATCACCAGAGAAATTGATATATAATAATTTGCTTCCGGCTTCTGGTTTCACTACTGGGCTTACAATTTTAGTAATATCACTAACCTCACCAACAGCAGAGATAATTACTGTACCTGGAGAGTAAACTACGCCATCAGAATACTTCTGCGTCATAGAAAGTGAATCTTTACCAGTTGGTATGTTAATACCTAGTTTGCAAGCAAAATCACTTACTGCCTCAACAGCTTTATATAAGCGAGCATCTTCTCCTTCATTTTTACATGGCCACATCCAGTTTGCACTTAAAGAAACTGATTTTAATTGATGGTCGAGTGGCGCCCAAACTAAATTGGTAAGAGATTCGGCAATGGCTGTTACTGCACCAACATCAGACTTAATTAAACCAGCTACTGGCGCATGTCCGATAGAAGTTGCAATACCTTTTTTACTTAGGAAATCTATCGCCATTACAGCCACATTATTTAATGGCAACTGTACAGGTCCGGCAGTTTGTTGCTTCGCTACTTTACCAGTTACACAACGGTCTACTTTGTTGGTTAACCAATCCTTACTAGCAACAGCCTCTAATTGAAGAACTGCTTTTAAATATTCAGTTAGTTTGTCAACAGAGTATGTTAATGGAGCAAACTCTTCTGTAACTGCTTTATCTTGCATTACAGTTTTGGGAGGCTTGCCAAACATGTCTTCCAACTTCCAGTTGATTGGTTTATCACCAGAACTTTTATCTTCGAAACAGAAATGCATGTCTCCGGTAGTTTCACCTACTACATACATTGGACTTCTTTCTCTGGCTGCAATTTTCTGTAAAACTTCTATGTGCTCAGGTTTCATTACCAAGCCCATGCGCTCCTGTGATTCATTTCCTACAATCTCTTTTGCAGAAAGGGTTGGGTCTCCTACTGGTAACTTATCCACATCGATGGTTCCACCAGTTTCTTCAACTAGCTCAGAAAGACAGTTTAAATGACCACCAGCACCATGATCGTGAATAGACACAATATGGTTATCATCAGCTTCGGCAAATGCTCTAATGGTATTGTACACCCTTTTCTGCATTTCTGGGTTTGAACGCTGTACTGCATTTAACTCGATGCTATTAGCAAACTCACCAGTAGCTACTGAAGAAACAGCACCACCGCCCATACCGATTCGGTAATTATCTCCACCAAGTACTACTATTTTATCTCCTTTCTCAGGTATACGTTTCTTGCTATCGCGAAGACAACCAAAACCGATACCACCAGCCATCATAATTACCTTATCAAAGCCGTATCTCTTATCTCCTTCCTGATGTTCAAAAGTAAGAACAGAACCACCAATTAGTGGCTGACCGAATTTGTTCCCAAAATCGCTCGCACCATTAGAAGCTTTTATCAAAATATCCATTGGCGACTGGTACAACCACTTTCTCTCGTCCATGCCTTTTTCCCAATCTCTGCCTTTTTCTAATCTTGAGTAAGAAGTCATATACACAGCAGTTCCTGCTAATGGCAAACTGCCTGTTCCACCCGCCATTCTATCTCTAATTTCACCACCAGAACCAGTTGCTGCTCCATTAAATGGCTCTACTGTTGTAGGAAAGTTATGTGTTTCTGCTTTTAGAGAGATTACTGTATCAATGTCTTTAATTACAAAGTAATCTGGCTTATCGTGAGTTGCGGGTGCAAACTGTTCTATTTTAGGCCCTTTTATAAAAGCTACATTATCTTTATAAGCAGAAACCAGAATGTTAGGATTCTCTTTAGAGGTTTTCTTAATGAGTTGGAATAAAGAAGATGGCATTACTTTTCCATCAATCACAAATTCACCATTAAAAATTTTGTGTCTACAGTGCTCCGAGTTTACCTGAGAAAAACCAAAAACTTCACTGTCTGTTAGTTTTCTTCCAAGTTTTTCACTCACACTATCCAAATAGGCGATTTCATCATCACTCAGTGCCAGACCTTCTTTTTTATTGAAAGATGCAATATCTTCAATAAACAAAATAGGATCAGGTTTTTTATCTATAGTGAAAATTTCTTGATCCAGACCTTCATACATTGCCTGCAACATAGGGTCAAAAGCTGTTTTTTTATCATCAACAGCCATAAACTCTTCAATTCGCTTCAAGCCATCAATGCCCATGTTTAAGCAAATTTCCACAGCATTGGTACTCCATGGAGTAATCATCTCTTTTCTTGGGCCTACAAAAAAACCTGTTAGTTCTTTAGCATCCAGAAATTTTGCATCTCCAAATAACCATTTGAGGCTGTTAAGAGCTGATTCGCCCAGCATATCTGTAGTATGGCAGGCTATTATTTTACCACTTTGATTTTCAAAAAAAAGTATCATTTGAGAAGGACTGCTTATTATTTAAATCAATTCAGTGGCAAATTTATACATTAATTTTTCCTGTGAGATTTTTATAATAGAAATTAACAAGTTGCTTGCTAAGTTTCCTATTTCTTCCATGTTATTTTCCAGTCTTAATGCTGAAAAAATTTATTGATATGATTTAATTAAATTATTCTTTATAAATGCTTTTAATAAAACTAGAAGGCTTGCGTTGTTAAGGTGCTTTTAATTAACAAACCATATAATCAACTGTGCTGCGACTAATCAAGCATTTTTAGCATGACAAGAACTTTTATAATATTTTTCAACTCAATTTTATTCAGCCTTTTAATCAGCAATTCACTTTTTGCTCAGGAAATTAAATCAATTAAAGGTTTTGTAATTGATGAAGACGGAGCACCAGTTAATGGAGTGAAAATTTCTCTGGGAAAAGGATACGTTATTACTGATAAAGATGGGAATTTTATTGCCGAAGTAGGTGAAGGCAATGAGGCTTTTGATAATATCCAGTTTTTTAAGCGTGGACATGCATTAAAAACTTGGGAAAAAACTCAGAAAAACGGCGATGAGGTTTTAAAAATATTCACTTCCTATACCGAATTTGAACTACTCGGTAAAGCTTTTGACGAATACGGTGAAGTTCTTAAAAATACAGAAGTGGTACTTGCTACCGCAGATCCACAAATTATAGCTCAAACAAATGATAAAGGCATATTTTCTATGCATATTCCCGCTTATGTGAGAGTAAATAAGAAAAGTGTATTTATTATGAAGGGCAGAAAGGTAGAAAGTGAAGGCATTGAATTTCAGGAGAAAGGAGGTATTCTACATGTTGCTTTGCCAGTAAAAATGCAAAAAATTGTAGTTTTTGACGATAGCAACCAAAGACTTGAGAGTTTTGAAGTTAAGGTAAACGGGAAAGGTTACACTACTAATAATAAAGGTGAAATAAATATAAGACTTGGTGATAAGAAAGATAACACTTTTACAGCTCCCGGTTTTGCACAAAATGAAGTAAAATACCTTTCTGCAGATCAGATTATAATGGTTTACCTTAAAAAATCTGAATTTGATAATACAGAAGTAAAAACTGATACAGATCTAAAAACAACCGATACAAATGGTGATAAGGATGAGTTAATTGCCACAACCAAAACAGAAGACCTTGTTGAGCAATATGGCAAAGATTTCAATTACATCATCAATGAGTTAGAGCTCGAAAAGCAAATGCTTATTGAACGAAGCAACCAGATTCGAACTGAAATGGAAAAGGTTGCAGAGAAAATGAATAAAGAAGAAGAACTCAATGATGATGAGAAAGAAATGCTTAATGAGTATATGACTCAACTCGAAAGTCAGCTTATTGAAAATGATTTAGCTTACGAAGATGCTCAGGTAAAAACAAAAGAAATTATAGACCGCATGAAAATGGCAATGATGAATAAAGATTCATTAAACCAAGCCACCGAAGAGAAACTGGAAGTAGCGGTAATTGAAAAGCAAAAAGTTGAAGAAGAGCTCCAAAGAGATATATTTATTTTTTCTGTAGTTGCCTGTTCTTTACTAGCCATACTTGGAGTAACAGTATTTTCAAGTAGAAGAATTAAGAAACAAAGAAATGAGTTGGCAATAGTAAACCAACAGTTAAATGAAGCTAAAGATGAGCTAGTTGAAAATGTAAAAGAGATCCACAGCCAAAACGAAGAAATTAAAAAACAGTCTGAAGATCTTAAAATACTGAACATAGAAGTAACTCAGAAAAACAAAAAGATTACGGATAACATCCGATATGCTTTAACTGTACAAGAAGCATTGTTGCCATCTCAAGACAAAATGAAAAAGTATTTAAAAGACTTTTTCATCACTTACTTGCCTAAAGACATTGTATCTGGTGATTTTTACTGGTTCACCCATATTCCGGCTGAAGATGGTGCTACTGAAAAATTATTTATTGCTGCTGTAGACTGTACCGGTCATGGTGTGTCTGGAGCATTTATGTCTTTAATTGGTAGCACTTTGCTCAACGAAATTGTTAACCAACGTCAGATTCACAAAACAGATGATATTCTTTATGAGCTCAACAGAAATGTAGCTCATCAACTTAAGCAAAAAGAAAATGCCGGAAATGATGGCATGGACTTGAGTTTATGTTGTATTGAATATAAAAATGATGATACTGTAACGGTAAATTATTCTGGTGCAAAAAGACCTCTTACCTATTTCGATCATAAAACAAAGGAAATTAAGAGTATAAGAGGTGATAGAAAGTCTGTAGGTGGTAAACACAATCTAGATTATCAGTTTTCAAACCAAGAAATTCAACTACAGAAAGGAGATTGTATTTACCTTGACTCAGATGGTTTAACAGATCAGAATAATTCTCAGAGAGAAAGGTTTGGGACTCAGCGTTTACAGAACTTATTGTTAGAAATTGCTGAAAATCCAATGGTAACTCAAAAGAAAATTCTGGAAGAAAATCTGGAGAATCATCAAGGTGATAACGAACAAAGAGATGATATTTTAGTGATAGGCATCCGTCTATAATCCAAACAAATCTTATACTCACATAACAGATTGTATTTTCGAAGGGCTATTTGCCCTTTTTTTATTTTCTTTGCAAAAAAAAAGCATGTCAGAAAGATATAACAATCGCGGAGTTTCAGCTTCTAAAGAAGACATTCATGAAGCTATTAAAAATATAGATAAAGGATTATACCCTAAAGCATTTTGTAAGATAGTACCTGATTTTTTAGGTAATGATTCTGACTATTGCAATATTATGCATGCAGATGGAGCAGGAACAAAATCTTCTTTGGCCTACCTTTATTGGAAAGAAACTGGTGATATGTCGGTTTGGAAGGGAATTGCACAAGATGCAATCGTGATGAATATCGATGATTTACTTTGTGTGGGTGTAACTGACAGCATGCTAGTCTCTTCTACTATTGGAAGAAATAAAAACCTGATTCCGGGCGAGGTAATCTCTGCTATTATCAACGGAACTGAAGAAATTCTGGAAGAACTCAGAAGTTACGGAGTAAATATCTACAGTACCGGTGGCGAAACTGCTGATGTTGGAGATTTGGTAAGAACTATTATTGTAGATTGCACGGTAACTGCCAGAGTTCCAAGAAGTGAAGTAATTGATAATGCCAATATTAAAGCGGGTGATGTAATTGTAGGTTTGGCTTCTTATGGACAAACTAGTTATGAGAAAGAATACAATGGCGGTATGGGAAGTAACGGATTAACTTCTGCTCGTCATGATGTTTTTGCTAATTACATTGCGCAAAAATATCCAGAAAGTTTTGATCCATTGGTGCCTCAAAACCTCATTTATTCTGGCTCAAAGTCTTTAACTGATACTTTAGAAGGACTTTCTGTAGATGCAGGTAAACTTGTTTTATCTCCAACGAGAACTTATGCTCCTGTCATCAAAAAAGTACTAGAAGAACACAGACCAGAAATTCATGGTATGGTTCATTGCAGCGGTGGAGCCCAAACAAAAATCCTTCATTTTGTTGATAACCTCCATATTATCAAGGATAATCTTTTCCCTACTCCTCCTCTCTTCAAACTAATCCAGAAGGAAAGTAAAACTGACTGGAAAGAGATGTATAAAGTGTTTAACATGGGACACAGAATGGAATTATATGTTCCTGAAGCACAAGCTCAGTCTATTATTGATATTGCAAAATCTTTTAATATCGATGCGCAAATCGTTGGAAGAGTAGAAGCTGCTAAAGAGAAATCACTCACTTTAACTTCTGAACACGGTACATTTTACTATTCGTAATTTTTTATAATTACTACAGTATTCCATATATTTAAAAATTCAATACCTGTAAATTATACCAACAATTCCCAGTCTTGTAAGCATTAGAGAATTTTTACTCTAATGCAGTCTACTTGTGTAGTATTCTAAACTAACTCAAGTAAATATAAATAACACATTAATTACAAGATGGAATCAAGCGTAATGAAGAAGCCTAGACTGAGCTTCTGGCAAATATGGAACATGAATTTTGGCTTTATGGGCATCCAGTTTGGGTTTGCCCTTCAAAACGCCAACGTAAGTAGAATTTTCGAAACGCTCGGAGCAAACAAAGAAGAAATTCCTATACTCTGGTTAGCAGCTCCTGTTACAGGTTTACTCATACAACCCGTTATTGGCTATTTTAGTGATAGAACTTGGCATTCCAAGTTAGGCAGACGTAGACCTTATTTTTTAATAGGTGCCATACTTTCTTCATTGGCATTAATTGCCATGCCTAACTCTTCTACATTGTGGATGGCAGCCGGAGCACTCTGGATTATGGATGCCTCCATTAATATTTCTATGGAGCCCTTTAGGGCATTTGTGGGAGATATGCTACCAGACAGACAAAGAACATCCGGTTTTGCAGTGCAAACTTTTTTTATAGGTGCTGGCTCTGTTGTAGCATCTGCCTTACCTTTTATCCTCACCAATTGGTTTGGTGTATCCAACACAGCTCCTGAAGGTGAAATACCTCCATCGGTAGTCTGGTCTTTTTATCTGGGAGCTTTCGCTTTTATAAGCTGTATTATCTGGACAGTAACTCATTCTTTTGAGTATTCTCCAAAAGAAATGAAAGAGTTTTCTCAGGAAGGTTTTGAAGAAGAATCACATGGAATTAATGAGTTTTTCTCCTCATTTGTAAAAATGCCTAAAACCATGATTCAGCTTGCTTTTGTACAGTATTTCTCATGGTTTGCCTTATTTTGTATGTGGATTTATACTACCTCTGCTGTAACCCAACATATTTTCGGCACAGAAGACACCACCTCTAAATTATATAATGATGGTGCTGATTTAGTCGGACTTTCTTTTGCTGCTTATAATTTATTTTCGGCATTTCTGGCTTTCTTACTGCCTTATCTGGCTAAAAAAACAAGCAGAAAACTCGTACATATTATTTGTTTATTTACTGGTGCCGCTGGTTTAGCTTCTATCTCATTCATTAATTCTCCTGAGAATGCGAATCTGATCTATCTCTCTATGGTCGGTATAGGTTTGGCTTGGTCAAGTATTCTCACGATGCCTTATGCTATGCTTTCAGGTGCTTTGCCTGCAAATAAAATGGGAATCTACATGGGTATTTTCAATTTCTTTATAGTAATACCTCAAATAACAGCAGCTTCAATACTCGGCTATCTAATGGTAAATTATTTTGATAACCAAGCAATTAATGTGATTATGTTAGGTGCTGTATCTTTTGTAATTTCTGCATTACTCACCTTTTTTGTGAATGATAAAAGTGAATAATACTGGTAAAACAAAAGCCGGATGCTCTTAAACATCCGGCTTTTGTTTTCTATAAATTTTTAAGATCAATTATCTTCTTTTCTCACTAACATCGGAATTCTGATGGAAGTTTTATCCCAAATCAAGAATATATCTGCTCCCAAAGGTGTACCCTGTAAGAAAATTGTAAACTCTCTAAATTGACCGGGTGCTTTATAAACCGGCACTTTGGTTCTAAAAACATCATTTGCCGGAGTATAGTTATATAACCCCCACTGCCCTGGTTCCTTATTGAAAATAATTGTCCACTCGGCTGTATCTGGAATAGTAAAAAGGGCATAAGTACCAGCCTCAAGCAAATTATCATTTACAGTTACATCTTTTGTAATGGTAACTTCTGTGGCATCATCATCACCTGTACGCCAAAGTTTTCTCCAAGGCACATTGTAACCAAAAGGATAAGATGCAGTGTATTTCATGTAAGGGCGACCATAGGTTACTTTGGCATAAAAATCACCTTTCTTGTAATTTGCCAAGCCAACCGGACTTCTTCTTTCTTTTGGGTTTACCTGCTGTGCATAAACCTCCTCAGTATATATGATCAGTAATAAAACAAAAAATGTAAGTACTAAAAAAATCTTTTTGTCTGGCATATCTCTATCAATCTTATTGAAGCAACTGCAAATTAAATAAATTATCAGCAACCCGACTAACGCTTTGCATGTATGTTAATTCTTCTAAATCACTTTAAAAATACCTATCTCAGTGTATTAGCTGTAATGTAATATTTAGTAGATTGTAATTGTAAACCACCTATAAAAATACTAAATGAGCAAATACCTTTGGCTGTTCGACCCAGGACATGGCGGCCTTGTCGCCGGTAATTACCTCACCGCAGGATGTAGAAGCCCACAATGGGAAGATAATTTCCCACAACTTTTCGAAGGAGAATTTACCCGATCAATTATGAGAAGGTTAAATGAAATGTGCCACTATGCAGGTATCGAGTATGTAAATATTGTTTCTGAAGATGACGATACATCTTTAGCTATGCGAGTAAAAAGAGCAAATGATATTTATATAAATAAAACCAATTGCATATACCTCTCCATGCATTCTAATTTAGGTGGTGGCAGCGGTTTTGAAGTCTGGACTAGTAAAGGAGATACCGGTTCTGATATGTTTGCAGATGTATTCTATAATAATTTTATGAACACATTCGCCTTCGACAAAAACATAAAATATCGGGTAGATTTTTCTGATGGAGATGCTGATAAAGAAAGTAATTTCTATGTTTTAAGAAATACAAAAATGCCTGCAGTGCTTACAGAAAGCCTTTTTATGGACAATTCATATGAATGCAAAAAATACTTGCTAACCAAAGAAGGGCGCGATTTAATCGCGGAAGCACACTTTAGAGCTATTGTAGAGATAGAATTAGGATTGTAAAAAGCGTGTTTTTTTAAATCTGCGAATTTTTACTAATTATTAATTTTTCGTTGATCTTAAAAAGCTTTCAATCGTAATTTGTAATTTTAGGCAAATTAGTAAACAACAATCTACAGATAGTGGTCAAAGAAGAAAATATCCGCCTAATTTTCGGTTTAAAGTTGAAGTTACTGCGACAGGAAAAAAATCTTTCGCTTGCGCAATTATCACAGAAAACAGAGATTTCAATTTCGTATTTAAATGAGATTGAAAAAGGTAAGAAATATCCTAAGGCTGACAAGATTTTTGCTATGGCAGAAGCACTTGATGTTTCTTACGACTGGTTGGTTTCTTTAAAACTAAATAAAAAACTAGGGCCACTTTCAGAAATTCTTCAGTCTAATATTCTAAGTGAATTACCGCTAGATGTATTCGGTATTCAACCCGGAAACTTATTAGAATTAATTTCTTCGGCACCATCTAAGCTAAATGCATTTATCAGTACACTGATAGAAATTTCTAGGAATTATAACCTAACTGTTGAAAATTTCTATTTCTCAGTTTTGAGAACTTATCAGGAAATGCACGAAAATTACTTTTCGGAAATTGAAAGAGCTGCCGAAAGTTTTAGAGAAAAGTTTTTAGAAAATAGTGGAGAAGTTCAACTCGATCAGTTAAAAGCATATATTACCGAAAAATGTAATTATGAGATTGATGAAGAATCACTTCATTCTTATCCTGAACTCACCAATTTTAGATCTGTACTAAGAAAAAATAAGGGTAATAAAAGCTTATTAATGCTTGATGGTAGGTTAAGCGACCAACAAAAAATATTTGTACTGAGTCGTGAAGTAGCCTACCACTATTTAAATCTTGGTGAAAGGTCTTTCACCTATGCTTGGCAATCTGTAAATTCTTTTGATGAGATACTGAATAATTTTAAAGCGACTTATTTCGCTGGAGCACTTTTGCTACCAGAGCAAAAATTGGTTGAAGATTTTCAGGCATTTTTTAAGAGAAAAACATGGGATTCAGAAGAGTTTCTTTCAATTATGTTTAAGAACAACAGTTCGCCAGAAACTTTTTTACATAGGCTCACCAGTATACTTCCAAGGCATTTTGATCTAAAAAGAATCTTCTTTATCAAAATAGTACACAAACCACATAAAAACGGAGATAATAACTTTCAAATTACTAAGGAGTTACATCTTTCAGGTTTGCATAATCCTCATGGTACTGTTACTAATGAGCATTATTGCAGAAGATGGCAATCTGTAAATATGAATGAGGAGCTGGCCAGACAATTAGCACAAAACACTTACAAAAATCCGCTTTGTAGTGCTCAAATTTCCAGTTATTCTACCACTCCAAACAAATATTTTTGCATTTCTGTAGCAAGACCTCAGTATCCAAATCCTGAGTTTAATTGTAGCCTTACACTTGGTTTTCAAATGGATAAATCTTTTAGAGATACGGTAAGCTTTTGGAATGACACAAACGTTCCCGATGTTGCTGTAAGCCAATCTTGTGAACGCTGTCCAATTCTCGACTGTGAGGTAAGATCTGCTGAGCCTGTTATCCTTAGAAAAAAGGAAAAAGAAGTACTTATTAAAAACAGACTCAACGAATTATTGAATACTAAATAGGCTTATAACTCCCACCATTTTTTATGGTAAAGTTCAGTATTGTCTAACAATACTTGAATACCAATTTCTGGAGTAATATAAGGCAGGTTTAATTCTTCGGCTTTTGTGCTAAATCTAACAACGGGTTCTGTCCATGAATGTAACGCCAATGTAAATGCACCCCAGTGTATTGGCATTGAAACCTTTGCATTTAAGTCTACACATGCCTGTGCACTTTCTTCTGGCATCATGTGAATATCTGACCAAAGCTTATTATACTGTCCACATTCAATCATGGCAAAATCGAAAGAACCATATCTATTTCCTATTTCTTTAAAATGTGGACTATAGCCACTATCTCCACTAAAGTAAACACTAAGATCTTCGGTTTTTACTACCCAAGAAGCCCATAAAGTGGTTTCTCTATTAAATATACCTCTACCTGAAAAATGCTGTGCTGGTGTACAGGCAAATAAAACATCACCTTGTTTGGCTTCATCCCACCAAGCCATTTCATGTATTTTGTCTTCACTTACTCCCCATGCTTTTAAGTGTGCACCTACTCCTAAAGGCACATAAAAATCTTTAACTTTGTCTTTTAACATCATAACAGACTCATAATCAAGGTGGTCATAATGATCATGAGAAAACAAAACAGCATCTATCTCAGGTAGCTTTTCTACAACAATTGGCAATTCATCGCTGTATCGTTTGGTACCGATCCATGGGTGGGGAGATGGAGATTCTCCCAACATTGGGTCTAGCAGGATTTTTTTATCTCCAAATTCTAATAAAAAAGCAGAATGCCCAAACCATGTAACTCGCGGAACAGAATCAGCATAGTTTACAATATTTAATGAATCTACTTTATAAACAGGAATTTCTTTATCTGGCTGTCTTTGTACATCTGTTCTTCTATATTCTGAAATGAGTGTAAGAATTTTTGAAAAACTCATGCTCATATCTGTATACTGCTGATTTTTAAATTTTCCATCTTTATAATAAGTAAAATTCGCATACTCAGCTTTTTGGCTTTCTGTAGGGCTACCTCCAAACGAAGGATAAAAATTCAGAAATAAAGCTCCTAAGCCTATTACCAAAACAATTATTCCTAATACTGCGAAACCCAGTATTTTAAGCAATTTGAAAAACAAAGACATTATGTAGACTATCTGAGTGATTTTTGAGAAAACAAAAAGGCCTGTTTTTTTAACAGACCTTAATTTCTTAATGAATATATCTTCTAAGGTTATTTAGTTATACAATTAAAAAAATAACCTAGTTCAAATGTGCATTAAAAAGAATCTTAGATACTAAGAATGTTCACCATCTTAATTAAATCTTTATTAAGAGGTTTTTTCAAATTGATACTATCGTGGAAAGAAGTATAAACAACCTGATCGTTTATAATACCTGCCATTACATCTTTTCTACCTTCTAATAAACCTTCAACAGCAGCTAAACCTAAACGGCTACCTAGAATACGATCTAATGCCGTAGGAGCTCCACCACGTTGTACGTGACCAAGTGTAGTCATTCTAATATCCATATGAGGCAACATTTCTTTCGCTTTTACAGAAATGTAATGTGCATCACCTAAATCTTCACCTTCTGCCACTACGATTAATGAAGAAGATTTTTTACGATCTCTACCTGCACTTAGTGTATCAATTACACCTTCGATACTGTCTGGATTTTCTGGTACCATAACCATTTCTGCACCACCACCAATACCAGTTTGTATTGCAATATAGCCAGAATCTCTACCCATTACTTCCACAAAAAATACACGGTCGTGAGAGTCTGCCGTATCTCTAATTTTATCAATTGCATCTAATGCAGTGTTTACAGCTGTATCAAATCCAATCGTATAATCCGTTCCGTATAGGTCATTATCAATCGTTCCCGGTACTCCAATAGTAGGAATTCCGAATTCTTTCATGAATATCTCAGCTCCTGTAAAAGTACCATTACCACCAATGGCTACAATCCCCTCAATTCCTAATTTAATTATATTTTCGTAGGCTTTGTCTCTACCTTGCTTAGTTCTGAATTCGTCTGAACGAGCAGATTTTAAAATTGTACCTCCACGCTGAATAATGTTACTTACATCTTTAGACTCTAACCTTCTAATGTCCCCATCAATCAATCCCTTATAACCTCTAATTATTCCATATACTTCTAAATGATTGTATAGTCCTGCTCTAACTGCAGCTCTAATTGCTGCATTCATTCCAGGTGCATCTCCTCCAGATGTTAATACTGCTATTTTTTTCAAAATCTAGAATTTTTATCAGTAATCTTTATAATGTTGGTCAAATGAAATCCTTTAAAAAGATGGATTACATTTCCGTGTTAGTTTATTTTGCTAAATGATTTCATAGCGAATTTAAAAGCAAGCCTGCCAACAAATTCGCATAGATGAATTCGCATGTTAATAATTAATTTTTGCAACACCAACAAATTGTATTTGGCTTCGCAAATCTATACAAATTTATCAATATCTATTAATAGCCAACAAGTGTTTAAATGAAATTTAGGTTACTGAAATACAGATTTATTTTCCTTCTCTTATTAATGGCATATTTATGCCTACATTTAGTTACACTTACTAGCTTTCCTTTACCTTGGTACGACGAAACTTACATGGCCGCTATAGGTAAAGCATTTCTTGAGACAGGAAGATTCACAAAAACAGTAGCTTTTTATACAGATATACCCACCGAAGATTTACGATATGGCCCTTTTTATTACTTCTTTGTGGCTTTTTTCTTTAAATTTTTTGGCTTTGGCATTTTTCAATATCGATTAATTGCCTTTCTTTCCGGAATATGGACTTTTTGGCTCACCTTTAAACTTTTTGCTACAGAACACAAAAACTATTTTACAACTTGGTGTTTGTTAGCACTCTTTGCTATAGATTCTTTTTATTTTCGGTGTATGCACGAAGGTAGAATGGATTTACTGGCTTCTGGACTGATGTTAACTGCGCATTTAGCCATTCTAAAAATTTTCAAGACAGATGATGCTAAAGAAATTTTTAAAAATATGGTTTTGGCTGGTGCTCTTGCCTCTTTGAGTTTACTTACTTCGCCACGTTTGGGCTTTGCTTTACCCGGAATTGCTCTGTTCTTATTCATCCATTTTCTTACAAAAAAGCCAAAACTACTTTTGAGAGCTTTACTTAGCTTTTTGCTTCCTTTTGTAGCCTTATACTCTATATGGATTTTTTATGCATTTGGAGGTTATATAGAGTTCATTAATTTTTATATCGAAAACTTGGGTTATACTCGGCTAAACGGCTACCCATATTATTTTCCTCGCCAGCAATTGCCTTTATTATTAATATTAGCAATAAGCGTAATAGCAGGAGTATATCTAAAGAAAAAAAGTTACTTCTCACCATTAGCTATACTGGCATTAATCAACATTATCTCTTATTATATAATCGTATATGATAATGGCCCTTATGCCTCACTCATTTACCCTTACATCTATATTTTAATTTTTAAGAATTTTGAAGGTGGGTTTTGGGAAAAAGCTGAAAGTGAAGTTTTTGTATGTAAAGCAACAACATAAGCTTTTGGGGTACAAATTATTTATTTTGTCCCATTTCAGGAACTTTCAACAACTTCATTTCCGATACTTGACACATATTATCATTACATAATGTACTTCCTGTAATACTATCTTTAGCAACTTTGTAACTCATTACTTTTGTTGTGTATAATTTATACGGTATAAACCTTAACCCATAATTATTCAATACAGGAGTATCATTTTCCATATGATCTAATTTTCCATAACAAATTATTAAATCATCAATATTAATTTGGGTGACTAATGAATCCAATCTTGGTTTAGTATAATTCAAATGTTGAGTACTGTATTTAAATTCACCTTCTCCATAAGGAGATATAAACATTATTTCATCCTGAATACTAAAATCTTCAATAAAATCCCAGTATTTATGATCTATGGTTAGTGTTATCACACCGGTATCTCCCACTAATTTGGTTTCATATGACCTTATTACACCAACCCAATTTAATAGAGTATCTAATTCCAAAAATCTATCAGGTTTAGTTTTTATATCATCTGGTAAAATACATCTTGTAGATTTAGTGTAGTACTTCGTTTCCCATTCCTGTGTTTTATACATTCTGGAAGAAGGCCCCATAGGACATCCTGTCATCAAAAGTATTAAGGCAAACAGAAAAAATACACTCAAAATTTTCATTGAATTAATAATTATAGCCAGTTATTAAATTATTATTAGTAGTAAATATCACCCCTCCATCCATTCCCAAGCACTGGAATAAGCTCCGATTTTTTCCATGGTATTTAGGAATTGTTGATAAAAAGGATGTTGACCAAGTGTGGCACTATCTCCAATAATTACCAGTTTTTTTCTGGCTCTGGTTAAGGCAACATTCATTCGGCGGGTGTCTTCTAAAAAGCCTATCTTGCCTTTATCATTGCTACGAACCAAACTAATGTAAATCACATCTTTTTCCTGCCCTTGAAAACCATCTACCGAGTTAATTTTAATAAACTCTGCAAAATCATTTACTTCTGCATGTTCTGCCAAGCGATCTTTCAGATATTGAACTTGGGCATTGTAAGGAGATATTACACCTACCGAAAAAGAATCGTTGAGTAAATGCTTGTGTGTCGCATAAATATGAGCAAATAATCTATCGAGGTGTTTAAAAACTAGTCCAGCTTCTTCTGGATTATACTTACTCGATGTTTCAGGGTTTTGCTTTTCTTCAAAACTACAACCAGCGGTATCGATAAACTCAACAGGCTTGGCTAAGAGGTAATCTTCCTGATCTTCGGTTAATAAGTGATTCTTCACAGAATCGTGAGCCTGCAATTCTCCTTTGTAAAATACATCATTAGAAAACTGCATTATCTTTTCGTTCATGCGATACTGCACTTTTAGCATCACATCTACCTGCTGCCTTTTAATTACTTTTTCAAACAAGGTAGTGCTTAAACCTTCCTGAGCAGCTTCGTAAGACTTAACTGTAGGTGGTAATTGAAAATGGTCTCCGGCAAAAATTACTCGTTCAGACTTGGTAATAGGAATCCAACTGGCAGGCTCCAAAGCCTGTGCAGCTTCGTCTATAAAAACGGTACTAAACTGGCGATAGCGAATATACTTATTCACTGTACCCACCAAAGTGGCTGTAATTACTTCAGCTTCATCTAAAATACTATCTACAATATATTTTTCCAGATACTTGGCTTCGTCTAAGGCTTTTCTAGCTTCTCCCATCAGCAACTTTCGCTGCTCTCTTTCTGACCTACCAAAATGTCTTTTGTATTTAAAAGCCATACTGCGGAATTCTTCTCCTTGTTTTCTCAGCTTCTTTAAAAAGCGGTAATCATCATGATGCGTAATTTGTGCTTCCAAACTGTGATCCATCAGTTCTTCACTTACTCTAGCTGGATTACCAATTCGCAATACTTTAACTCCTTTAGCCAGCAGTTTTTCTGTAAGTAAATCTACTGCTGTATTACTCGGCGCAGTTACTAAAACCTGCTTTTCTTGTTGCAAAGTTAATTTTACAGCTTGTACCAGTGTTGTGGTTTTACCAGTTCCCGGAGGGCCATGTATAATCGCTACATCTTTGGCTGTGGTAATTTTTAATGCAGCTTCTTTTTGCGAATCATTCAGATTACCAAACTCTGTATAAAAAGGTGCTTCGTGAAACTCTGCAGGTTGCTTGCCTAATAAAATATCTCTTAATTCTTTTAACCTGCCTTCTTTGGCATCCATCACTCTTTCAACAGCGATATCCATTTCTTTATAGCTCAAATCGTCAAAGAGCATGTCTACTCCGGGGTTTCCATAATCTATCCAATCCGGCAGCTCTTCAACATTGAGCGTTATTTTCATGCTGTTTTTCCAAACTACTGAAACTACTCCCGGAATTCGTTGAGATTTTTTTCCTTCTTGCACATGGTTAAATAAGGAGATCATACTTCCCGGTTGAAAAGCATGCGAATTGCCTAAATGAGATTTTCGTTCAACAATTACAAAAAACTTCTCTCCCATACCAATACCCGATTGCTGCACAATTAGCGGATACCAAGTTAAGCCTTTCCTCCTCCTTTCTCCTATTGGTTGCATCACTACTTCACGCTCATAAAAACTCAGATCGGCTCGTCTTTCTATCTCTAATAATTTCCGCAGTTTTTGTAATTCTTCCATCTGGTCTACTAATTTATGTCAACTTATCAACATTCTTTGTGTATAACTAGGCAAATCTACCCGTTTTTACTCCGAATATTCGTCTATGCCTAACAATTTTTACTTTTGCCCGGCGATTAATAAAAATAACCTGTTGTATATTTATCAGTACTCAAAATTTTCCTTTTTCGTCTGATACTATTCTTTTGCACTATTCAAACAAACGCTTAACAAAACATTTTTTTGACTGCTAATGTCGAGATTGACTTGAAAAGTATTTTTTATAAAACAATTTTTTAATTCAACTCAACTAGGCAATAATTAACTGTGTATGATTTCTAAAACTTATGGTTGTTCGGTAACAGGTGTAGATGCATCGATGGTTACTGTAGAAGTAAATGTACTTAGTGGGAACAAGTTTTTTATGGTGGGTTTGCCAGATAATGCGGTAAAAGAAAGTCAGCAAAGAGTAGAATCAGCAATAAAACACTTGGGATATCAAATGCCCAGACAAAAGATAGTAGTTAACCTCGCCCCTGCCGATGTACGAAAAGAAGGATCAGCTTATGATTTGCCTATTGCTTTAGGCATTTTGGCTGCATCTGGGCAGATCAATTCAGACCAACTAGAATCTTATGTAATTATGGGTGAGTTGGCTTTAGATGGAAGCCTAAGGCCAATTAAAGGTGTATTACCCATCGCTATTGAATCAAGAAAGAAAAATTTCAAAGGATTTATTCTACCTAAAGCAAATGCGGCTGAAGCAGCAATTGTAAATAAGCTAGATGTAATTGGTGTAGATAATATTAAAGATGCCATCGGCTTTTTTGAAGGAGATATTAAAATTGAACCACTGGTTGTAGATACCAGAGATATTTTCTTTAACTCGCAAAACGAATACGAAGCAGATTTTTCGGCTGTACAGGGGCAAGAGAATATAAAGCGAGCTATGGAAATTGCAGCTGCTGGTGGGCATAATGTAATTATGGTTGGCCCTCCAGGAGCTGGTAAAACCATGTTGGCAAAGCGATTACCTTCCATTTTACCACCATTGAGTTTGCAAGAAGCTTTGGAAACCACCAAAATTCACTCTGTGGCTGGCAAACTGGGACCGAATGCAGCCCTAATTTCCAGAAGACCTTATCAGTCTCCGCATCATACGATTAGCGATGTGGCTTTAGTAGGTGGAGGTGGCAACCCACAACCCGGAGAAATTTCTCTAGCGCACAACGGTGTCTTATTTTTAGATGAACTGCCAGAGTTTAAAAGAACGGTGCTCGAAGTAATGAGACAACCACTTGAAGAAAGGAGGGTTTCTATTTCTAGAGCAAGAATTTCGGTAGAGTTTCCGGCTAATTTCATGTTAATTGCCAGTATGAACCCATGCCCTTGTGGTTATTACAATCACCCAGAAAAGGAATGTGTTTGTCCTCCGGGAACTGTACAAAGATACCTCAATAAAATAAGCGGCCCTTTACTCGATCGCATAGATTTACATGTGGAAGTTACTCCGGTTTCTTTTGACCAGATGACTGCCGAGCGCAAAAATGAAAGTAGCAGTGTAATTAGAGAAAGAGTAATTGCAGCCAGAGAAATCCAATCTGAAAGATTTAAAGACCACGGAATTTATTCTAATGCCATGATGCCCTCGCAAATGGTAAAAGACATCTGTAAAATAAATACTGCTGGTAAAACCCTACTAAAAGCGGCAATGGAAAGACTTGGTCTCTCTGCCCGCGCTTACGACAGAATATTAAAAGTTTCGAGAACTATTGCCGACTTGGCAGGAAGTGAAGAAATAAAGATAGAACATTTAGCTGAAGCCATACAATACCGAAGCCTAGACCGTGAAGGTTGGGCAGGATAATTAAACTATACCATTATTTTTTACCATGATAAACCGATTTAAATATCAGTCAGGCTTTTTCGCTATGTTGTTGATTTTGCCTTTGTGGGCATCTTCACAAAACTTACAGTTTAAACTAGATCAACTTAAAAATGAAAATGTAAAAACTGCTTATGTTGATAAGGAAAATGATTTAAAGAAACTAGTTATAAAGAAAGGATTCAGGTCTTTCTCTAATCATGTGGCTTTAAGATACTACAAACATGAGCAAGTATTAGAATTATGGATAAAGCCACCTAGTTCTGTTTCTTATACCTTATTTAAGAGATATAAAACTTGTGGAGATACAGGTGATTCAGGCCCTAAAAAATTACTGGGAGATTACACCATACCTGAGGGAATTTATGCACTAGATATGTTTGTACCAGATAGTCCCAACTTTCTAGCCCTAAGCATAGATTATCCGAATACTGCTGATATAAATCGTAAAAGCCAAAAAGATGTAGTGAGTATTACCGGAGGCTGTGATTCTAAAGGAAATATCAATCTGGAAGAAGAAAGTATGAAAGAAATATATGTAATGGCTGTGGAAGCTAAAGCTTCTGGCCAAGAAGAAATACCTGTACATATATTTCCGGCTGTTTTGCTAGACGACAACCTAGCAAAGTTACAAAGCTTATATCCTGAGGATGAATACAACCACGACTTATGGGCTTCTCTAAAAGTAGCTTTTAACTATTTTAATAAAACCAAAAGAATTCCAATTGTACAGGCTACAGATAATGGATTATATGTAGTTCAAACCTCTACTGGTAGTTTATTATGGAATCCTGAAAAAGATCATTTAGCTCCACAAGTGTTAACTGCTTCTATTGAGAAATTACCAGAAGGTGTTACTGCTAGAGGGGTTGTAAAACAAGAATCTTTCAGTATTGCTAGTACTATTAAAAGTGCCGAAGGGCAATCGATGCACAAAGTAGCTGCTGGTGAAACACTTTTTTCTCTATCTAAAAAATACAATATCAGCCTAGAAGAAATAAGAAGTTGGAATGGGATTGAAGGCAATAATTTGATGGTAGGTCAAGAAATAACAGTAGGTGCACCCTCTTATCATACTGTACAAAAAGGCGATACCATGTATTCTATTGCCAAAAGAAATAACCTTACTGTACAAGAATTACAGGGCTTAAATAACATGAGCGACTTTGCTATTAAAGTTGGCGATAAATTAATGGTAAGGAAAGGATAAGCAATTGAAAAATCAAGTAGTTTATTTGCCTAAATAGTTAAACTATTCGCAAATAAACTACTTACATATTCAATAAAGAGTTGATTAAACCTACATTTACTTCTTTTTGCTTTAATACAAGTGTAGGTATGCTAATATTATGTAATAATATTTTTTCTGTAGTGCTTCCTAAAAATGCCTGAGCCAATTTAGATTTTCCTTTTGAGCCCATCATAATCATATCAACATGCTCTACTAAAGCTATATTAAAAATGATTTTTGCTCTCGCATTTCTGGTATCTAACTGATACTTCATTTTTAAATTAAGTCCAGAGATATCAAGGTCTTTAATAAAATGCTTAAATCTTTTTTCATTGTTCTTCTTCACAATTTTAGAAAACTCTTCTGGAGATTTACCTGATGCTAAATAACCATTAGGCAGGTTATAAATATTAAGGCAAACAATTTCTAAAGGAGTTTGACGAGCTAGTTTTACAGCCTTTTCTAAAGCAGTGTAAGAGAACTCAGAAAAATCTATTGGGATAAGAACTTTCTCGAAATGTGGCAATGCATTATGTGTAAGTGTTAGCACAGAGCAAAGCGCTTTTCTTGCCAATTTTCTCGACAATAATCCAGAACCTTCTGCAATGGTTTTTCTACCCACTACAATCATATCGATATCTTGATTCTTGGCAACTTCCAGAATCTCGGTAAGTGGATCACCATTTTTAACCCTATAGATTATCTCTATATCCAAATCTTCGGGCTTGTGTTTAGCCGCCAGACTTTCAAGTTTATATATAATCTCTTCTCTTTTTGTAATTGTTCCTTCACCTTGTGGGTTAGGCACTTCTTCATCGAGGTTAGTAGTACCAACCACATTTGTAAGAACTGCTTTTTTGAAGTGAACAATTTTTGAGAATTCAAATACATAGTTGACCAAACTACTATCCATAGCAGTAAAGTCAATGGTTATCAAAACATTATTGATGGTGTACATGAACCTAAAAATTATATTGAGTATAAAAAATTACCCTTGTTTTTTTATGCCAGCATTAACTTAATTAGCTTGGTCATAACCGGTTCCGCTTTTGCAGCAGCAGCTAGTATTTCCGAAACAGTTACTTTTTTCACTTTACCAGGTGCACACAAATCTGTAAGTACCGAAATCGCAAATACAGGCAAATCCATATGTCTTGCTACTAATACTTCCGGAATCGTAGACATACCAACTGCATCTGCACCAATAGTTCTCAAATAACGGTATTCTGCTCGTGTTTCTAAATTGGGACCGGGAACACTTACATAAACCCCTTCCTGCAAATTCATATTATGCTCTTTTCCTATTTTTCTTGCTTTTTTAAGCAAATTTTCGGCATATGGCTCACTCATATCTGGAAAACGTGGTCCTAATTCATCTATATTTTTTCCAGTAAGTGGATTCTCATATTGCAAATTTATATGATCGTTTATGAGCATTAAATCACTAACATTATAAGAAGGGTTTAAAGCTCCTGCTGCATTAGATATAAAAAGACTTTTTATACCAAGCAACTTCATTACCCTTACTGGTAAAGTTACCTGTTGCATAGAGTAACCTTCGTAATAGTGAAACCTTCCTTGCATTACTACAACAGGTTTTTCTGAAAGGTAACCGAAAATTAATTTTCCAGCATGCGACTCTACTGTTGAAACAGGAAAATGAGGTATATCTTTGTAAGAAACAGTGTCAACAATCTGTATATCATCCACCAGTGCTCCAAGACCTGTTCCCAGAATTATCCCATGTTCTGGTTGTAGATTTGTTTTTGCTTTTAAAAAATCGGTTGCTTCTTGTACCTCCCGAAAGCTAATCTGGTTTTGCATAAAAAAACTATTGTAAAGCTAAAATTCTTTTCAATGTTAAACAACATCATTAACTATTACAATTACTTAACAGAAGATAAAACCAACAAACGAGGATAAGAGTTTTCTTATAAATTACACATTTATGATTTATAAAAGTGAATCAGACTTTTTTCAAAAAATACTACTACTCGCTACAGGTAAAATCCATGAAGTTAGGCATGTCTATTTTATTAGTGGAGGCTTTGTAAATCAGTCAGTTAAGGTAGATACTGATAGCGCTAAGTTCTTCATTAAATTTAATGAGACTAAATCTGGCTTAATGTTTACTTCTGAAGCAACCAGTTTGAAATTTTTAAAATCAAAATTAAAATCAGTAATAATACCTGATGTAATTTTTTTTGGAGAAGAATCTGGCAGGCAAGTAATAGTTCAAGAGTTTATTCAAGAAAAAGCCATTCTTCGTCCGTTTTGGAAAAACCTTGCAAATACTATTGTCGAATTACATCAAATTCAACATGATAAAGCAGGCTTGCATTTCAACAACTTTATATCATCTCTCAAACAACAAAATGAACAAACAGATAAGTGGGTACAGTTTTTCTTTGAGCAAAGGTTGAGTGTACAATTTGGACTTGCCTATTATAATGGAATAATAGAAAAAAGTCTGTTTGCTAAACTGGATAAGTTACAGTTAGCTTTTGAAAAACTTTATGAGCCTGAAGCATTTTCATTACTACATGGAAACCTTCGAAAAGAAAATGTGTATACTACTTTAAATAATCAGGTTTGTATGGTAAACCCATCTATCTATTTTGGAAATAGAGAAGTTGATATTGCCAATGCAAAGCTTTTTGGCGGATTCGACGAATCTTTTTTCAGGAATTACCAAGCTATTTATCCACTTTTGCCGGGTAATTTGGAACGAATGGAAATTTACAGCCTTTACCCATTAATGCTTTATGTAAATTTGTACAATTCTGAAAGCTACATCAAACACATAAATAAAATAATAGATAAATACATTTAATGGCTGGCATATATATACATATCCCTTTTTGTAAACAAGCCTGTTACTATTGCGACTTCCATTTTAGCACCAACCTTTCGAAAAAAGACGAAATGGTAAATGCCATTTGTAAAGAAATTGAACTACAAAAAGCTTATTTAAACGAACCTCTAAACTCAATTTATTTTGGTGGTGGTACACCCTCGTTGCTATCTCAAAAGCAACTAGTAAAAATTCTGCAAACAGTACACGATAACTTTACAGTAAACCCAAATGCGGAAATTACCCTCGAAGCAAACCCAGACGATTTACATACAGAAAGTTTAGCCTACTTTAAAGCTGAAAGTGTAAACAGGCTTAGCATCGGCATTCAATCTTTTCACGATGCACATTTAAAGTATATGAATCGCTCGCACAATGCCGAAGAAGCTGCGACCGCTGTAAAAAAAGCGAGAAATGCAGGTTTTGAAAAGCTTACTATCGATTTGATTTTTGCCTTGCCAGACAGCAATCATCAATTATTAAAAAGTGATTTAGAAAAAGCTTTACAATTAGAGACTGAGCATATTTCTGCTTATTGCCTTACTATAGAACCTCAAACTGTTTTTGGTAAGTGGAAACGAAACGGCAAGCTCACAGAATCTGACGAAGAATTTGCTGCCGAGCAGTTTGAAATACTTATGAATACGCTAACTAAAGCAGGTTATGAGCAATACGAAATTTCTAATTTTGCCAAAGACCAAAACTATGCGGTGCACAATACTGCTTACTGGAAACAGATTCCATACTTGGGAGTAGGCCCTTCTGCACATTCTTTTAATACTGTCTCCCGCCAATTTAACATTAGCCACAACCATAAATACTTAAAAGCTTTGCAAGAAGGCAGCTTGATTTATGAAAAGGAAATACTTTCCATAAATCAAAAAATCAATGAATGTATCATGACAAGCCTTCGTACAATGTGGGGATACCAAAACCAAAAAATGCTTACTGCTTATAATTTTGACCTCTTAAAAGAAAAAAGAGATACAGTAAAAAAAATGATACAGTATGGTTTGGTTTTGCAAGACGGAGAAACACTTAAATTAACTACTAAAGGCCGCCTACAGGCAGACTGGATTGCCGGAGAACTCTTTGTTGAAGAAATAGAATAAGTAGTTTTTTTCTATTTCCTTAAAACTTCAATTAGTATTATTTGGAATGAGGGAAACTGTTGCTCAAACCAACAACAGTTTGTTACTACAATTTCAAAATAGCAAGGAATAACAATGTAAGACCGACTGCAATTACTGCCTGAATTAAAAATGATCTTTTAGAATCACTTGTTTTTCTTTTAAAAGAGCCTGAAATTCTGTTTTTAATATCTGCTACATCAACATTTTCGTTGTTTGCTCCTTTTAACAAGCTTTGAGCTGCTCTTTCTTTTGCTCTGATTTCTTCTTTAACTGGATCGTAATAACGAGGCTCAAAAGAGAACCTTTTGTATTTGGGTAATCTGGAAAGCGTTGGTAATTTCATCGTTTTTTGGGTGAAATTAAAAAATGTGTTTTATTCTAATGTAATGTTTTAGATTACGTTATAGTATCATCAAAATGAGTAATATAGATTTTTTTGCTAATTACTTTCTAAAACATTAGAAATTTAAGCCGTTAAATATCAAAGGTTATCAGAAAATATTAGCGATCCGGTAAATCAAGTATTAAAATTGAAACTTGTTTACTTAAATCTTACTCACAAAGGTATAATGATTTTTTTCTAAAATGTTACAAAGTGCTTAGATAAGCAATTGTTAAACATTAAAGATTCCCAGAGTAAAGATTTTTTTATTTTTTAAGCTAAAGATTGCAAATTTTTTTATTTACAAATTGTTTTACAAACTAAGCTATTCTTAAATTTTTTCGCCAGTATGTTTCAGCTCTCGTTTTTAAAAACTTTTAGATTCTATATACTCATTTTTACAGCATCATTCTCATTTGCTTCTGCATGTGGAGGGAATGATCCTGACCCAGAAGTTCTTAAAGCGAAACTTGCCAGAGAAGCAGCTGAAAAGGCTTATAAAGAGTATTTAACCAAACAGCAAACCTGGGCAGACTCAGTATATGCTTTAATGTCTGAGAAAGAAAGAATAGGCCAACTTATAATGGCTACTACTTACTCTAACCTATCTGCAAACCATGTAGAAGGTATAGAAAAACTGATAAAAGAATATGCCATTGGCGGATTAATTTTTATGCAGGGAGGTCCGGTAAGACAGGTTAAATTGGTAAACCGCTATCAAAAACTTTCTAAAATTCCGCTAATGATCGCCATGGATGCCGAATATGGCTTAGCTATGCGATTAGACAGCACCCTTATGTTTCCTAAAAGTATTACACTGGGAGCCATTCAGAATGAAAGAATGATATATGAAATGGGTGGTGAAATTGCCAGGCAAATTAGAAGAGTTGGGGCGCATATCGATTTTGCTCCTGTTGCAGATATCAATACCGATCCAGAAAACCCGGTAATTGGTTTCCGTTCTTTTGGAGAAGAGAAAGGGAATGTGGCTAAAAAAGCCATTGCTTATATGAAAGGGCTACAACATAATGGTGTAATTGCTTCGGCAAAACATTTTCCCGGACATGGAGATACAAATGCCGATTCTCATTATTCATTGCCACTTATAAAACATTCTAAAGAGCGCATTCTTGAGACCGAATTATTTCCTTTTAAAGAAATGATTGCTGACTCAGTACTGAGTGTAATGGTCGCTCACTTAAACGTACCTGCATTAGACAGTACACCTAACCTTCCAACATCATTATCTAAAAAAGTAATTACAGATTTACTCATAGACAGCCTAGGTTTTAAAGGACTTGTGTTTACAGATGCGCTAAACATGCAAGGTGTTGCTAAATACTTTAAGCCTGGCGAAATAGCAGTAAAAGCATTGGTTGCTGGAAACGACATTTTACTTTCTCCTGAAGATATTCCAGCCTGTATTACGGCTGTTGAAAAAGCCATTGCCGATGGTACACTTAATTGGAGCGCCATCGAGTTTAAAGCTAAAAAAATATTAAAAGCTAAATACTTTTTAGGTCTTAATCATTTTACACCTATATCTGAAAATAATGTAATTGAAGACCTTAATACTCCAAAAGCTCGTGCTATTAAGCAATTACTTTATGAGCAAGCTTTTACAATCGCCAGTAACAAAGATAGCTTTCTGCCAATAAGCAAAATAGACAGTATAAATTTTGCATCACTAAGTATTGGAGAAGCAGAAGAAAGTACTTTCCAAAGATATTTGAGTAAGTACACCACAATTGAAAACCTACATATTGCAAAGAACCAAGCTAGTACTTCGCAGCTAGATCAATTGTATGAAAAATTAAAAGAAAAAGATGCTGTTTTTGTCGGTTTGCATAATATGAATAACCGCAGATCTAGACAGTATGGTTTGAGTAATGCAGTACTAGCTTTTATTAAAAAACTCGAAAAAGAGACCAAAGTAGTTCCAGTAGTTTTTGGCAATCCATATAGCTTAAAATACCTCGAAGAAAGTGATTATTTGGTTTGCGCTTACGAAGATGATACACTCGCTCAAATAGCTGCTGCACAAGCATTATTTGGTGCTGTAAATGCAAATGGTAAATTACCAGTAACTGCTTCAGAAAAGTTTAAAGCAGGTGATGGTATTCAAGTAGCTACTTTAGGTAGAATGGGTTTTGGTGTACCTGAAATTGCCGGAATGGAAAGTACGGTATTAGCAAAGATTGATTCTATTGTAAAATATGCAATTGGTATAGAAGCAGCTCCCGGATGCCAGATACTTGTTGCTAGAGATGGCAGAATTGTATACGACAAATCTTTTGGGCATCATACTTATAGCAAAAAGACCAGTGTAAGTAATGAATCTGTTTATGACATTGCTTCTCTTTCAAAAGTGCTGGGCACATTGCAAGCAGTAATGATGCTTGAACAGCAAAATAAAATCGATCTAGATAAAAAAGCTTCTGATTACCTACCAGAATTGGCAAATACCAATAAGGAAAATATGGTAATTAAGGATATACTTTCTCATCAAGCTGGTTTAAAAGCTTTTTATCCTTTTTGGAGCTATGTTACAGAAAATGGAGAAAACAATCCTAATTACCTTTCATACGAACAAAAAGAAGGATATTCTGTGCAAATTAGCCCTGACTTATTTGCATTAGATCATATTGCAGACTCTGTTTGGCAGTGGTTAATAGATACAGACCTTGCTAGAAACCGCTATGGATACAGCAAGCCAACTTATAGATACAGCGACTTAGGTTTTATGATGATGAAAAGAATTGTAGAAAGAGTGAGTGGACAACCTCTCGATCAATTTCTTTCTCAATACATTTATCAACCTTTAGGGCTAAAGCATATCACTTACAATCCGATTGAAAAAATAGATAAAGACCAGATTGTACCAACCGAAATGGATATTTACCAAAGAAAAGGATTGGTACACGGTTATGTGCATGACCCTGCATCAGCATTGAGCGGTGGTGTAGACGGACATGCAGGTTTGTTTAGTAATGCCTACGACATTTCGGTAGTATTACAGATGAACCTACAAGAAGGCTTTTACGGTGGCAACTGGTACATTCAACCAGAAACAATTGCCAAGTTTAATCACAGATATTTCGATAATAACAGACGCGGGCTTGGTTGGGACAAACCTCCATTAAGAAATGTAAGAGCCAGTTCTTCTGAACTTAGCTCAGACTTAACTTTTGGTCATACAGGTTTTACTGGTACTTGTGGTTGGGTAGACCCAGCTTACAATCTGGTATATGTATTCCTTTCAAACAGAATCCATCCTTTTGTTGGTAATCAAAAACTGATTAGAGAAAACATCAGAACTAAAATTCAAGATGTAATCTATGAGTCTTTACAGGGCATTCCAATAGAAAGTGTTACTGGTAGAGCTGGTAAATAAGCTCAAGGAATCCAAAAGTCGAAAACAATATCATTCATACATTTAAAGTGTCCTTTGGGGCACTTTTTATAGCCTATTTTAGAGCAAGGTCTGCATTTTAATTTATTATTTTCATAAACCACAAACTCTGTTCTGTATGGGTACATACCAAAGTATGGAGTAGTATTCCCCCAAATTGAATAAATCTTTTTCTGGAAAGCAGCTGCAATGTGCATTAAGCCTGTATCATGAGTAAAAACAGCTCTGGCATTTTTAAGTACAGATGCAGATTGATTAAGATTAAACTTGCCACAAGCATTAAAAACAATGGTTTTTTTACCAAGTTCTTTTAATCCTTCCTCATATGGTTTATTTCCTTCTCGCTTCTCAAAAAAACTGGCAATCTGTTCACCTACTTCCACATCTTCTTTTCCGCCAAGTAAAATCACAGGTTTGTTAATACGATCACAAACTTCGATAATTCGCTTTACTGGCAATTTTTTCGTAGCAAACTGCCCGCCTATTGCAAAAGCTACATAACTATTCTGATGAGTTTCTGGCAACCAGCTATTTTCAACCTCGTCTTTATCCGGAATAAAATAATCTAAACCAAAAGTATCCATCTCAACTCCCAATGGTTTTACTGTCTCCATATATCGGTCGACTATATGCACATTAGGCATTTTATTTACTTTTAGGTTTACAAACAGCCACTTTTCTCTATTGAGTTTATTAAAAGATTTCGAAGAAATGCCCAGTCTGCTTTTTATAATTAATGTTCTTAAATTATGATGAAGATCGACTATAAAATCGAACTGCTCTTGTTTTAACTCAGTTATTAAATCGTTTAGACTACCATCCAATGTATGGATTTTATCTATATAAGGATTAGAAGAAAGAATACTTGTATAAGACTTTTTTGTACAGTAATGTAACTGTACTCCTTTAAGCTGGGTCTTAATTGTTCTTACAACTGGAGTAGTCAAAACTATATCACCAATTGAAGAAAAACGAAGTATTAAAATCTTCAGATTTTTTTGTGGCTTATTACTCATTTTTCAAAACTAAAAAATCAATCCTGATAAGACCGAATAAAATTTTATCCTTTGCTAAAGTTTTTACTTTTCGCTAACTTAATAAGTATTTTCATCCAATTTTTAAGTAAAAAATGCATGCTACCCTAAGTGCTTTTTTTTAATCTAAAAATAACTTATACACATTTAGCTACTATCTCTATGAAAACCTATATTCTAATTACAGTTTTCATTTACAGTTTATCTGCTTCTGTTTTTGCACAAACTGATTTTAATGAAAAGGACCTTGCCTATTCACCCAGAAAAGAATCACAAAGGCTTTTCGAGTCTGCTTCTAATTTTATGGATAAAGGTTTATACGATAAAACTGAGAACCTTTTAAGTGAGGCCATAAAAATATATCCGCATAATACAGAAGCATGGAGCTTAAGAGCCATGTGCAGAGAAAGACTAAACAAACCAGAAGATGCGATACAAGATTATGAGATGCTAATGAAATTGGAGCCCAGTAGATATGATGCACTATTTAGCAAGTCTGTATTGTATTACGAAATTAAAAGATATCCATTAGCGATTGAAGGCTTTGACCAACTATTGCAAATACCTAAAAATGAAACGACTGCTGTATTTTTTAAAGGCACTAATTATAACAATTCTGGTCAAACCCAATTCAATAGAATTATTACTTTAGAAAAACAAGATGCAGAAATTTACCACTATCGCGGTTTGGCAAAAATGGCTCTAAAATACCGAGATGGAGCACTAGCAGATTTTAATACAGCCATTGAGTTAAACAAAGAAGAAGCTGACTTCTATGTAAATCGCGGATTGGTTTATTTAGATAAAAAGGAAATGGAACCAGCAATTACTGATTTCCAAAGTGCTTTAGAGATAAACCCAGAACACAGTCTGGCACTTTACAACCTTTCTCTTGCTGGTAAAAACCACGAAGATGCGTTAAAAGCATTAGATAAAGTTATTTCTCTAGAAGATGGCTTCCCATCGGCTTATGCCAACAGAGCCTTTGCTCGACTCGAAAGCGGCGACTATAAAGGTGCCATAGCCGATTATGATACAGCCATTATGCTAAATGATACACAGGCAGAATATTATTCGAACAGGGGGATTGCCCATAAAAAAGCCAAACACTACAATTCGGCTATTAGAGATTTTGGTAAAGCCATTCGCTTAGCTCCAGATTGGTCTAAAAACTATGCTTTACGCGGCGATGTATATTACAAAACAGCTAAGTTTACAGAAGCAGTAGAAGATTTCTCTGCAGCAATTGCATATGATCCGCAGAATGGAAATTACTATTACAACAGAGGTTTGGCAAGAAAGCTTTCTGGTGAGTCTGCCGGATGTTGTAGTGATCTAAGACAGGCGGTAAACATGGGAATAAAACATGCATCTAAAGCATTAGATGCCTATTGTAAAGAAGAATAACTGTTTAAAAACAGTTATTCTTTATAAAACCTTTTCAGCTTAATAAAAGCTTCCACTTCTTCTGGTACCAAATATTTGATCGATTTATCATTCTTAATCGCATTTCTAATAAAAGTAGCAGAAATCTCTACCATCGGTGCATCAATCAAATTTACTTTCGGATGCTTTAATAAATCTGTTTTTGGAGAATTTGGGCGAGGATACACCAACAATCCATACTGGTTTAAAATGGTATCATGGTTTTTCCATTTATGAAAATTATTCAGGTTGTCTTCTCCCACGATTAAAACAAACTCATATTTCGGGTATTTATCTGTAAGCCAAGCGAGCGTATCTGCGGTATAGCTTGGCTTAGGCATATTAAACTCAATATCAGTTGCATTAAACTTGGGATTATCTGCTATCGCCTGCCTAACCATGCTAAACCGATCAAACTCGTGTAGCAAATTATTTTTTCGTTTAAAAGGGTTCTGTGGCGAAACTACAAACCATACTTGATCAAGATTTGCGTTTTCTACCATTGCATTAGCCAATATTAAATGGCCAACATGTATCGGGTTAAAAGAACCAAAAAAAAGACCTACTTTCATAAACCAACATCAATATATATACTACCTGCCCAGTTCTATTTTTCCACTACCACCAGTTTTTAAAATTACCGTTCTGTTTTCGGTATCTCCACTACCTACTTTACCTTTCCACTGAGCTTCTTTTGCTTTTTCATTTAAGAAAGTTTTTTTCAATTCAGTATCAGTCTCAGGTATTTTTACATGATCTTCTTTACCCGTAAGTTCCAGTTCGAAGGTTAGATTTTTAGAAAAATCCATAAAAATATCTGCATTGCTTTTACCTTCGATACTTATAGACTCCATATCTGAGGTAACTTCTTCTACTGAGATATAGCCAAAGGTCAAGTTAAAATCTGTAATCCCATTCAACTTTTCAATATTAATCTTAGAAAGTGTGCTTTTACCACTTAAACCGCCTAGGCTTAGGCATTTAATTTCATCGTTTTTACTATCGAGAAATAAACTTTCGAGATTACCAGCATTTAACTTACAACCATTTACATTGCTGTTGTAAACTATATTTTTTCCCGATTTCACATCTAATGATGAGTTTTCTAAAGTTAAGCTCCCATCTGCCATAGATGTAATTGTACCTTCGGCACCTTTTAATGTAAGCTTGAGTGAGCCAGTAATTTTATCGAGCTTTAATTCACCATCATTCAACTCAATGGTATAATCGCTACTCACATCTGCAATTTGAATATCACCATTTTTTTGATAAACATCCAGATTAAGCCCTTTCGGTACTTCTACTTGGTAAGTTATATTCATATTATTATTAAATGCATCACCTACACTCTTTACCAAACTTTTAAAGGCATTTGCTTTTGCATCTAATCTTGTATGTGCAGAAATTACTTTTCCTTCTTTTTCCATTACCACAGAAACTCTGTCGAGCGACTCTTGGGTACTTTCTGCGTCTTTCCCTTCTGTTTCGACATGTACAGCTATTTTCAGTTCAGTGCCAGAAACTTCTTTGATGATAATCTTGCCGTATTCGTTTTCCAAATCGAGTAAATCTCCATCTTCAATCGAAAAGCTTTCACTAAAATCTTTTTCTAGTTTTTCCTGAGCTTGTACTTGTAAAGTGAGTATTAATCCTAATACACCTAAACTGTATTTCAGTAACTTATTCATTTTTTTATTTGTCAAATTTCTCTTCTATTAAACCCCTTACAATTAAATATTGTGCTGCTATATATGTCCCTAAAATCCAGATTCCTGCGTAAGGGATTTGGAATGTAAACTTGTTAATTCCAATTAAAGAATCTGATATAAGAAACAGCAATGAACCTGTAAAAATTAAAGAAAAGCTTTTTTCAGCTACATATCCTTTTCTGTTTAATGCTGTGGCTGCCATTGCTGTTAATGCAGCAGCATACACAAAAACGGCAATTCTCATAAAATGTTCAAGTTGATGGTACATAGCCGTAAATAATGAACCCGCATAGATCAAAAAGAACAGTAAAAAATAGGGTTGCATCACCAAAATACTTTTTCTTATATCTTTTTGCAGTACTGGTTTCATAAAAACCTGTAAATAACTAACTTGACAGACTAAAAAACTCGCTAAACCTAAAATAAAAAAACTTTCATGTTGTTTTTGAAACATTAGCAGTACATCACCAAGTAAGGCAAAGCTAAATGCAATTAAAGTATTTTTTTCGAGCTGATTTTTTTGAGTGTTTAATAGATAATAAGAAATTACCCAAAGCATAATACATGGCTTTGCTAAGTACATAAGCCAGTCTATTTGTAGAAATTCAGCAGTAAGTACTAGTATCGAAATAATGATAATGGCAATATGGAAAAGTCTGTTTTTCATGTCAGCTTAATTTTAAACAAAGCTATAAATTAAAAAATGCTGCTTTTAGGCGAAATTTAATGAAAAGTGATAAAGTAAGCGGATTATTAGCCATGTATATACACATGAAAGTGCATAATGATTTAATTAGCATGATGAAATAAAAAATCTTTATATTGAGGGAGAATTTTAACCATGGCAAAAGTATTTTTAGGCGGTGTAGGTAATGAGTCTTCTTGGAGGGAGCAAATAATTCCGAACTTAACAATCGGTTATGTAGACCCATTGCAAGAAGATAATACACACCAAAAGCAATCAGGATATGCACCATTAAGCAAACCACGTGTTTCTGTAAATAATGCCATGTATACTTCTGCCAATGCTGCTGCTAACACATGCGATTTTTTACTGTATGTGATTACTCCTTTAATGCAAGGTTTTTATCTGATACCCGCTTTAATAGAAGATTCTAATAAAAAACCAGAGAAAACACTGTTTTGCGCAGTTTTCGAAGAAAACCATAAATTGTTTACTCCACACCAAAAAAAGTCTTTAGAAGCAACAGGGAAAATGGTTGAAAGAAATGGAGGTAGATGGCTTAAATCACTGGACGAAGTCGTGAATTTTTTGAATAGTTATCAATGAAGGTATTTTTAGGAGGTACAGTTAACGGCTCAGATTGGCGAGATAGAATTATTCCAGAACTGGAAATAGATTACTTTAATCCAGTTGTGAAAGAATGGGATGATGCTGCCTATCAACGAGAGTTGTATGAGCGCCAATACTGCGATTTTTGCCTTTATGTAATCACTCCTAAATTAACCGGTTTCTATGCACTTGCAGAAGTAACTGACGACTCATACAAAAGACCCGACAGAACACTTTATTGCTTTCTAGAAAAAGACGATGACACCGCCTTTTCTGAAGAAGAAATAGAATCGCTCAATATTCTTGGAGAACAAGTAAGAGAAAATGGAGGTAATTGGCTTCACACATTAGATGATGTAGTTAGGTTTTTAAACTCCGGTAAAGCTTTACACATAGCCCATCAGAATGGTAAAAATGAATTTGATGATGTTTTTATCTCTTATGGAAGACGCCATAGCAAAGCTTTCGCCACCAAATTGCACGATTCACTTGTAAATGATAACTATTCTGTTTGGTTTGACCAGAATGATATTCCACTTGGTGTAGATTTTCAAGAGCAGATAAACGAAGGCATAGCAAATGCCCATAACTTTGTTTTTATCATTTCGCCACATTCAATACGATCTGAGTTTTGCCTTAAAGAGATTGAAATGGCGCTTAGCCTCAATAAGCGTATTATTCCACTTTTGCATGTAGAACCAACAGATGAGTTAGATAATATACATCCGGCCATTGCAAAAATTAACTGGATTTACATTCGCGAAGAAGCAGACGAAAATAAAGAACTCTTCGAGTGGAAACAAATTGATGACTTTGAAGTATCATTCCAAGGTTTATTGCAATCTATTGGCAACCATGCCAATTATGTGGAGATGCACACTCGACTATTAGTAAGGGCGCTTAACTGGGAAAAAAATCAGCGTGCGGGTAAATATTTATTAGTTGGAAAAGACAGACAAGATGCGGAAAAGTGGTTAGCACAAGAATTTTTAAAAGGACAGCCTCCTTGTATTCCTACAGACCTGCATTGCGAATATATCTGCGAGTCAAAAAAAAACGGTGAAAATCTGATGACAGAGGCATTTATTGCCTATGCTGTAGAAAATAAAGAGTTTAGAAATAATATTAGCAAGCAGTTATCGAGGTTTGGCGTAACTACTTGGGTACACACAAAAGATATTAAAACAGGCCAGAATTACGAAAAAGCCATTAACGATGGCATAGCCCAAGCAGATAACTTCATTTTATTTCTCTCCAAAGAATCTATAGATTCTGATTACTGTAAAAAGGAGATTGCCATTGCGCTCAAATACAACAAGCGCATCATTCCAATACTTACAGAAATACTAGATACCGAAGATATACCTCAAAGCATAAGAGACTTACAGTATATTGATTTTTCTGAGATAGATAATAATATTTTTCTTAAAGAAGAATATCAGGAGAAAATTGCCCGAATACTTTCTGAGATTAATAAAGAAAAAGGATATTACTCTAAACATAAAAGATATCTGGCTCAAGCAATTAAGTGGGAAGAGCAAGGCAGAAACGAAAGCTTATTGCTTCGTGGATATAATTTACAAGATGCTGAAGCTTGGTTAGAGATTGGCAAGAAACGAGAAGAACACAAGCCTACAAATCTGCACGATACTTTTATTACAGCAAGTGGTATTAAAAGAATGCAGCTTTCTAATGAAGTGTTTATCTCCTATTCGAGAGCTGATAGCGACTTTGCCCGTAAACTTAATGATGCGTTACAGTTACAAGGTAAAACCACTTGGTTTGATCAAGAAAGTATTACTTCTGGGGCAGACTTTCAACAAGAAATATATAGAGGGATTGAATCATCAGACAATTTCATTTTTGTAATTTCTCCTGAGGCGATTAAATCTCCTTATTGTTCAGATGAAGTAGAATATGCAGCCAGCCTCAATAAACGCTTTATCACCATTCTTCATCGAAAAACAGAATACCTACATCCTACTCTGGCAGCAGTTCACTGGATTGATTTTGAAAAAAATGATTTTACTGAGGCATTTAATGATCTGGTAAGTGTTCTTGACATTGATAGAGATTACATTCAGCAACATACAAAATGGTCTCAACGAGCACTAACTTGGGAAGAGCAAGGTAAAAACCAGGGTTTATTACTTGCAGGACTTGAGTTAGAAACTGCCAGCAGTTGGTTAAAACACGCCTTAAAATCTGAGAAGAAACCTGTTCCTACATCACTACTCAAAAACTTTATAGATCTAAGCGAGGTTGCCAATTCAAAAGAGAAGAAGCGAAAAATGATCATGGTTGCCATGATTATCGTGATGGCAGGTTTACTTGTAGTTTCAGGAGTGATGGCATATTTGGCTAACAGAGAAAGAAAACAAGCTGAAAAAGCAGAAGGTTTAGCGCTTTCAGAAAAAATTGTAGCAGATAGTTTACGCAATAAAGCTGTAGCCGACAAAGACCTAGCAGACAGTCTTAGAATTCAGGCAGAAATAGAAAAACACAAAGCTGATAGTCTTAGAGTTATTGCAGAAGAAAATGAAGATATGCTAGCTAAAGCTTTAGAAAAAGCTCAAAAAGCTCAAATTGCAGCCAATAAAGCAGAAACCTTAGCAAAAGAAGAAGCTCAAAAAGCGAAACTAGCAGCAGAACAAGCCAAAGTAAGTGAAGAAAAAGCTAGACAACAATCCATAATAGCCTTACAAAAAGAAGAAGAGGCACAAAAAGCAAGGCAGTTGGCAGAACAAAGGTTAATCGCTTACCAAGAACAAAAAAACAAAGCAGAAGAAGCTCAAGTAGCTTATCAGGAACAAAAGGCTACAGTAGATAAAATCACGATGCTTTCTGCCGCTTCTCAACTAGCCACTGCATCACAAAATGAATTTAATAATGGCAATGTTGAGATCGCCAAAGTTCTCGGTTTGCATGCCTATTATCTCAATGAACAATTCACAATTAGTGATAGAGATTTTTTACCATTGAAAAGCAAACAAATTGTTTCTTTAGATTCTAATACATTGCTAAACCAGAAAATACATGAAAAAACAGGCAATGTACCCGAAATATTTGGCGCACTCAGTACCTTATATTTTTATGAAAATGATGATGCTTCTATCGGAGGTAAATTACCATTAACCACTTTTGCTTTTAGCCATAAAAATGCTCCGATAAGGCAAATACTTAATAGAGAGCCTTCTATTTTGGCAATTGGAGATGAGTCTGGAACTGTGTATATATACAGGGTTAGCTCTACTAACTCAGTTGTTCAGTTATCAACATTTAACTTAAAAAGCTCAATAAACAAGCTAGTTTTTAGTGAAGAAACCGACCAATTACTTGCAGGAACTACTAGTGGAGAAGTATATCTCTTGAGTAATTTTATGTTTAGCAAAGGTTCAAAAGCAGAACTTGCTGCAGACTTAGGAGAGCCTGTTCAGTTTTTAGAATTTCTTCCAAATGCTGATGATAGCAACAAAACCTTTATTGCAGCAGGAGTTAACAAAGTAAACCTTTGGGGTTTAAATGATCAAAGAACTAAATCTAAATATATAGCTGAAAAGATTTACGAAACAAAAAGTAATACCATTACAGCAATGGCTGTATCTACTAATACTAGTAAAGATATTATGATTGCTTTTGGAGTAGAAGACAAAATAAATATCTATACAATTACTACATCAAAAAGAGGTACGTTAGAACTTTTCCAAAAGCTAAGCATTGGTTCAAACTCTAAAGTAAGGCAATATACTTCAGCTTCAGTAACTGCTCTCGCATTCGATAAATCTGGTAAGATACTGGCTACAGGCTACAAAAATGGCAATATCGAAACTTGGGAAACCGAAACTTTCAATCAGATAAACTCATTTTTTGGGCATACAGGTGCGATTTATCAATTGTCTTTTGATATTTCAGATTATCACTTGCTATCTGCAAGCGACGATCAAACCGTTAGAATTTGGAGTAGTAATCCTCAAGAAAACCCTCTTATTCTTAAAAATGAAAATAGTGTAAAAACACTTGCTGTAACTTCAGACTCAAATTATATCCTCACTTTAAAAAATGAAAACAAGATGAGATTCTGGCCTACAAGTTCTTCTCTGCTTGCTACAAAACTTTGCGAAACAATTAGTAAAGAAGACTTGGAAGTACTGCCAATGGCAAAAATATTTGAGTATGCCGGTACCGAATTTACCTATCAATCTGCAAACTGTGTTTACAGCAGATAACACGCTACAATATTTTATAATTAATCCTTTTATGCAACCATTATTTTAGTATTTAAACCGTTGCACCAAGCTGTATTGACTGGTGGGGAGGTTTTTCTTAAATTGATGTAACTATTCCAGCTATCCCAAGTACTCACTGTAAAGGTTACCTCAAAGTAAATCCCTCCATTATGTTCAAAAATTATTTACTCATCGCCCTGAGAAATTTCAGAAGACACAAGCTTTATACATTTATCAATATTTTTAGTTTGGCTATTGGTATTGCAGCTTGCATAGTTATTTATTTGTTTATAGCTGATGAAAAGAGTTTTGACCAATTCCACAGTAAAAAAGATCAGCTTTATAGGTTAGACGAAGTGCAAAGTTTCACAGGAACTAATGTGCAAAAAGTTGCACTTTCTATGCCTTCAATGGGGCCTCACCTAATAGACGATTTTCCAGAAATTGAAAACTGCACTCGATACTGGATGCGCGGAAAGACAAACTTTAGCAAAGATGAAAAACAGTTTGTAATAGAAAGACTCGCATTTGTAGATAGTACTTTTCTCGAAGTATTTGATTTTGAGCTTTTGGTTGGAGATAAAGCAACAGCTTTACATGAACCTAATTCAATTCTATTGACACGTGAAAGCGCTTTAAAATTTTTTGATAGTATAGATGATGCGTTAAATCAGGTTTTAGTTACTAAAAATAATTCGGGAAAAGTTACAGGTATACTAGAAAATATTCCTGAAAACTCACACCTACAATTTGATGCGCTCATTTCGATGTCTACAGTTACAAGAGACAATCCTGATTTTAATGATCAATGGGGTTCTAACTTTTTAATTACTTACCTACAGCTCGATAAACAAACTGACATTAAACAACTAGAAGCCAAATTTCCTGACTTTTTAGTAAGACATACTGATAATGAAGAGATTAACGATTACTATGAAATGTTTCTTCAGCCTTTAAATGAAGTGCATCTTGCATCAACAGATATTGAACACGACTATGAAAATTACAGAAAGTTTAATGGAGAATACCTTGATATTTTTTTACTTGTAGCCCTTTTTATAGTACTTATTGCTACAGTAAATTTCACAAACCTTGCTGCTGCCAGAGCCACCTACAGAACAAAAGAAGTAGGTATAAGAAAAACGATTGGCGCAAAAAAACAGCAAATATTTTTACAATTTATTACTGAAGCTGCTTTACTCACTTCTGCGGCACTCACTTTAGCCTTTCTTATTAGTCTTATATTTCTTCCAATATTAAATGACTTAATAAACAGATCTCTCAGCGTATTTACATTACTTTCAGAACCGAGCTTAATACTGCTGATATTTTCCGGAACAATGATGTTAGGCTTGCTTTCTGGTATTTATCCAGCATTTTTTCTTTCATCTTTTCAGCCTGTAAAAGTACTTAAGGGTTTACCAAAAGGTGGAAAAAAATCTCTTACCAGAAGCTCACTAATTGTACTCCAATTTGGATTAGCTATGGCTATGATTGTAAGTACACTGGTCGTTGTAAATCAATTATTTTATATGAAAAATAAAAATATTGGCTTCGACAAAGAGCATATTGTACTCATAGATATGTCGGATGATGCTAATGAAAAATTTGAAACTTTAAAGGAAACCATGTTGCAGCAAAGCAATGTATTAGGCGTTACTGCTTCTGGACAACGCTTAGGCAACAACTTTCACCAATGGGGATTTAAAGCCAGACTCGACACTGGTTTATTAAGTCTTGTTCCTTCTAATGTAAATGTTGATTATGATTACCTAAAAGTTTATGGAATTAAACTCAAAGATGGAAGAGGATTTTCAAAAGATATAGATAGTGATAAAGATATGGCATTTATCATTAATGAAGCTTTTGCCAAAGAGCTTGGTGTAGAAGAAGTAGTCGGTTTAGAAGTTGGACATACTTTTTATAATAATGATACCTTAGGCTCTGTAATTGGAGTTACAGAAGACTTTAACTTTAATTCATTACACTATAAAATTAATACCTTAGCCATGGTAGTACACCCTGATTGGGGCTACGATGAAATGTCGGTTAAGATAAGTAGCCAGCATGTAGATGAGACAATAGCTCAATTGGAAAAAATCTGGTACGAGCAAGTTGGTGACTGGCCATTTGATTATTCTTTTCTAGATGACCATTTTAATGAGTTGTACCGCTCAGATCAGCAACTGACTGTAGTAGTTACTATTATTGCGGTTTTAGCTATTCTTATTGCTTGTATGGGACTTTTTGGTCTTGCAGCCATCACTACTGAAAGAAAAATTAAAGAAATTGGTATTCGTAAAGTGTTGGGAGCCTCTGTTCAACAGATTTTAGTCGTGCTATCTGCAAAGTTTGCAATAATGATATTTATCGCATTTTTATTATCAATCCCGCCATCTTACTTACTTCTTGAAGGCTGGCTTGAGAATTTTGCTTACAGAATATCTATTAATCCATTGATATTTATTGCAGGTGGCATAATTACTATGCTTATCGCACTGGCTACTATAAGTTTTCACACTTTAAGATCAGCATATGCAAATCCTATAAAAGCTTTACAACAGGAATAGATAAATAAAAAAGCAGTTTCTTTGAGTTAAAGAAACTGCTTTTCAAAATAAGTATATCCTTAAATAATTAAGCTTTAGATTTTCTTTCAAATTCTGTCCAAGCCAATGCACTCGATCCTAAAATAGCAGTATTGCTACCTTTCAAATTAGAGAACAACAACTTCACCTTTCCTCTAAAAATATTTAAACAATATTGTTCCATATATTTTTTAGTTGGCTCTAATATTAAATCACCAGCATTTGCTAAACCTCCAAAAAGGATAATTGCCTCTGGACTTAAATGCGCAATAGTATCTGATAATTTAAGACCAAGAATTTTTGCAGTATAATCAAAAGCTTCTAAGGCAATTTTATCGCCACGTAAAGCAGCTTCTGTAATGTGTTTAGCCT